>CAIRMR010000198.1 GCA_903879715.1 uncultured Bacteroidales bacterium
TACCACATTGCGGCTTAAAACCAGAATAACTTTTTTTGACCTTGTTAAGGAGGTCAAAAAGTTATTTCCGGTTTTGTCCGAGAAACAAAACATATCTTAACTTTGACTTAAAGCTGTCCTAAGATTGGGGAGTACTGTATTATGAATATTGGCGTAAGCTGTAAATGCTATTATAGGTATAACTTTATTGAATACTCTTATTCGCCTGGCAGCCTCTTTACCATTAAGAGCAGGCATCTCAATATCCATTATAATAGCATCAAAACTACCTGTTCTGCACGCATTAACTGCCAGGAAACCATTTTCTACTATAGTGTAATGCCATTCCAGGTTACTCATGAATATTCCTATTAGCAACTGATTCATTACATCATCTTCCGCGATTAGAATATTCATGATCCATAAAGTTTAGTAAGCTTCAGGTAGTATAGATAGTGGTGATCATGAACTTTGAGGATTTTTTTTAAATCACTCCAGACTCGATTTTAAAGCATCACAAATATAAAAAAAATATCAATAGTATTAATATGAAATTAATGCCATAACTGATAAATCACCTGATAAAACGAACATGACAAAATCAATCAATTTTGACCCACAGTAGAATGTTATTTTTTGTCATGGAGTTCCCCGCCTGCATAGGGCGGGCATGTGACCCGTTAAAAATACCTGCGAAGCAAGCATTGATACCGCTGAAAAGAAGTAATGAATTAACAAATAATAACACATGAATTAGCTACTGAATTTTAGCCTTTAAAACCTGACTTATTTTAAGGTCATTTAATTGAATGTAAGATTACCTGTATTTATACGCACCAATTTAACTTTACAGGTTGAATATTTATTTCAGGTTATAATGGCGCGATATAATATTTTATGACTTTCTGCTTGCGTACCTAAACCTTTAAAAAAAAGAGCACCTCTGCGAAGCTTTGTGCTTTCTTAGCGTACTCTGCGGTAAAATAGGTTTAAACGCAGAGAATCGCTGAGTTTTCAAACGGGTAGTCATTCATTATCAAATAATTGGCTATGTTGTGATAAAAAAAATAACCCTGCAGCCATCCGGCACTGCCTGCCTGGGCAAGTATTCCGATTTTATCGCAGCTAATTAAGGTTTATTAGTTGCTTATTCGTGGAAATCCTGGCTTTCAGGTACCACATTAAAAACAGCATCAAACATTAGTACTGAATCTACTGTTAAACCATCTACCATCAGGCCCTGGATTTTATTGGATTTCCCGTTTTGAATCAGGGTGAAGAGCTGCTTTTCTGAGATGACTTTCCCATACTGCTCAAACAATACTTTGAAGGTGCAGCTGTTTTTATACTCGCTGCATCCGAATGCGGTTTTGCCTTTGAGCATGGTACCTGTTTTACACTTCGGGCAGGTTAAAGTGGTTATATTCACAGGCTTTGCAGCGATTTTTTTTACCGCTTGTTTCTTTACTGCAGGTAACTTTGGCTTTTCATCTTTTTCGGGTTTCTTTCCCTCTTCGATCTGTTCAATTACAATCATTTGCTTTTGCTCCTGTGAAACTTCCTGCACCAACTGCGATACCATCGCTTTCATCTCGTCGAGGAAAGTTTTAGGATCATATTCGCCTTTTTCGATCAGGCGTAACTTGCGTTCCCATATTCCTGTGAGCTCGGCCGACTTTAGAAGCTCGTTCTGAATAGTGTTTATCAGCTGAATTCCGGTTTGCGTGGGAACGAGATTTTTCTTTTCCCGTACCACGTAGTTACGCCTGAAAAGTGTTTCAATGATGTTGGCGCGGGTCGAAGGGCGCCCGATTCCATTATCTTTCATCAGCTCACGCAGTTCCTCATCTTCCATCTGTTTCCCCGCCGTTTCCATGGCCCGGAGAAGTGTGGCTTCGGTGTGAATCTTGGGAGGTTGAGTCTGCTTTTCGAGCAGTTCAGGGGTATGCTCACCTTTCTCGCCCTTTACGAAGTTGGGCATAATCTGTTCCTGAGCGGCATCGGAGTCTTCATCTTTTTCGGATTCCTTTTTTGGATACAGAACTCTCCAGCCATCTTCAAGAATAACCTTCCCGGTGGCTTTAAACTCATGCGATGTTACTATTCCCATAACGGTGGTGTTCGACACAATACAGTCAGGGTAAAATGCGGCAATAAATCGCCGGGCGATCAAATCGTAAACCCTTTTCTGCTCCAGCAGTAAACCCGAAGGTCTTACTCCTGTAGGTATTATCGCATGGTGATCCGTAATCTTGTCGTCGTCGAACACCTTCTTACTCTTCCGGATTGGTTTCCCGAGAAGCGGCGCGGTAAAATTGGCGTAAGGCTCCATTTCCTTCAGGATTCCCTCTATTTTGGGGTACATATCATTAGGCAAAAAAGTGGTGTCCACGCGCGGGTAGGTAACCATTTTTTTTTCGTACAGGCTTTGAATATACTTCAGCGTATCCTCGGCGGTGAAGCTGAACTTCTTGTTGCATTCCACCTGCAATGCTGTTAGGTCGAACAGCTTTGGAGGCGCTTCGTTACCTTTCTTCTGTTCAAACGATACAATCTCAAACAGCTTGCTTTTAATTTCCTCAATGATTTTTGCGGCATCTTCGACCGTATCGTAGTGACCGGTGACTGAGTTGAAAACAACACTGCGATAGGTTGTTTTAACTTCCCAATACTGCTTTGCAACAAAATTTTGAATTTCCTCGTACCGGCGAACAATCAGGGCCAGTGTGGGAGTTTGAACCCGGCCAATAGAAAGCACTCCTTTCCCGTTGGCGTATTTTAGCGTGTACAGGCGGCTTGCGTTCATCCCCAGCAACCAGTCGCCTATGGCGCGGGCATTCCCGGCAGCATAGAGCCTGTCGAACTCCCTGCCGTCTTTAAGTTTCTGAAATCCTTCCAGTATAGCCTGGTCGGTCATCGATGAGATCCAAAGGCGCCGCATAGGTTTCTTGCATTCCGCTTTGGTTAGCACCCACCGCTGTATAAGTTCTCCCTCAATCCCGGCATCACCGCAATTAATCACTTCGTCACAATCTGCCACCAGTTTTTTAATGGTTTCGAACTGCTTTTTTACCCCTTCATTATCAATAAGCTTTATGCCAAAACGAGGTGGAATCATAGGTAACAGGTTCATTCTCCATTGCTTCCAATAGGGCGTGTAATCTTCAGGGTTCTTGAGGGTGCATAGGTGACCGAACGTCCAGGTAATCTGATAGCCATTTCCCTCAAAGTATCCGTCTCTGCGCACGCCGGCCTGGAGTATTCGGGCTATTTCTTTGGCTACGCTGGGTTTTTCGGCAATGCAGAGTTTCATTTTGCGGGTTTCAGTTTCAATTGCCAAAATTAGGTAAAACGGAAGAGAAATATGTTTTAATCTGGCTTCAGATATGCATTGATTACTTTATCACTGATAATCACAGCCATTTGCTGAGGGCTGAACTCTGATCTTCTATGTGAATGTAATTCGAATCGGGTTTTCTGGCTTCCGGCAACTTTAGTCTGATATATTTGTTATTATACTGTTGACTACAATATTCAGCTGGAAAAACCGAAAAGGAATTTACTTAACTTATACTACAGGAAAATCCCGCCAGCTATGAGTCGTATTATAAAAATGAATCAGAAAATATGAAGTGTCACAATGGGTAAAATTATACCGTATGCTATCCATATTCTTGCCTGCAGTTATGTTAACAAGATAATGTATAAGGATTATAAACATGTAAGTGCATATTTAAATGATATGTGTTATTTTTGTGCCATAAAATTTATCCAAATAAAAAAGTTGACGAATAAAATTTTAAAAAATGGAAATGAAACAAAAACGGCCAAGGCTACCGCAGCGAAATAATACTGTAGACAGGCAGGAAAATAACGTTTTTGAGAATGTTACTTCGGTGAATAAAGTGACACCCGAAGATAAAAGCTGGTCAAAAGGGAAATTGCCGGATATTGAGATGGATGAGTTATGGCTTAAGGAGCCATCTGAACCAATAAAAATGACAGTTTTCCAGGTAGTTAAGGAAATAGAGCCTATAGGAATAAGTAATGAAAGCCACAATATTTCAAATACCAAAGATTTAAAAGATATTTACAATTCAATCCAATTAGAGGATTCGTTCTGACGATTTTAAAAATAAATATTAAAATTTTTGTAACTAATCAGTCTGATCAAAATGCGTTTTTGCCACAGATTACACGGATTACACATATTTCAAACTGCTTTAAGCAGTTTTTCAATTAATTTCAATTAAAAATGATAAATAATTATCTGTGAAATCTGAGCAATCTGTGGCATATATTTGTTTTTCCTTACTTTAGTCAAACTGATTAGTTACAATTTTTTTTGAATCATAAATCCCTTTTAATTTAACATTGCAGTTTATACTGGAAGTATCACTTAGATACATCCAGACAAAGGCATTATACTTATTTTTTATAGTTAAACCTGATTGAAATTTCGAAATGTCATGGTCGCAGCACGGAGCACTTTTTACATCAGTTTTAATATCCAGGATTTTGTGTCAGATATGGATTACTAATGATGAAGAATTGTGGAACCGGAAGCACTAATCTATGTGGCGATTGTACCAAATTTAGTGCTTTCCCAAACCTTTTTAACGTAATAAACGTATTGCCTTCTTTCACCAGTTCAGTGTTCCAGTGTTGGAATAATTCATCGCTGGTTAGTGATGTAACAGTTGGTAAGCCACGCCTGATATTTAACAAATTAATGTAATTGATTGCAGCCGTTGTATTTCCTGAAAAAAATGACGCTTCCGCGGCAACCAGGAATGACTCAGTATACCGGATAACCGGCACATACGAGCCTTTATCGAAGAAATTATTAAATTCAGTATTATTCCCTTTATCAAATCCCAGGAAAATTTCGGTACTTGCTGAAGTGAAGTTATTAATTTCAGCGCTCAGGGCATACATTCCGCTGTTTATTATTTCTTGCGTTGGGTTTAGCGCTTCAGTGTAACTATTAGTGTACTGATATGCCCGCGACAATAATGCGTTAGCGAAAAACCGAGGAATTCTGAATTTGTCAGGTATTGACCAGCTTGCAGGTAAAGATTGGGATGCTTCAAGTGCATCCTGCTTAATTAACGATAATACTTCATCAATCATTGCCCTGGGAATTACCCCTTCAGTAGTTCCTTCTTCGATAGGAACCGGACCAAACCAATTTACCAGGTTAGAATAGAGGTATGCTCTTATTGCCTTTGCCTGTGCTATAATTTGATCATGCGTTTGCTGGTCGGTGATTACTATTTCTGAACTCTGGATAACAAGATTCGTTTTGTAGATAATATCAAACGCTTTTGACCAAAGCATTAAAATCTTTGCATTATCGCTTAATGGAGTGTGGTTGTAAATATCGGTCCACGAAACATCAGGTGCCGGAAAAGTATTTGAATAAACTGCGTCAAAAAGGTAAAGAAATTCGTTGTATTCCGAAAGTTTTGAATAGCAGTACATTAATGTATCATTAATATCTGCTTCTGTTACCAGCAGTGGAATCGAAGTTTTAAATGTCACGTCACTACCATAAACAGTGCCTGAATTGTTGGTTGCATACGCGCAAACATAATACCTGGTGTCGGGGGTTAACCCGGATAAACTGCTGGTAAAATATCCTGTTCCATCGCCATCCACGGTGAAACTTTCACTTGTAGTTGGTGAGCCGGTAGTATTCCAGCATACTCCACGGGCAGTTACTGACTCTCCACCGTCGGTGATCACATTTCCGCCACACTTGGCAGTGCTTTGAGTTATATCTGTAACAGAAGAAGTTTCAACTTCAGGTAGGTTTGATACGGTCATGTAAAAAGTATAGGTGCTGTCAGAAGCAGGGTTGTCAGTTATTGTTTGGTCCAAATACCCGGTGACAAAAGCCGTAAAAGTCATTTCGTTACCCAAATAGAAACTAAAACCTGAGTTTTCTAAGCTTTTTAAATTTCTGTTTTCAAATCCCGGGGTTTGCCCCAGATAAAGTATGCTGTTTCTTGGCTGCCCCTCCAAAGTATTAATTACTTTAATTGATTTCTTATCCTGGCCATCTGACACGGATACTGCTAAAACTCCTTTTATTGAAGATAAAATCCTGAATGAATGATATCCTTTCTCAAATTCGTTTTGATAAGAAACAAGTGTTCTTCCCAACCCATCCACCAACGCCAGGTTCAACGGGCCTCTTTTCCCCTTGTATATGTTTACTTTAGTTTCGCCCTGGAACGGATTCGGGAAAGTTTGATTTATCATGATTGAGCCTTTTCCACCGGCATACACTTCGCCAATTCCAACTGGCCAGGTAGCATTCGGAATTACCCAGGATACAGAATTATAAATTGTTTCATTCGAAAGTGACGTATCACAATCCTCAGTTATGTTCTGTATATAAATACTTTCCAGGGTAAGCGGATTCTGCGATTGCGAATCTTTTGCCTCGAAAGTCAGATTGATTTGGGTTTGACCAGAAACCATATATGACGCAAATAGTAAAAACAAAAACAGGTAGAACTTTTTCATAGGAACAGCTTTTGAATTTTTTTTTGGATGATTAGGCATTACCGGAATTAAAGTATTATTCATAGGTGGAGATTAAATCAAATCAGTCATTAAGTGACTGGAATAGTTGATTCCTTGTCTTCTGATTTTTGCTGGCATCTTTAGGCTTTGGATTTTCAAAGTTAAGAAGGAATGTCTTGTTTTTATTCAGGTTCTGAGTTTTTTTATAAAGATCCGAATTAATGTATTGAAAATCAGATTTGAAAGCTTTCTTCAGAAGCACCAATCAGAACATGAAAAGTCTAAGCCAGGTGAATCGCCCGGCGTTTGAAAGAGTTGTCGCAAGTGGAGTAAACCGGCCAACAAATGAGCATTTGATTTTCATTATGGGACAGATATCGTGTGGATTTTGACAAAGCGAAATTGCAATTAATTAATTGCCAGTATCTTGAAATTTAAGGTATGCCAATTGTATGTTCTGCAATGATTGCGAAAAACCCGTAATTATTTGAACATTGAAAAATTAATGTGATTTAACAGGAATACGTGCATAATGAGAAAACTTAATATATTGCTGGCGGAAGATGATGAGATGATCGAAAAACTCACAGCATACTACCTGAGGCAGAAGGGTCACGAAGTGGATATCGCAAAAAACGGGAATGAAGCAGTGCGGAAATTCAAAAATAAAAAATATGATTTTATCCTGATGGACGTGCAAATGCCGGAAATGGATGGCCTGCAGGCAGTAAGAGAAATCCGGAAAATAGAAAGTGATTATCTTGCTAAAGGACATACCACCGTTATCGCAATTACAACAAACCCGGATAAAGATGAATGTCTGAAAGCCGGAATGGACGGGAATACTCAAAAACCTTTTAAATCAGACGTTTTAAGTAAATTATTCAGCACATATAGTTTAAGCTAATCCTGCTTTGTAATTTCTTTAAACTATTACGGGAGTAAGAACTGACTCCCGGTTTTTTATATATATGTTTACCTGAAAATCTTAGCAGGCAGTATGTCTACTTTTTACGCTTAAATATCTTCCTGAAGAAGGAATTCCCGCCCTTGCTTTCTTTTTCTTTTTCTATTTCACGGGGATCTGTATCTTTTTTTGCGTCAGGGCTGAACAGCCGGTTGAAAAACCCGCCGATTCCAACCTGCCGGTATGGATCACATTGCAGGAAGGAATAAATGTCGTCGGGAATGCCAAAGGAGGTGAGGAATTTTCGCTGTAAGCCGGCATCGGTTTCCATTCCCCTGAGTACATTGGCTACAATAGGTAATGCCAGGGCCGTCCCTGATCCATTGCTGCTGAAAAAATGTATATCCGAAGTACGCGCGCCAACCCAGGTTCCCAAAACTATATCCGGAGTATAAGCGATAAACCAGGCATCCGAATAGTTCTGCGCGGTGCCAGTTTTCCCGGCAAGCGCAGAGTGTATTCCATACGTGCTGCGTATTCTTGCCCCCGTTCCCTGGTTAATGGCTTCCTGCAAAATGGCTGTTAGGATCTGGGCGGTTTTTTGGCTAAAGATCATTTCCTGCCCGGCAGGTTTATTGCTATACAAGATATTCCCTTTCGAATCAGTAATTTTAGTAATCATCACCAATTCATTCATGCGGCCCTGGTTGGCGAAAGCTGAATAGGCCCTTACCGTTTCGTAAAGAGATAAATCAAGTGTTCCTAATGCCACGGAAGGCGCGTTGTCAGCCACCGGTGGGAATTTTAACTTCCGGCATGTATGAACCAGGTTTTCGCCACCCACGCGGAAAAATAAGTCCACCGTCGGGAGATTCATCGAATGTGCCAAGGCATACCATAACGCTACAGTGCTGTCGGGAGTCGACGCGTGGTTAGCGTTCTGAGGCTCCCAATCCTCGTATTCAGGATATTTATTTACTTCATTGGTAAGGTACAAACAGGGCGATTCTCCTTTCTCGATAGCCGTCGCGTATAAAAAAGGCTTAAAGGCTGAAGCAATCTGGCGGTGCGACAATACCATATCAAAGGGTAAGGTACTGAAATCGTTGCCTCCGATCCAGGTCAGTACTGCGCCGTCTTTAGGATTGGTTATCAGCACGGCAGCGTTCAGCATCTTATAATAATGCCATAAACTGTCGGGTTTACTCATCTTTTTTACCTGGACACCTTCCCACCCAAATACTTCGTATTGCTTTATACGGGTATCATTTTCATAGGTTTTGGAATGCTGTTTCTGGTTTTTATACCATTTCTTTTTAACGTTGTAGTTTTCAAGTTCCCTGTCGAGCAGTTTCTGCATTGCCGACAGCTGCTTTTTGATTGATTCTGTCGCCAGATCCTGCACCTGCATATTTAGTGTGGTGTATATCCTGAGGCCATCTTTTTCGAGCTTATAATCCTTGCCTGTGTTGGATTTAATTGATTCCAGGATTTCTGATGTCTTTTTCTTCACCTGGTAAACAAAATATCCGGCGGGAGGATTAATGCTTACGTTTTCATAATCGAGTTTTAGCGGTAATTTCTGTAATCTCTCCGAGGCTTCAGCCGTTAAATAGTTTGACCTGGCCATCAGTTTTAAAACCATATTCCGTCGTGCCAGCGAATGAGCGGGATTGAGCCTGGGATTATAATACGTGTTTGCTTTCAACATGCCTACCAGCACCGCTGATTCTTCAACAGTTAACTCTTTGGTTTGCTTGTTAAAATACCTGTGAGCGGCGGTTTCCACACCATAAACATCTTCACTGAATGGCACGGAATTGAAATACAAGGTTAAAAGCTCTTCTTTGGTATACAGTTCTTCGATGCGTGAAGCAATTATGATTTCTTTTATTTTATTAACCGGCATACTCAAAAACCCATAATCGTTTCGGCCAAAAAGATTCTTAACCAGCTGTTGTGTAAGCGTGCTTCCGCCACCACTACTGTTATCGCCAAGCAATATGCTTTTCAGGAAAACGCGGAAATAGCTTTGGGTGTCAAACCCTTTATGGGTAAAAAAGCGCTTGTCTTCGGTAGCTATCAGTGCGTTTACCAGGTGAGGAGGTATATCTTCCCGGTGAATATTGGTACGGTTCTCGGCAAAATATTCCCCTATTAAAATATTATCCGACGAATACACCCGCGAAGCCTCCTCGTTACTGATTGCCGACAATTCAGCTTTACCGGGCAGGCGGCCGAATCCTCCGAAATAAACCAATAAAAAGAACAGCACTGCCAGCAGGATGGCTGAGGATAGTAAAACCGCAAGGGAAATAAGGATTTTTTTAAAAGGGATTCGTTTTATTGATTTCATTTGGTTTTTTGTGTAGTTCTATGCAACAAGTACAGACTGGCCTGTGAATAATAACAACTTTAAAATAAATAAGTTGATTCCTTCGCATGTGTGGAGGCAGTTCTAAGCCAGGATTGGGAGGTTTTTTTATAACGCTCATTCATAACAATTTGTTAATACAAATATTTTTCTATTTTTTTTTTTGTATTAAAAAACAAAATATATTTGCTTTCTGAAGATTTAGCAAATCATTGTCTGTTTGATTGTTTTTAATTATTCTGATTAAAGTAATCTGCACATACATTTTTTGTTTGTCTGTTTCTAGTTTTACTCTCCAACTGCGACAAGCAGGTTGTGTTCTCTTTTCTATATCTGAACCAAAGTAAACCCAAAATAACGAACTAACTAACCAAATCACTATGATTAAAAAATTACGCTCTTCGTGCAGCTTTGCAATAGCTGCTTTAGTTATTCTTATGCTGCTGCCGGGAATTGGGCGGGGGCAGATTATAAGCCAATATGTTGAAACTAATTCTGGATCAGTACCTAAAGGTGTTGAAATTTGGAATAATACTGCCGGTACATTAGACTTTTCGACAAACAATCTGCTAATTCAGCAAGGAACTAATGGCGCAGCATTAGCAACTTTAGTTACCATAAGCACAGGCACTCTTGCTCCTGGAGCAGTGATGGTGATTGGAACCCCTGAAATAGGCACATACCTGACTGGTCAAGGACTAACTACTGTTACATTTAGTTCGTTTTCATTTACTTTTAATGGCGATGACGCGTTAGCTGTAAAATATGGTGCAACAACAACTGATATTTTCGGAACACCTGGTGTAGATCCTGGTACCTCATGGACTGGTGGAACAGTTAATACTGCCAATCAGAATATTGCCATTCTAACAGGAATATCAACTGGTGCTTCTGCATGGACTGATCCAAGTTTGCGTTTTTCGGTAATTTCGACATTACCTGCAACGCTTCCAGCTGGTCTTTCAGGATTTGGGGTAGCACCAGTTTCTGGACCAATTTTATCTGTGACAGGTACTTTTAGCGCTTTCACTACAACCATCGGAACTCCTTCTGCCTCGCAATCGGTACCATTATCAGGATCGAATCTAACTGCTAATATAGATGTGTCTGCAGTTGCAGGATATGAATATTCAACCGATAATACAACATGGACTTCAACATTATCTCTTGCATCATCATTTAGTGGTAGTGTTTCTGTTCGTTTAACAGGTGCAACCGTTGGATCACCCTCGGGAACCATCTCATTTACTAGTACTGGTGCAACACAGGTTGATAAAGCTGTCACAGGTGTAGTTAATCCGCTCACACCGGTAATTAATGCTATTGGTACTTTCAGCGCTTTTTCAACAACTGTTGGAACTCCTTCCGCCTCACAACCACTAACAGTTTCAGGGTCGAATCTGACTTCAACAATAGAGGTATCAGCTGTTAGTGAATTTGAATACTCGACTACAGACGCTGCTCCTTGGACATCCACGTTATCGCTTGCTTCATCCTTTAACGGGATTGTACATGTTCGTTTAACAGGCACAAGTATTGGAACACCGGCTGGTACAATATCATTTACAAGCACAGGCGCAACCCAGGTTGATAAAGCAGTAAGCGGAAGTGTAACAGCTCCACCACCTGTAATTACAGCGACTGTTACATTTAGTGCTTTTTATTCTACGATTGGTACACCTTCAGTATCACAATCAGTTACTGTATCAGGGACGAATTTAATTGCTGGCATAAGCGTAACTGCTGTTGCCGGGTATGAATATTCTACAACAGATGTCGCGCCATGGACATCCACTTTGTCTTTAGGCTCAGGTTTTAGTGGTAGTGTATATGTCAGACTGACTGGAGTTAGTAGTGGATCATACCCTGGTACAATATCTTTTACAAGTACTGGAGCAACTCAGGTTGATAAAGTGGTAAGTGGTACGGTTGCCTGTGCTGCGGCTGGATTTCCTTATGTTGAAAATTTCAACTATACGATAGGTACAGCATTATCAGCGAATTGCTGGAATGTACATAGCACAGGTGCCAATCCCATTACGGTGCAAACTGGCTCAATTACTTATCCTGGATATTTATCTTCAGGTTTAGGTAATGAAATTACTTTAAAAACGGGTACGGGTGAAGATATAAACAGAACCTTTACTCCTCAAACCAGTGGAATTGTATATGCTTCTTTTCTCGTGAATGTTACTTCGGCAACAACAACAGGAGATTACTTTTTTCACCTTGGACAAACAGCAATTAGTACAGCTTTTAGAGGACGTATTTTTGTTAAAAAAGATGCCTCCAATAATTTAGCATTCGGTATCGCTCAATCAACAGCTACAGCTAATTATACAGCATTCTCTTATGCTTTAAATACTACTTATCTTGTTGTTCTCAAATATAGTATTATAAGCGACGTCACAAATGACGTAGCTTCAATTTATGTTAATCCAATTTTAAATACTGTTGAGCCTTCTACTGGTTGGATTGCGAATACAGATGCCGCAAGTACAGACTTTACTGAAGTAGGTTCAGTCGCTCTTCGCCAAGGAGGTGCTTCTTCTGATCCAGCTCTAATTCTTGCTGGCATCAGGATTTCCAATACCTGGTCTGATATAGTTGGGGCAGTGCCTGTATTTACTGGTACAGGTGATTGGTCGGAAACAGCAAGGTGGAGTACTGGATCTGTTCCGAGTAGTAGTTCAGATGCAATAATTAATGGTTCTGCTTCAATTTCTTCTACTATTTCTGTTGGCAAACTGACCATTAATAATTCCTGTTCACTAACTTTAACTAACACTGGTTCTCTTACCGTTTCAGGCACCCTTACCAATTCCGCCGGCACTTCCGGCCTTGTTATTAACCCCGGTGGTCAACTGAAAAATAATACTGCAGGAGTTGATGCAACTGTTAATCTTGATGTAACAGGAGGTGCTCTCTGGCACTTATTCTGTCTTCCAACAACTACAGGTATAACTGCTTCACCATTTTTCGATCTCGCCTATATTGATGAATACGTGGAAGGTTCAGCTGCATGGAATCGCCTGGGAAATGCCAGTACAGTAGCTCCTAATATCGGTTACTCAATAAATTTTGAATTAACAACTCCATTGTCATTCACAGGCACACTCAACAATAATGCCGGGCAGTCTTTATCGGGTCTGTCTTTTTCAGAAATCAATGGCAATCCGGATTATGAAGGCTGGCACCTGCTGGGAAATACATTTACTTGTGGAATTGATGCTGCACAAATCAGTGCTACGGGTGATGTTAACGGATCAGCTTATGTTTGGGATGAAGGTGGCTCAGGGAATTATTTGCCGTATTCAATTAATGGCGGCGGTGCTCCTAATGGAACAATTGCTCCTATGCAGGGATTTTTTGTTAAAGTTACAACTTCGACTAATACATTAAATATACCTACTTCATCTAAAACTATAGGCGGTTCATTCCTTAAAAGCATCAGCAATAGTGAAATGCTTACTCTTTCAATAGCTGGAAATAATTATTCCGATAAAACCTATGTTAAGTTTAACCCGGAAGCAACCGCAAACTTCGACCAGGCATTTGATGCATACAAAAGAGCCGGTTTAGATGCCGCTCCTCAGCTGTATTCAATTCTGCCTAACGAAAAAGCAGCCGTAAATACCTTACCTGATTATACAACAAACTCAAATGTAGCTCTTGGCCTTAAAGTCGGCGCGTCAACTTCCTATACAATTAATGTTTCGGGTATCGAAAGCTTCGACGCTTCACTGCCAGTTCGTTTGGATGACTTAAAACTGGGAACTTCGCAGGATATGAGGATAAATCCTGTTTATACCTTCGATGCTGCTCCCGGCGATGATGAAAACCGTTTCCTGCTGAGTTTTGCATCTGTAACTGCTGTGAATGAACTAAATGCTTCCGGTATAAGAGTAGTTTCCGATAATGGTATTATCCGTGTAACCCACAGCCTGCCTGCTACAGGCACTGTTTACCTGTATTCGGTATCGGGGCAGCTGCTTGCAACTTCAACCCTGAACAAGGGCGAAACCACGCTGCGCGCAGCTTCAGCCGGTGTTTACCTGGTAAGAGTTGTTACCGGCAAAACGTCGCTCACACGTAAAATGGTAGTTGTTCAATAAGTCGGGAAACCGGATTCAAAAACATAAAAAAATAAAATTATGAAAAAAGTACTTCAATATAGTTTCCTGACTGCCTTCCTGGTATTTTCAACTGCTTTAAGTCTTAACGCACAACCTCATGCCGGCCAGCAGGACGGAGCAACTCCGGTTGTTGGTGGCCGTATAGGCGCAGGCGCGCCGGTTGGCAACGGCACGTTAATACTGCTTACTCTCGCAATGGCTTATGCCGGGCGTAAAGTGTATGTTACCCGTCCGGAAAAAGAGTTAGAATAAGTTTCGGAAAGTATCGGCATAAAGCCGCAAAACACAGTTATCTGCTAAGGTAGGTAGCTGTGTTTTTTTTGTTGGTACAATAGTGTATTTAGGGTCTGCTGGAAAACTCAACAGATTAATAAACTCCTGGCTGTCTTAACTTAACAACAGATGTGAAATACCAGAAACATATCGTCCCTGACGGGACTTCTGGGAGCGAATGTTTTTATATTCTACCAATATTCAGTCCCTCTGGGACTGTCCCGTTAGGGA
>CAIRMR010000199.1 GCA_903879715.1 uncultured Bacteroidales bacterium
CGCCCAAGCTTCACAAAGCTCGTTTCCTGACAGTGCGTCGGGCGGTCTTCAACCTGAACGGCAAATTGGGTTGTAAGGTTCTTTCATCCTTATAGGTATTTGTTTTAATAAACGCACGCCTCGTGGCGCACCAGATTACGCTGATTTCACCGATTTAAACTGCTTTCAGCAGTTTTTTAATGAAATTAGATCATAATTATTTAAATATTGTCTGTGAAATCTGCGTAATCTGTGGCATATAATTGTTAATCAATGATTTAATGGAACTGATTGGTTACTTTAATTTTATTGGGTTTTGGGAATAAGTTTTAAAACCGAACTTATCCGGATTTAACAAAAACCGGGATTCTTTAGTAATCAAAGATTTATTTGATGATAATTAAGCGTTTGGCATAATAAATATTATCAGCCTTAACCTGCACAATATAAATACCTGGTTTCAATCCGCCGATATCATAACTACGTGCCTGATTCTGAAATCTCTTTACCATTTTCCCTGTCATGGAATAAATCAACAACTCGTCAATTTTCTCAGAGTCTGCAATATTCAGAGAGCCTGTTGAATTGGGATTCGGATAAACTATAAAAGGGTCTTTCTCAGATTTGGAACCATCCGTATTTATACCGGTAGAAATATCCATAGGGCTAAAAGTGAATTCATAACTTTTTGTTTCTCCCGGCAATAAAGAGACATTAATAACTATAAATCCATCTTCTATTGGAAGATTTTCGGCACCATGGACATCCAGGAACCTCGGGGTTTTTATCCTGACTATTCTTTCTCTTGCAGAATTAGCTTTGTTGGTTATTTCAACTTTTACTCCATTGATATCGCGTTCAGCCTTAAAAGAGAGTGCTCCCGTAGTCATAAGGCCATCAATAGCTACTTTCTGATATTCCCATTCATTAGGTATGGCAGGGAAAACATCTACTATTGAGTCATCATCAGGATCTATCAGCATCTGTGTCAAATTACAGATATAGGCTCCGTGTGCCCCGATTTCAGGCGTGTAGTTATAACCGGGCTCTCCTGAATTTTCTGCAAAACTCGTTTCATCGAGAAGCACATCTGGTCTCTGGAAGTTCCTTAGCCACATCAATGCATTATCTCCACGGTATATTTTTGCATTATGAACACCTGACCATCCATTGTTAAAACAGTAACTATCAAAAGTACTATGATAATTTTCAACTGCTTTTACTGCTCTTGAATCGTGTTTGTCAATCACTGTAGCCCACCACAATGAATAAAACGAAGTGCCGCTGCCATCACCATATGAAGGATTATACCCAACACCGCCTGACAATAATGTATCACCTTTGAGAACCCCTTGCGACATCAAAATTTTATTCTGATATTTTGTAATCCATTCGGGATCGGCTATTCCTCTTTTAACACATTGGTCATATCCCATTAGAACAGCTCCTTCCTGCATGCAATTAGGAATCTTGCCATCCCGATAGGAACCTTTACCATCTGATACTAAATCCTCTAAGGCAATATAGGTGGTTGATTTTAAAACATCATAGGCAGAATTTTTAAAGGTCTGATCATCACTGTAATCCAGGTAATTCAGAGCCATGCGGGCTGAGTTAAGTCCGGGATAATTTTGCAGTAAGTTACCGCCTTCAGATGGTTCACCTTGTATCGTTATTGCGCCATTATACCCCATTAAAGTTGTATAAATAGCTCCGCTATTGTATTTTCTGTACACTGCATGATGCGTTACGCCGTTAACAGCCTGTTCTTTGCACTTAGGCAATGCAGCATAAACCCAATCCGCAATATTTTTAGTTTCGTTTATATGCCCGGTATAGGCCAATGCAAATGAACTGAATGGTAAGTCATATTCAGGACACACTGCCCCGAAGAACCCATAAATATCAGTACCAAAACATCCGGGAGGTATAGAGGAATTGCCAAAATAGATTCCGTGATAATATAGTGATTGAGCATACAGTTTCGATACTTTCTGATCAGGTACAGAGATTTTAGAGAGATTCAGAAAAGTGACCCACCAATCGGCTGTTTGCTGCTTAAGAGCTGCATATCCTGTTGTTTTAGCTGCAGAAGCTGCATTCCATGCATGATCCCATGGCACTGTTGTAGTGGTAGGTTTGAACGATGATTTAGGAACGATATAAAAAGTTATAGTTCCATTCGCTGAAGTCTGACTATAAATGTCGCTGTTTGCAGAAACAGTTTCCGATGATGTTGCCTCTACTGCAACAGCAACTGCACAGTCACTGGTATTTGGCCTGTTAACGGCCACTACGCCTCCGGTTGCTCCCGCATTTCTATTGGAGGTATGGACAGCATCCCTAACGAAGGAGTCTTCTTCCCCCGCATAATAAGTGCCAAACCATTCAACCTTTTCATTTATTGCCAGATTGAGCTGCAAAGGCGATGGAGCACCCTTATCCTGCACACGTATTACCAAAACACCATCAGGGGTAATAAATGTTTCGCGGGTTGAAGTAAATGTAGTTCCTCCAACTGTTAATGTTATATCTGTTTTTAGCACACCCGTTTTAATGTCCAGGTTTTGTTCGAAAGACGTAATTGAACCGGGATCGAAGGAAGCACCGTATCCGGCGTTAATCAGGAATGGGTTGTACCGGTGTCCAGTATTATCCCACCAGTATTCGTAGCCAAATGATGGTTTATGATTGTACGAGTTTTGGTTGGTGAAGGGAGCCCTGTGGCTTGCAAATCCCCAGGGATCAACCCGCATGGTTGTACCTCCCAGTCCGATGGTCAGGTATTGAAACTTCGGATTATTAAATCTGTCCATGCCCGATTTAGTAAATGTGGCATCGCCCAGTGATTTGTTCCATTCATCCCCTATAGCAGGCTGAGTATTGTTTAATTCGATTTTCGTGATTTTTACTGACGCACCAAACCAGTTTTCTGCCGGTGTGGCAGATGCATTGTGTGGTAGTTCTAATCTCACAGAGGCTATTTCGCCTGAATATAAAACGCCCCAGCCCGGATCAGTATTAGGTATATCAACCCGAACAAAGGTTTCTGAAGGATTCAGGTCGAAATAAGAGTAGGCAATAGTACCATCAGCCTTTGTAAATTCTAACGAGGCTTTAACCGTTGAGTTTACAGGCCAGCCAACAGCCTGGTAATAAATATCACAATATGGATATAACACAGCATCAAATGAAGCAGCTACCTCCACCTGTGGAAACCAAAGCTGCGGTCCGTTACTGGTAGCCTTGTCAACGTACGTCATTACCATCGCTCCGTCTGCCCACGCGAGGGTAACATCCCTGTTGGTTCCGTCTGATATTTCATTCCAGCCCTGAAGGTCAGTATCGAAAGTCCATGGTACTACCGTACCTGGCGGAACCAACCCATCCGCCGCGATTTCTTTATCGGAAAGCACATAATTATAGATGGATAATTCATCTATAATTGCCTTAAGACCGTTAATGCCTATAACCAGGTTACCCGAGCGATCCTTTGCTGATTGCATTATCGTCTGACTAATCTTTATCCCGTTTATAAAACATGACAAATTGCTTCCATCCACAACCAATGCTACACGTTGCCAAACGTTATTTTTCCAGGGAGTTTCCAAATCAACCCAGGATCGATAAGCGCCCAAACTAAGATTGCCCTGGTACAAAGCCAATTCAAAATTTCCGCTGCCATAAGAAAGAATACGGGCAGGAATTGTCGGATTCGTTTGCCCGGCAGCCGGGGTTTTTATCCAAAAGGTATAGGTGATTTTTTCGGCAGATAAAACCGAATCTGAAGGCAATGTTACGTAATCACTGCCGTTTAAAAGCAGTGCACCGGATCCTTTTTTCGCAGAGGAAGCATCAATAAGAGGATTTCCGCTGCCGATACCGGTTATATGGTTGGTAGAATCGGCGAAATTTTTATCAAAAGACCAGTGTAAAACTTTATCAGTTGAGGGAGGAATAGCCAGTGTGTTGGTCAGTACAACTTTGTCTATCATGGTCCAGGCTCCAAACCACTTGGTTGCAGGGTTAGCTGCGGCAGCACCATTGTGAGGAAGTTCAATGTAAACAGTTTTCATCATACCACTATATGGCTTGCCCCAGCCCGGATCAAATGCGGCGACATCAACAGACACAAATTTCTTTGCCGGATCAAGATCTGCATATGCATAAACTGCTTCGTTATTACTGTTCATACATTGGATAAGGAATTTTACCGGAGATGTTGTGGGCCAGTTAAACGGTTGGTAATGTATTTCGAGATAGCGATGGGTGCTGGCATCAAATACTTTTTCTACCTGTATAGCTGCAAACCATAATTGAGGCCCCGCGCCTGGTGAATTCTCGAAATAGGTCATTTTTAGTGAGCCATTATCCCAGCTTGCTACAACATCCCGGCCTGCTCCCAGGTCGTGCCATCCCTGCGCATCTGTTGCAAAATCCCAGACAATGTCCTGTGCTTTAGCTACAAAGGACATTGAAAACAAGCAAAAAAATAAAATAATTGTTTCTTTTTTCATGGTAGTTTTTATTGTTGGTAATTTATTTTCTAATTAATTGATCAGCCTTTTGTGTGTTATTTAAATCAGGTTTTTTGACAATCCATTACTTAATTAAGTCTCCCGAAATAAATAATTTATTCGTGTATATTCCAATCTGTTGTTTGTCGTCCCACTTAATAACTTTAACTACAATAGGGCTACCTGCAATCCCAATAAAATAATCGAAACCTGCGCGTCCGTTTTTAAAGGGAACGATTTTTTCTGTGAATACACCGCATTAAATAGAGATGGCTTGGTGAAAGTTAATAATAACCGTTTCATGATTTTTTTAATGATAAAGTTCATATTTTGTATTCAGGAATGATGTTTGTCTAATTAATGACAAGTATTGCCTGGCTGACAACGATTTAAGCTTTAGTTATTTAACTTTTCTACCATTAGCGGTTTGCCGTTTTCCATCTCATTCACTGCTGGTGCTGAAAGTTCCAGTATCACAACGGTATCCGTTTTGTCCTGTTTGTCTCCTGGTACTATCAGCGTAATACCTTTCGCAGTTTGCTCAAACTTCACTGAGCACTTTACAATCTTTGCCTTCAACGGTGGCAATTTCAAACGGTCGTTATTCCATTTGAACACATGAAGAAATATTGTACTACCCCTGTAGGTGGAACCGCCCCATTCTCCGTTTCTAAAAGGACCACCATTGGTATTGTAAATGCTCTCTCCGTTTTTACGCATCCATTCTCCGATATCTTTAAGCAGATCTGCCTGATCTGCCGGTATTACTCCAAGCGCATTCGGTCCAACATCGAGTAATAAATTACCGTCTCCGGTAGCACAGCTGGCTAACATCCTAACACATTCTTCAGATTTGATGACTCCAATTGCATCGGAGCGATACGACCAACCCAAAGCACCGGGTATTTTAATTGTCATCATGCATGATTCCCATGGCCGGTCATTTTGAAAAGATCCGATAGTCCCTTCGGGCGTGTCATGATCTCCCATAATGGATGGACCTTCATATTGTTGAGTATCATCGCCCTCAAACCAGCAATTTCTGGCACGATTGTTTATAATGATTTTAGGCTGCAGGCTTCGAACCAGGTTCAGCACTTCGGGAGCTCTCCAAAACTTAATTGAACCGCCTGCTCCGAAACCATCAAACCAGATGCAATCTATCTGTCCATAGTTTGTAAGCAGTTCAGTCAATTGACCTTTTAAGTACGCAGTGTATTTGCTGTTGTCGCCTGCACCATAATCAGGGTGATGCCAATCGCGCTGTGAGTAATAAATTCCAATCGGCATACCGGCCTTGTGGCAGGCATCGGCCAATTCCTTCACCACATCGCGTTTGAAAGGTGTATTCATAATTGAATACGAAGTTAGTTTTGTATCCCACATACAAAAACCATCGTGATGTTTTGCAGTAAATACGATGTACTTCATCCCAGCTTCTTTCGCCAGACGAACCCATTCCGTCGCATCAAACCGTATAGGGTTAAACTGTTTGTAAAGATTATCATAGACAGGATCCCCGACATAGCCGGCAGGAGTCTTGTCCACGTCAAGCGGCCTGGTAGCTTTGCGTGACCAACTTATTTCAGTTCCTGTTAAACTGGACATGTTCCAATGTATAAATAGTCCGAAACGGGAATCTGTCCACCACTTCATTCGCGATTCAAACTGGGCAGGAGTTTCATTTACATAAAAATCACCAGATGTTCCATAAGGATTAGAAGTAACATTTGTTTGCGCATGCAGCCCGATATGAAGCAGCGTGGCAAACAAAACCAATAGGGTAGAGTTTAAGCCAAAAATCCGAAGAAACATACGTTTTGCTATCATTTTGATGATTGACTAAGTAATTTTTTATTAAATGCGCTACCCTTTTGAATGAATGCTCACTAAACACATACACAGGATCAAGCCTCTTTTAGAAATATTTGAGCCGGTATTTTAATTTATTGTACTATTTACCAGTAAGATACCCGTTAAATGTAAAACAAGCAGGATTATCAAACTTGAGGATCAGTCCTTATTATAGGCTTATACATTCCTGTGTTTTACATTGCCCTTCCTGTTCAATTCAGACTCATTTCAAGACACATAAACGCCTGGCATAAAAGCTATTGCCGGTTTTAATCCGAAGTATGTAAATTCCTGATTTTAATCCCGCTATATCATAACTATGCTTCTGGTTTTTGAATTTCTTTACCATTTCCCCTGTCATGGAATAAATCCACAGCTCGTCAATATTCTCAGAGTTTGTAATATTCAGAAAGCTGCCGGAGATTGGATTGGGATATACTGTAAACAGGTCGGCTTTAAATCCGGGACCTTTAGTTTCGACAGAAGTAGTAATTCCCATTGAACGGAATGTGTATGCAAAGCTTTTTGTTTCCCCGGGCTGTAAGGATATAGTATTAACTATAAATCCGTCAGGAATGTCAGACATTTGAAGTCCGTCAACAAAAAGTAATCGTGGAATTTTTATTCGTATCTCCCTGTCCCGGGTGGACCCGGAATTGTTCGTCAGGTCCACCGTAACACCCTGAAGATCACGTTTTGCAGATACAGAAATCGCTCCTTTGGTAAGCAGGTCGGTAAAAGCCACATTTTTGTATTCCCAGGCATCTGGTATGGCGGGAAAGATATCAATTACCTGATCATCATCCGGGTCTATCAGCATCTGTGATAAATTACAGATGTATGCACCGTGGGCACCTATTTCGGGAGTAAGGTTAAACTGCCCCCTTGCCTCGGCAAAACAGGTTTGATCGTAAAGAATGTTGTCTGGCAATTGAAATTTCTGTAACCAGGATAAAGCATCGTTACCGAGGTATAATTTTGAGGCAACAACTCCCATCCAGCCGTTGTTAAAAACATAATCACCTGTTTTAGATTTTGCTGAATTTTCATAGCTTGGAAGGGCAAGAGGATTATGCTTGCTTACAACTCCGTCCCACCAGAGGTGTTGCAACCATGTGGCATCACCAACTCCTTCCTGGGCGGCTGCGCCCACTCCTCCTGCTATCAGGGGTTCTCCGTTCAAAGTGGTTGTAGGAATTAATATTTTACCCTCATATATTGACCATTCCGGAGCTGCAATTCCTCTTTTTACACATTCGGTATATCCCATAAGAATGGAAGCTTGTTGAACGGCACTCGGAACGTTCTTATCACGGTAAGAGTTATAGCGGCTGTCATACATTAAATCTTCCAGAGAAACTTGTGTAGTTGATTTAAGAATGTCGTAGGCTGATGCTTTGAATGTAACGTCATCACTGTAATCGAGGTAGGAAAGAGCCATTAAAGCAGAATTTGCTCCGGAAGCATTATAATGCAGTGCTCCCGCTTCGCCTTCCGTAGGCAGAATCAGTTGAGCTCCGTCATATCCCATTAAGGTAGTGTATTTTGCACCCCCGGTGTATTGCTTAAAAACATTCCACTGCGATATTCCGCCGGTAGCATAGGCTTTGGTTTTTGGAAGCACGCTATAAGTCCAGTCGGCAATATTTTTCGCTTCGTTCAGATGTCCTGTATAAACCAGTGCCATCTGGCTGAACATTAAATCGTACTCAGGACAGATGGCGCCGGCAAAGCTTTCGATATCTGTAGAATTGCACCCCGGCGGAATTGCCGATTCTCCAAAATAAACACCATGATAAAATACTGATTGAGCATAAAGTTTGGCAACAGTATTATCCGGAACGGATATTTTTGAACGGTTCAGATAGCTACTCCACCATATTGCAGTTTCCTGCCGCAGCACTTCATATCCTTTTTGTTTGGCTGCATAAGCCGCATTCCATGCATGATCCCAGGGAACCTCCGGAGTTGCAGGATTATAGGAAGAAGCCGGGGCTATATAGAAAGTCACAGTTCCATCCGCCGCAGTTGTACTGTAAACAGTATTGTTATCGGATAGGGCGACAGATGATTGTGCCTCAACAGCTACAGCCAATGCTGCAGTGCTGGTTCCGGGCCTGGTTGCCGTTACTACACCTCCCTGCGTTACTGCTTCAAACTCTCTTGAAGTTGCGGAGCCTGTCCACGGATCATGAGGAACTGCATAAATACCATAATTCTGGTATATTCTCACATCTTTCTCTACCAGTACATTCAGCTTCAGGGGAGAAGGAGCCCCGGAGTCTTTTACCCTTATTACCAGGATTCCATCAGGAGTAACAAATACATTTCGCCGGGTTGTAAATGAAGTGCCATCAACATCCAGTGTTAAATTAATGACAAGCTCACCGGTGCGAATGTCAAGACTTTGATTGAAAGAAGTAATGGTACCGGGATTAAAAGAAGCGCCATACCCTGCCTTGATCCGGAAAGGATTAAACCGGTGCCCCTCCTTATCCCACCAGTACTCATATCCAAAATAGGGTTCATGATGATGCCAGGGATCAGTGGCCGCACCAGGAGCCCGCTGAAAGCCAAACCCCCATGGATCAACACGCATTACAGTGCCTCCAAGGCCAACAGGCTGATATTGAAAATACTGATTGTTTAGCCTGTCCATTCCGGATTTCGTGAAAATGCTATTTTCAAGTGTCGTATTCCAAGCATCAGCAACAGGCGGCTGGGTATTGTTTAATTCGATTTTCGTGATTTTTACAGAAGCACCAAACCAGTTTTCTGCCGGGGTAGCAGATGCATTATGTGGCATTTCTAATCTCACAGAGGCGATTTCGCCTGAATATAAAGCGCCCCAGCCCGGATCAGTCTTCGGTAAATCAACGCGGACAAAGGTTTCTGAAGGATTCAGATCGAAATAAGAGTATGCTTTAAAACCATCAGCCTTTGTAAATTCGAGCAAAGCCTTAACTGTTGAGTTTACAGGCCAGCCAACAGCCTGGTAATAAATATCACAATACGGATATAATGCAGCATCAAATGAAGCAGTTACCTCCACTTGCGGAAACCACAGCTGCGGCCCGTTACTGGTGGCTTTGTCTGCATATGTCATCACCATGGCTCCGTCTGCCCAGGAGAGGGTGACATCCCTGTTGGTTCCATCTGATATTTCATGCCAGCCCTGCAGATCGGCATCAAACGTCCATGGGATTACTGTAACGGGAGGGACCAATCCATCCGCCGCGATTTCTTTATCAGAAAGCACATAATTATAGATGGATAATTCATCTATAATTGCCTTTAGACCGTTAATGCCTATAACCAGGTTTCCCGAGCGATCCTTGGCTGATTGCATTATCGTCTCATTAATCTTTATTCCGTTTATAAAGCATGACAAATTGCTTCCATCCACAACCAATGCAACACGTTGCCAAACGTTATTTTTCCAGGGAGTTACCAGATCATACCACGAACGGTATACGCCCAGACTAAGATTGCCCTTGTACAATGCCAATTCAAAATTTCCGCTGCCATAAGAAAGAATGCGGGATGGTATTGCCGGATCTGCCTGCCCTGTGGCAGGAGTTTTTATCCAGAATGTATAGGTAATTTTATCGGCAGACAAAACCGAATCTGAAGGCATTGTTACGTAATCACTACCACTTAAAAGCAGTGCACCGGATCCTTCTTTCGCGGATGAAGCATCTATAACAGGATTTCCGCTGCCAATGCCGGTTATATGGCTGGTAGAATCGGCGAAATCCTGATCAAAAGTCCAATGTAAAACTTTATCTGTCGACGGAGGAATGGTCAGTGTGTTGGTCAATACAACCTTGTCTATCATTGTCCATGCACCAAACCAATTGGTAGCAGGATTGGAAGCTGTAGCACCAGTGTGAGGAAGTTCGATTTCAACTGATTTCATCATTCCAACATATGGCTTTCCCCAGCCTGGGTCTAAGGTTGCAATATCCAGGGAAACAAAATTCTTTTTGGGATCAAGATCCGCATAGGCATAAACAAGTTCGTCGTTACTTTTTTTAATGGTCACAAGGAATTTTATTGGTGATGTTGTAGGCCAGTTAAAGGGTCTGAAGTAAATCTCAATATATCGACAATTTCCAGCATCAAAAACCTGGTCAACGTGAACAGCTGCGAACCATAATTGCGGGCCCTGTCCGGGGGAATTTTCAAAATAGGTCATTTTCAATGAGCCATTATCCCATGTTGCTTTTACATCGCGGCCTGCTCCCAGGTCGTGCCATCCCTGGGCATCTGATGCAAAATCCCAAACAATATCCTGTGCTTTTGTCGTTAAAGACAAGGTGAAAATGCACATGATTAACCAAACAATTCCCTTTTTCATTTTAGTGTTACTAATGATTTTACCTAAGGAGAAACTATAGGTATATTTTATTCGACAATTAGTTTTTTCATTGAAGACACGCCTTTATACTCAATTTTCACAAAGTATAAACCTTTTGCAAAGCCTTCAACTGATATGTTCTTATTCGTTTTTGATACCTTTTTGATCAGCAATCCCACTGAGTTATAGATTGATATCTTGTCAGCATCAGTACCTGTTACATTAAATGATTTAGTGGCAGGATTTGGATATATGGAAACCGGCTCATTAATCAGGTTTTTGGTTCCTGTTACCAGTGAATTCGTCATCTCAATCTTATCAATCAGTGTGGATGCTCCAAACCAGCTAGTTGCCGGGTTTGATGCTGCAGCGCCATTGTGAGGAAGTTCGAGCTGAAGTTGCTTCATCGTACCGGTATACTTTTTGCCCCAACCCGGATCAAATGCGGCAACATCGACAGATACAAAATTCTTTTTAGGATCAAGCTCAGCATAGGAATAAACCGGTTCACCGTTACTGTTCAGTAATGAAATAAGGAATTTTATTGGTGCTGTTGCAGGCCAGTTTACCGGTGTATATGTCATCTCCAGGTAGCGGTGGGTGCCTGCATCAAATTCCTGTTCAACCTGGATAGCAGCAAACCATAATTGCGGTCCCTGGGCGGGCGCGCCATCAAAATATGTCATCTTAAGGAAACCGTTATCCCAGCTTGCCGTCACATCACGTCCTGCCCCCAGGTCATGCCATCCCTCCATGTCGGTTGCAAAATCCCATACAGGATCTTTAAGTTTAATAGTTATCGAAGCTGATGCATCTGAAACATTACCCGCTGCATCAATAGCATAGACTATATAATTTCCGGCAGCAATACCTGTTGTTTTTAAAGTTACAGCAACATTGGCTGTAGCAGCGGCATTAGCAACAGCTGCAGTAAAAATGTCAGCTTTCACTTTTGCGGTTCCTTCAGGCACTAAAAACACGTTAGCGTTTTCGTCGCTCTTAGCCGAAATAGTATTACCAGCAGGTACAGGGCCAGCAGTAACATCAGTCAGAACAGGAGCTGTAATATCAGGTGCGCTTATTGTAATCGAAGCTGATGCATCCGAAACATTGTCATCCGCATCAATAGCATAGACAATATAATTCCCCAATGCAAGACCGGTTGTATTTAAGGTTGCAGCAACATCAGCAGTAGCTGAAGTATTTGCAACAGCAGCAGCTATGATGTCTGCTTTTACTTTTGCAGTTCCCAGGGGTACCAGGTAAATGCCGGCATCTTCGTTACTGGTAGCTGAAATTTTGTCACCAATAGTTATTGGACCGCGACTTACATAAGACAAGACAGGGGCAGTTTTAGGATCAATTAATTCTATCTTGTCAATTTTTATAGTAGAACCGTTAAACCAATTTGTCGCAATTGCCGCCGAAGGCTCACTGCTATAAGGCAGTTCAATTTCTATTTTGCTGATAGTTCCTGTTAGCGGAACTCCCCATGTTGAATCATTCTTCACAATATCTTGAGTAAATGTTCCAGCTGCCGGATTTATAGTAAAAAGACTATACCCGACCCCTGCATCAACAGTATAAGAAAAAAGAACCGGAACACTAACGCCTGTTGCAGGCCAGTTGGCGGTAAAGTTCATTTTCAGTTTCTGAACCTTTGCGGCGTCAATGGCCAGATTATTTTTTACGATTTTTGGTGAATTCAATGCTGTATTTGCTGCTCCGTGGTCGCTGTAAGCAACATTCAGATTGCCTACTCCATAGTATAAGTCAATATCAGCATCTGCGGAAAATGGCAGCCACCCTTCGTTATCTGAATCAAAATTCCAAACTTGTTTTGCTGAAGGTACAATACTTGGTGTATTAATGAGCGCAACTTTATTTAACATAATTGATGACCCAAACCAGTTAGCTGCCGGAGTTGCAGCAGGATCTCCACCAAAGGGAAATTCTATTTGCAAGGCTTTCATCATTCCACTGTATGGTTTTCCCCAGCCAGTAGTAAGATCAATAGAAAGGAAATTTTTGTTCGGATCCAGATCTGCTAAAACATAAAGCGATTCGTTATTACTGTTTGTGAGTATTAAAAATACTTTTACCGGTGCTGTGGTAGGTATATTTAATGGTCCATAAGTTATCTCAAGATAACGGTATGTATTTGCATCAAATTCTTTCTCGACCTGTACTCCCGGAAACCACAACTGAGGTCCTTGTGCAGGATCGGGCGTGCCATCAATAAAGGACATTTTAAAAGAGCCATTTTCCCAGGTCCCTTTTACATCCCGCCCTGCTCCTAAGTCGTGCCAGCCTTGTGCGTCTGAATCAAAGTCCCACACAATAGATGCCGGAACCGGGGGGAATTCTACCTTTTTTAGTCTCGTTACACGTTTCTGTATGTTTGTATCCGCTGCTTCCCACTTAAGCGGTTGAATAAGTATCCCATCCAGATCATGTTCAGCCGGGGATGTGCTTGGATGTGTAGAAACCATCGAACAGGCCATATAATCAATCCCGTTCTCAAAAGCAAGTTCAGGGGCATGACCAGGCGTTTCTTCGATAGAGTTAAGTATCGCATCTCCAAAGTTAAAGGGATCTTCAGAAATATAGAGATGAGTGTGACTGTAATCAATTCCACTGGTCCACAGGTAATAGTAACCGTTACGATAAAAAACATAAGGGGATTCTGCATACCCGTGAGCGCCGCCACTTGAACCATCCAGTACATTAACAGGTTCGGACCAGTGTATCAGATCGCTTGAAGTGCGCACCCTGGGTCCTGATGCCTGACCACAATAATACATCAGGTATTTGCCGACCCGGTCGTCCCAAAAAACCCGGAAATCACGCTCATCTATTTCTCTGAATATCATATTTTGTTCCGGAAGATCACCTCCCTCATAAGGCCGCCACGTGGCAAGATCAGGATCATTGGATGTCAACATCCTTGCGCAAACCTCGTTACGCCTGTCCTGGCCATAATAATGGAAATAATACAAATACGCTGTAGTGCTATCTTTATTCCAGATAACGGCAGGAGCCCACATGGTGGCTGGTTGTGGTGTACTGATCTGGTAGTGGATCTTGGGTTGGATTGTCAATGCCTTATCAATAGAAGATCCGGCAGCATGAAATAACGAATACCCATCGATTGCCGCATTACCATTGCCTATGCCATCGGGCCCGATGCCAAAAGTTCCTATGCAATGCCACTGGTTAATCTTGTCCTTAATAACTGCGAAATCGCTGTATAAGGTGCTGCCATTTCCCACCCAGCGCAACGCCTGTGACCAGGGTTTTGTAACGCGGGGTATCATTAATGCATTACCAGCCTGTTTACTTTGCACACCACTATTTACCTGGCTCCCGGGCTGTTGTGCATTAATTGTAAGCGGGAACAGGCTTGTTACAAGTAACGATAAAATAACAACGCCTAACTTATACTGAATTTTTAATTTATTGTTTACCATAACTGCGGTTAGTTTTAAAGATTAATCCGACGGATGAAATTTATGAAAATGCAAGAACTGAATTAGGTGATTGTTATTCCGATAGATTCCTTCAGGGCAACTATCGGCGTTTTTCTTATTCGATAATTAGTTTTTTCATTGCAGTCACGCCTAAATACTCAATTTTCACAAAGTATGTTTCAGGCCAGTTTACAGGAGTGTATGGCATCTCCAGGTAGCGGTGGGTGCCTGCATCAAATTCCTTTTCAACCTGCACTGCCGCAAACCATAATTGCGGCCCCTGTCCGGGGGAATTTTCAAAATAAGTCATTTTTAGTGAGCCGTTATCCCAGCCTGCAGTTACATCGCGGCCAGCGCCCAGGTCGTGCCATCCCTGTGGATCCGAAGCAAAATCCCAGACAATATCCTGTGCTTTTGTTACCAAAATTGCACAGAAAAACGAAAGAAATACAAGAGTATTTTTTTTGTTCATGATTCCGGTTTTTCGAATCTCCCTGGATTAAATTCTCCCCTGCTTGCGGCATTTCCTGTTTGGGATTAGTACCCTGACCGGTTGCGGCGGAGTAATTTATTTAGTTAAGCCTGAATTGATACCAGCACTTTAGCTGTAGTATTTAGTTTATTCTCAATAAAGTCAAAAAAACTGTGTAGTTTGTCTTGCGGCAAACTACACAGTTTTTGTTCCTTATTCCACAATAAGTTTTTTCATTACTGATACACCTTTAGACTCAATTTTCACCATATACAAACCTTTAACAAGGCCTTCAACAGTGATGTTTCGGGACGTATTTTTTTGCACCTTCACAAGTTTGCCTGAAAGGTTATAGATTGAAATTTTGTCAACATCAGTTCCTGTAACGTTAAATGATTTTGAAGCAGGATTTGGATAAATGGAAACCGGTTCATTGATCAGGTTTTTGGTTCCTAATATCAGTGAATTTGTCATCTCAATCTTATCAATCAGGGTCGATGCTCCAAACCAGGCTGTTGCAGGACTAGACGCAGGGTCACCGTTATGAGGCAGTTCGATTTGTATCGATTTCATCATACCGGTATATTTCTTTCCCCATGTCGGGTCTACAGAAGCAATATCAATTATTGCAGAGGTTTTTTCAGGATCCAGAGATGCATATGCGTATACCAGTTCGTCGTTGCTGTTCTTAAAGGTGATAAGCACATGTACCGGTGAGGTTGTAGGCCAGCCCACTGTGGTGTATATGATATGAATATAGGGATAACTGCCTGCATCAAATTCCTGTGCAACTTCAATGGCAGCAAACCATAGTTGCGGTCCCTGGGTGGGCGCACCATCGATATACGACATCTTGAGAAAGCCATTTTCCCAGCTTGCCGCTACATCACGACCTGCTCCCATGTCGTGCCATCCCTCCATATCCGTTGTAAAATCCCAAACAGGATCTTTAAGTTTAACAGTTATGGAAGCTGATGCATCCGAAACATTATCGGCGCCATCAATAGCATAGACGATATAATTCCCGGCAGTGATTCCTGTGGTGCTCAGCATTGCAGCAACACCCGCTGCAGCAGAAGCATTTGAAACAGCAGCAGCAAGTATTTCAGCTTTTACTTTTGCCGTTCCTTCGGGTACCAAATATACGGTAGCGCCTTCGTTGCTTGTGGCTGAAATATTGATGCCTATGCTTACAGAACCAGTAGTAACATCCGACAGAACAGGAGCTGTAATATCAGGTTCGCCAATTGTTATTGAAGTTGATGCATCCGAAACATTGCCAGTTGCATCAATTGCATAGACAATAAAATTTCCCGCCGTAATGCCTGCAGTATTAAGATTTACAGCAACTGTTGCTGTTGCAGGATTACTTACCAGTGCTGCAGCTAAAATAGCAGCTTTCACCTTGGCTGTGCCTGCAGGAACCAGATAAACAGTGGCATCTTCGTCACTTGTCACAGAAATATTATCACCGCTTATTATTGGTCCTGTGGTAATATTTGACAATACGGGTGCAATTTTGTCTGTCTTTGAGAATACGATACGATCTATATCCAGCGTTGCGCCATTCCAATTAGAGGGACTACCTAATTCATTAGGAATCTCTATTCTAATCATAGTAATAGCGCCCGTAGCCGGCAGCTTGTTCCATGCATGTAGTACGTCATCTCTGAGATCGAATGTAAATTCACCTTCAACTCCATCAACCACTGTCATGGTTTGGTTGCCATAATAAGGTGTGCCGTTTATTTCAAATACAATGTTAACAAAAACAGAAGTCTTAACCCAATTATGGGTTGTATACTTCATATAGAATTTATCTATATTGGCAGCTTCCAATGGAGCAGTGTTGTATATGGTCGGGTAACTATACACCCCATCACTTCCTCCTGTATACGTTACAACCAGGTTTGAGCCACTATGAGTTGTTGTAACATCGTCACCATAAGGATTCCAGCCCTCTGTATCAGTTGTAAATTCCCATACTCCGGGCTGAGGAATCGGAGCAACTATAACCGTTATCGAAGCAGAAGCATCAGAAACATTACCGGCTGCATCAATCGCATATACAATGTAATTTCCCAAAGCAATTCCTGTGGTACTTAAAGTTACAGCTACATCTGCTGTGGCAGCAGCATTAGCAACAGCTGCGGCAAGGATGTCGGCTTTCACTTTTGCTGTTCCTGCAGGTACTAAATATACGGTAGCATCTTCGCTGCTGGTAGCTGAAATATCGCCACCGGCTGTTATGGTTCCGGCTGTAACAGCTGAAAGAACAGGAGCTGTAATATCAGGTGCGCTAATTGTTATTGAAGCAGAAGCATCCGAAACATTACCGGCGGCATCAATAGCATAAACTATATAATCGCCCAAAGCAATTCCTGTGGTACTTAAAGTTACAGCAACATTGGCCGTAGCAGCAGCATTGGCAACAGCCGCGGCAAGGATGTCGGCTTTTACTTTTGCCGTTCCTGCAGGTGCTAAATATACGGTAGCATCTTCGCTGCTGGTAGCTGAAATATCGCCACCGGCTGTTATGGTTCCGGCTGTAACAGCTGAAAGGACAGGAGCTGTAACATCAGGTGCGCTTATTGTTATGGAAGCAGAAGCATCCGAAACATTATCGGCGGCATCAATAGCATAAACTATATAATCTCCCAAAGCAATTCCGGTAGTACTTACAGTTACAGCAACATTTGCCGTAGCAGCAGCATTGGCAACAGCAGCGGCAAGGATGTCGGCTTTCACTTTTGCCGTTCCTGCAGGTACTAAATATACGGTAGCCGCTTCGTTACTGGTAGCAGAAATAGCGCCACCGGCAGTTATGGTTCCGGCTGTAACAGCTGACAGGACAGGAGCAACATGATCTGTTTGTGTATTTGTTAGCTCAATTTTATCAATCAAAGTTGCTTTTCCAAACCAATTGGCTGCCGGAGTTGCAGCAGGATCTCCACCAAAAGGAAATTCTATTTGAATTGACTTCATCATTCCACTATATGGAATTCCCCAACCTGTAGTAAGATCAATAGAAACGAAATTTTTATTTGGATCAAGTTCTGCTAAAACATAACCC
>CAIRMR010000200.1 GCA_903879715.1 uncultured Bacteroidales bacterium
ACTGTGAGTCAAAATTGGTAGATTTTGTCATGTTCGTTTCATCTAAAAAACTGCTAAACGCAGTTTTAATCTGTGTAATCGGCTAAATCTGTGGCTAAAATACCTTTTGAGTACATTGATTAGTTGCAAAGAGGAAAATAGAAACTTAGAAAAACACACTTACCCTATTTTGTTCAATAATACTATACCTTTGACAATTAGCGATTGACAATTAGCTGTTAACTATTAACGATTGATAATTAGCTATTTACCAATAACGATTAACCATTTTCTGTTTTCCAATCCCTATTTTCCATTAACCATTTTCTATTCAACTTTTTTAAAAAAACATGGAACAACATCGTAACGGCAAAATACTTGCATTACTTTTTACAGGTGTATTAATGGGAGCCCTCGATATATCAATCGTGGGCCCGGCAATTCCGGCAATTGAGCAAACCATAAAAATTGATCATCGTTCGCTGAGTTGGATATTCAGTATTTATGTGCTGTTCAACCTTGTCGGAGTCACTTTCCTGGCAAAGCTCTCTGATTTGTTCGGACGACGTAATATTTACATTATATCGGTAGCCATTTTTGCAATTGGGTCTGCTATTGTTGCTATGTCAGATGATATTACCGTACTGCTTATCGGCAGGGCTGTACAGGGATTTGGTGCCAGCGGTATTTTCCCTGTGGCGTCGGCTGTAATCGGCGATATCTATCCACCCGAAAAACGTGGACAAACTCTTGGAATGATAGGAGCCGTGTTTGGGATAGCTTTTATTATAGGACCTGTTATTGCAGGAGTATTGTTGTTATGGTTTAAATGGAATGTATTGTTTCTTATAAACCTTCCTATAGCAGCTGTTGTTATTTTTTATTCCTGGCGATTGCTTCCAACTAAAAAGAGTGATCTGAAACCACATTTCGACTGGACCGGCATGGTGTTTATTGCCATCCTGCTATCTTCTTTTGCCTATGGTATCAATAATATTGAAGCATCCGAAGGTATCAGAGGGCTGTTATCAACAGATGTCTTTCCGTTCCTGCTAATTACAATCATTACCCTTCCCGTATTTGTTTATCTTGAGAAACGGTCACCCTCACCGGTTGTTAAAATTGAGCTGTTTGATATCAGGCAAATACGGATAGTTGGTTTGGTTGCTTTCGGTACCGGGATCATACAAGCGGTCACTATATTTGTTCCCGAAATGGCCGTCAATGTTTTTGGCGTATCTACATCGAAGGCCAGTTTTATGCTTATTCCTTTTGTATTGGCTATTGCTGTAGGTTCACCGGTTGCAGGTCGGTTGATTGATAAAATTGGTTCAAGGGCTATTGTGATGGCGGGCTTATTGCTGGCTGCCACCGGATTGTTGTTTTTTTATTTTAATTCTGCATCAAAGGTTAATTTTTACACAGCAGGTATTTTTATGGGACTTGGTTCAGCAATGTTGCAAGGATCAGCTTTGAGATATATCATGCTAAACGAGGTTCAACAGTCGGAACGTGCGCTTGGACAAGGAATTATTACTTTATTTACCAGTACTGGCCAAATGACAGGCGTTACGCTGATAGGGATAATTGTTGCATCCATGTCGTCGCGTATTGATGGCTATTCAAAAAGTTTCCTGGTAATAGCCATAATTGCTCTTTCGGTTATGCTTATAAGTTACAGGCTTAAAAGCAGAAGTGCAGAATTGGCGAGTGCTTCGGCAACAGCAGTTTAAACGCGTTACTCTAATACTTCTTTGCCTATTTTTGGAATATTTTTCTAAATTCGCTTTATGATTCTCAGGCTATGTGTGTAGATTCCCTGTTCAAGGCTAAAAATACCATTGTGGTCAATTTTGTCAATCTTCACCTGGCCTGATGCGTGAAGGATTTTCCCTGGTTCGATAATTATGCCTACATGAATTATCTCGCCAGCAGGATTATCAAAAAAAGCGAGGTCCCCGGGACGTGCTTCATCAACAAAATCAATTGCTGTGCCTGCAAGTGCCTGTTGCGATGAGTCGCGCGGCAAGTCAAGACCGCACATGTGGTACACAATCTGAACCAGTCCCGAGCAATCAACTCCCATTATACTGCGACCGCCCCACAAATATGGAACATTCAGATAATCCATTGCAGTAGCAGCAACTTTTGAAACTGAAAACTTTTTGGGAATAGCCTTAGTCCTGCTGATTGTGGTATATGTTTTATGGCCGAGATGAAAAGTACTGCCGGTAGATTGCGGCAATCGGCTGCCTTTGCCAAGGAGTAAATAGGTACTGTCGTTTTTGCAATAACATATCGCAGTTTTATCAGTTATTATATGATTTGAACTTTCGTTTGTCTTTTCAATAAACTCATCCGTAACCGGCAGCGATTGTTTGCGATCAATCCAGCCTTCATAGTTATCGAGATGAATACGAACCAATTGCCAGTTTCCTCTTTCTTCGAGTATACTAAAGGTCTCCCCGAATAAAATCTGGGTCACCATTTCACTTCTGTCAGAGGGTTCAGATCGCATCGGGATCTGTGATAAAGGGCATATTGCGTTCATGGTCATCGATATAAATAAAAGTTTCAGGTTTTTATCAATAAATCAGCGCTCAGGCTGGATTCAAATATCAGTCAAAGATAGTAATTGAGCGTTTGAAAACAAAAATTCATATATTCGTAAGCTCTATTCTATCCCGATGAAGTTAATTATTACCAAAAGGCAGCTGCGTAATTATTATCAGATCAATAAAATTTTATTGTTTCTTTTAACCCTGGTCATATTATTGGCATTGTTTCCCCGTGAAGGAAAATTCAAATATGAGTTTCAACGTGGCAAGCCCTGGCAGCATGACGATTTAATCGCTCCGTTTGATTTCGCAATACTGAAACCTCAGCCGGAGTTAAAGAAAGAGCGAATTAATGCTCTATCGGAAGCCTATCTTTTTTTTAGGGTTGATAAAGAAAAGGCTGAATACGCGAAAAGCGATTTCCTTGCAAGGTTGGATAGGGACGGAAAGGATAAAATTACTCCTTTGCAAAAAGAGCAGATCATTAAAAGTGGATTTGCTTTGCTCGACAGTATCTATAAAAAGGGAATCATTGAAATGATTCCTGAAGTTGAAAAAAAAGGCCCTGATTTCACTATAGCAGTAGTAGAAGATAATGTTGCAAAGATTGTTCCTGTTAACAACTTATATACTGTAAGTAAGGCTAACACTTATATACTGTTGAATCTGCCATTATTTCAGGGAGTTGACAGCAAATTCATTTTGCCTTTATTGCAGGCAAACATAGTACATAATGTTATTTTCGACGAAGAATTAACCAATGTACAGCGTGATCAGTCGCTTGCCAATATTTCGACTACCCGCGGAATGGTGCAGAAAGGAGAACGCATTATTGCCAAGGGAGAACTGGTTAACGAAGCCAAATTTCAGCAACTGGAGTCCTTGCGTCTTGAGTTTGAATCAAAGTCAGGTTCAGGCTATAATTTTAAAATGATACTGTTAGGCAGGCTAATTCTGATATCCATGGCACTGTTAGTTTTCGGCCTTTTCATGTATACTTTCAGGCATGATATTTACACTGAAAACCGGAATATTGTTCTTTTACTTTTGCTGGTTACTCTTATGGTGTCGTTTACCACGATTGTAATGAATATGAATGTTTTGTATATCATGGCTGTACCGATATGCCTTGTGCCTATTATTGTAAGAACTTTCTACGATACCCGGCTGGCTTTGTTTGTACACATTATAACAATCATAATTCTGGGTTTTTTAGTCCCGAATAGTTTTGAATTTCTGTTCATGCAACTTATAACCGGTATTATCACGATTATAAGCATTGTTCACCTGAATCACCGTTCGCAGTTTTTCTTTACATCACTGATGATCCTGGTATCGTACTCAATTATTTATGTCGGGATGACTTTGATGCAGGAAGGTTCGATTGACCAGGTCAGCAGATTTAATTTCGTAATGTTTGGTATCAGTGCGTTGCTGACTCTTTTTTCCTATCCGCTTATTTACTTGTTTGAAAAAATATTCGGAATGGTTACAGATGTTTCTCTGATTGAATTATCCGACACGAATTCAAAATTATTGCGTGAACTGGCTATCAAATCGCCAGGCACTTTCCAGCATTCGCTTATAGTTTCCAATATTGCCGAAGAAGCAGCCAGGGCTATTAACGCAAATCCATTACTTGCCCGTACCGGAGCGCTTTATCATGATATCGGTAAGATGGATATGCCGATGTATTACATCGAAAACCAGTCGGGTGGCATAAATCCACATGACGATCTGTCATATGAGGAAAGTGCCCGTATCATTACCAGTCATGTCATAAGAGGTATCGAAAAAGCCCGCTTGTATAAACTTCCTGAAGCAATTATCGATTTTATCCGTACACATCACGGTACCAGGTATACTCAGTACTTTTTCAATAAATTCAAGCAGGAAGCCGGTGATATCCCATTTGATGAAACTCCTTTCCGTTATAGGGGGCCGATCCCATTTTCCAAGGAAACCTCTATTCTTATGATGGCTGATTCAATTGAAGCTGCTTCCCGATCGCTGAAAGCTCCCACTGAACAGGAAGTTAGTGAACTGGTCGAACGATTAATCGACAACCAAATGGAAAACAGGCAGTTCCGTAATTCGGTACTTACCCTTAAAGATATAGCAACAATTAAGAAAATTATCAAGAAAAAATTACTCAGTATTTATCATATCCGGATTGAATATCCCGTGCTGCATTGATCTACTCCTGTATTGAAAGCTCTATACTTGTACTTGCCAGATAAGGCAATGCGTCAGGACCAAGATTGAAGAGAAGATCTAATATACTCAGGTCTGGCAGGAAACCGTGAAACTCTTCAAAAGCCTGCATATATCTCGGTAAAACACAGGTTATTTGCCTCAGTGGATATTTTGGATGAAAACTGTTTCGCAGATCAAGGAATTCAGGATTCGTTTCATATTCAGTCGTATAAAAAACTTCTGTTGATTTACTTCTGAGTGCATTTAAAATATTGTCGAAAAGTTCCTTGTTAAAATCAACAAGGAGATCGTATCTCCGGGAAAACATGGGTTCAAACTGATCTCTGTAATATAAAAAATACGGAGATTTATTATAGGCAGTGATAATTGACCGCCAATGAAGTAGTTGCCAGTTTTTCGAATTATCTATATGAATATCACATGTTTTAGTATGATTCCCGTTTATGCGTTTAACCGGAATGGTGAGACTCAATATGCCTGATGCGGTAGCAATATTACACCGGTTGCGGAAAGTTTGTTTGGGATACGTTTCATGTACTTCAAGTGCGATTTTGCCGGATTGTAATGCTACAGCCATCCAGGAAACAGGAGGAAGATAAGCTATGGATAGAAGTACAGGTTTCATGCGTTAGTATTTGATTTTGCAGGTCGCATGGAATACGCCAGATGGATCAGAATATCATCTTCAGATGGTGATTTTTCACAATCATGGCTATTTCATTTATTGATTTTCAAAGCAAAAGTACTAAAAAGACAAAGGGCAGCCAATCTGACTGCCCTTTGACACGGATATTTAAAAATTAGTTGGATGCCAGTAATACTTCATTTATTGCATCTGTCATAGCTTGTTTTGGTAAAGCTCCCATAGCCATCTGAGGTTTCCCATCTTTGGGACAGAAAAGCATGGAAGGAATGCTTTGAATTCCAAAAGCGCCTGCCAGTTCCTGCTGCTCTTCGGTATTTACTTTGTAAATATTGATTTTTCCCTCGAATTCTTTAGCGAGTTCTTCAAGAATTGGAGCAACCATCTTACAAGGGCCACACCAGTCAGCATAAAAATCAATGAGGCAGGGCAATTCGCCCTCAAATTTCCATTCCTGGTTTTGTTCGTAGTTAAATACCTTTGTCAGAAAGGTTTCTTTTGTTAAATGTTCCATTATCGTGTGTTTTAGTTTTTCTATAATTAATGTTTTACTTTTTTTGTAACAAGAAGTCAGTTATTACTTTTTCATAAGTTTCTTTTGGCAGTGCGCCTTGAGCCATTTGAGGATCACCGGTAGCTGGGCAGAAATACATAGTAGGGATACTCTGAATTCCGAAAAACTGGGCTAATTCGCGTTCCTGATCCGTATTTATTTTGTATACAGTGATCTGTCCTTTATATTTTTCAGCAAGCTCCGCCATAATTGGCGCAACCATTTTACAGGGTCTGCACCAATCTGCATAGAAATCAATTATACAAGGTTTATCCCCTGCAAAAACCCACTCCTTTGGATTTTTTTCGAAGTTGTATACTTTTTCAAGAAACATTGCCTTTGTTAATTGAACAACAGCTCCATCGGAAATTGCTGGTGAGGATGCAGTATTAACTGGAAGAGCATCTGTATTTGTAGTTGATTGGGCCGATTTAGTTGCCAAAATTGAATCAGGATTTTTCTCGGGGGTGGCTGCTCCTCCACAACTGCTTAACCAGATAACCGACAGCAATACTAATCCAACGAATGTGTTTTTCATAATGGTAGTGTTTAAGATTATGTTTGATTTTGTAATGGTGCAAAAATATGAATATTTTTAATATATCGCATAAAGATCACCAATTAATTGTAAATTTGTCAACAAATATCATGCCACTGCAATTTTGTCATGATGCTGTCAAAATTCATTTATTAAACACATGGAAAGTCAAAGAGTTGTTAATCTGAAGGAATTAGTCGGTCAACTAGATCCCGAAAGATTCAGAGAAACTTTCAGTACCCAGGAAGATTGCCTTGAAATACTTGCAAAGGCCAAATGGAATGATGGATTTGTTTGCCGGAGTTGTGGAAATGAACGATATTGCCAGGGAAGAACCCCCTTTTCACGCCGGTGTACCCGATGTAAAAAGGATGAGTCGGCTTCGGCTCATACCATATTCCATCATTGCCGGATAGAACTTCCCCGTGCGTTCGAGATCGCTTATATGGTTTGCGGATCGCCGTCAATTCCTGCTTCAGAGATTTCAAAGGTATTGGAAACCAGGCATATGACTTGTCTTAACTTTAAAAAGCATATTCTGCAGTGCCTGCAATCAGATGGAAGCCTTATTGCCTATTCGAAATAGTCCAATTTGTACATACCAGCACAGCTCTTCCTCTCCGATTAGTAAAAAATACCCGTAAATGCATGATATACAGGATATAACAAGAGATAAAAGTCGAAATTATTGTTGCATTCGTGCAATCCAGCCAGAGACTTCGTTTGCTACCTTAATATTGTATTCAAGTGCCATTTGCCTGTAGTTAATAAGATCCACAATGGTACCGATAAAGCATAGTCCTGCTGTGAAAAAGTAAAGAATCCCCATACCAATCTGGTCAGTAAGAAACCGCTGTATACCTGCAAAGCCTAAGAATCCGGCTAGGGTGGCCAGTAAAATCATTTGAGGATCGCGCCTGCGGCTACGGTAAAAGTTTGCAAAATTCAACATCTGCTGATCGGTATAGTTTTTAGTTATCGAATCAACATAAGTCATTTCCTGCATGTCGAGTTCCGGCATCATTTGATAAAGATTTGCGTTCATTTTGTTATTGGTTTTAGGTTAAGTTGTTTTAGGCGTTATCTGCTTTTGGAAGTTAAAGTAATTTTTAAAAATAATTAGTATTCGTGCTGTAAAAAGAGCCAGGGCAGGTATTGCAAGTGGGTGCATGCTTATTGATTCCGACACTTTTCCGTGAAGCAGTAAGATTATCGCTCTTCCCAATCCGCAGCCGGGGCAGTGTTCAAACCCGGCAAGACTTAAAGGACAAATGGTAAAATGTTCGTTTGAAGGCAAAGGAGACAGCGCAAAATAAATGATCGCCGCTATCCAAATAAAAGCCTCGAGGTTTTGAACCATGAATTTACCAAAACTCTTGAAATCTTTAAACATTGCTTGTTGTTTCAGATGTAGTTTTGACGCTGTCTGCCAGAAAAGGTTACATTTCCTGTGATTGTCTGCTGCTTTAAAATTAAGGAATTCCGGTAAATTGATCTCTTTTAAAATTGTATTACTTTAATGTCAGAATTAAATACCCGAAATTTATTATCGCATTGTATTTTTGAAACATTTCATGTACGTTTGGTGAATAAATATTTAGTTATGAAGATACTGATTATCAATATAAAAGAATTGGTTGGAGTTGATGAAAACTTCAATCCTTACCTCAGCGGAGCCGCAATGGGAAAGTTGCATACTATTAAAAATGCTTTCCTGTTTATTGACAAAGGTTTGATACTGGAATTCGGGAGTATGGAACATCTTTTTATTCCTGAGGATTGGAAGAAAAAGGGCATCAAAGTGATAGATGCGGCGGGGAAACTGGTTTTTCCTTCTTTTTGCGATTCGCATACGCACCTGGTTTATGCCGGCAGCCGCGAAATTGAATATATTGATAAAATCAAAGGTTTATCCTACGAAGAGATCGCAAAACGTGGCGGAGGTATCCTGAATTCCGCAAAAAAATTGCATGAGGCTTCCGAAACAGAACTTATAGGTGATGCTCTCGAACGCCTCGAAGAAATAACCTGGTCAGGCACCGGTGCCGTAGAAATTAAAAGCGGTTATGGACTTAATACCGAAGATGAACTTAAAATGTTGCGGGTTATCAGGGATTTGAAAAGTTTATCGCCACTTACAATCAAAGCCACTTTCCTTGGAGCTCATGCCATACCTATTAAGTACCGTTGCAAACAGCATGAATATGTTGATATGGTTATCAATGAAATGATTCCACAGGTAGCTGCCGAAGAATTGGCTGATTATATTGACGTATTCTGTGACAAAGGATTTTTTACAATTGAAGATACTGAGCGGATTTTAATGGCAGGCATGAAACACGGCCTTAAACCCAAAATCCATGCCAATGAATTGGATTATTCAGGCGGTATCCAGGTTGGTGTTAAGTATGGCGCTTTATCGGTTGATCATCTTGAATATACCGGTGATGCTGAAATTACGGCATTAAAAGATTCTGAAACCATGCCGACCATTTTACCGGGAGCTGCTTTTTTCCTGAATATGGTTCATGCACCGGTTCGTAAAATGATTGATGCTGGATTACCTGTTGCCTTGGCAAGTGATTTTAACCCGGGATCATCTCCATCAGGAAATATGCAGTTGATACTTTCCATGGGATGTATCATGTACCGGATGACGCCCGAAGAAGCAATAAATGCAACAACCCTTAATTCTGCTTATGCAATGGGTGTAAGCGAGGAATTGGGTAGTATTGCAATCGGGAAAACAGCAAATGTTTTCATAACCAAACCTATTCCCGGTATTGAATTTATGCCATATGCCTATGGCAGTAATAAGGTAGATACAGTAATCTTAAATGGAAAGGTTTTGTAGTAGTGCAGGTAGAAATAATTATCTTTTAATAATTACTTTTTGCAATTCAGTATAACCATTTATCTGGATTTGAACAAAATATATTCCGTTCTTGAGATTTTGGCCTTTATCTGATTTTCCATCCCACGTATATATCCGTGTTCCGCTGCCGAATGAATCATTCAGCAATTCTGATACTTTTTTGCCTGAAGCATCAAATGCACAGATATATGCCTGTGAAGGTTTATCGCAGATTAGTTTAATGCTGGTTTCGCTGCTGAAAGGATTTGGATATATTTTTACATTCGCACCAGCTTTTGATAGCTTATTCAATCCGGTACTGAGCGGTACCCAGTCGGCAACAATATTCTGATAATACGTTGTATTGGCCGGATTAAGATGCTGAGCCGCTGTCCCTTTAGTAAATTCAACCGATAATGATGGTCCCTGGTTTCCATTGGATGCCGCATTTGTACTAACATATTCTATCCAGATTTGATAAATTCCATCAGCCATATCAGATCCGGCGGCATTTTTACCATCCCAGGTAATGGTATGAGCCTGATGCGAAGTTAGTGTTGCTCCGGTAGTAGCAGACACGGTATTTCCCAAAGAACTTGCATTCCATTTTACCAGGTGTTGTTTTCGTTTATCCGCCATTACTTTACGTGAAACCACAAAATTACCCTGTGCATCCTTAATCCAAATCGCTACCACATTCTTTGGTGAATAAGTCGAGCCATCTGCAATAGTTTTCAGTGTAAATGTCAGATTGCCCGGGGTAATTGCCAAACGCCGATCAGCATTCTGTGACTGTATTGTTGTATGAAATATTAAAATGATGAGAGAAGTGAGAGCTACTTGAAGTTTTTCCGAGAGTGCCATTAGCTTTTGATTTGAAGCAAAGATCGGAATAAACTTTGCATATATGTACAAGTGTTAATAGAAAGTTTCAGGTTTGTTAAAACATCTAAAATTCAATAAATTAGAAATTAAATTGCTGAATTTTGAATGAGTAATGATGCATAACCCATGATTTTTTCATTTCGGCCACAGATAATACAAATAGATCAGGTACATTCCAATCATGAAAATACCATCATCGCGTTTGAGAGAATAGTTGGTTTTCAGGAATTGGAGTAACAGCAAAGATGCCCCGATCATCAGGTAGAGATCAATATTGCTGATGGCTATCGCCGAAAGTGGATTGATTAAAGCCGATATGCCTATAACTCCGAGGATATTAAAAATGCTGGCTCCTACCACATTACCAATCGCGATATCAAACTGTTTTCTGCTTGTAGCATAAATTGAAGTAGCCAGTAAAGGTGTACTTGTTCCTGCAGCAATAATGGTTAAACTGATAATAGTTTCACCTACACCCAATGAACGGGCTATCGCAAGGGATCCGTTTACCAACAATTGAGATCCGGCAATCAGTAAGCCAATACCAAACACTATCATTCCCGCTAGCCAGTACCATTTCATTTTTTGATCCGGAATTGATTTCTCTAATTCTGTATTTATTTCAGTGCTTTTGTCACGACGGGCACGAGTTATAATCAATGTCATATAGAGAACAAGGCCAAAAAGTAAAATCCCGCCTTCAACCCGGCTTATTTGCCTGTCGGCAAAAAGAATCATGAACACAATTGCGAGAATGATAACTATAAGTATTTCTATTTTAAGCAGTTGCATCTTTATTTTTATCGGAGAAACCAAGGCTGAAATTCCAAGTATAATACAAATATTAAATAAGTTACTGCCCATTACATTTCCAATTGCAATATTCCCGTGTCCGGATAAGGCAGCATTAACACTTACTGCCAATTGCGGTAAACTGTTTCCAAATGCAACCAGGATTAAACCGGCAACCAAGGGCGAAATACCAGCTTTCAGCGCAATGGATGAACTGCCTTTTACTAGCCAGGATGAACCCCAATAGAGTAAAATGAGTGAAATAAGAATAAAGAAAATGGGAAGCAACATTATTTCTCAGGTATTTTAATGTGAGTTTAAAGTTTCAGTTCTACGTTTATATGAATAGTTTGACAATATCCCTGATAGCTTTCTCATCAGGCAATTGCAAATCATAATCTGTAATAGAAACAGTGCCTCCCATTGTCACTAAGGGTTGCCTGAAATTCATTTTTCCGGGAACAAAGGACCGTGCTGATAAATGGATTTCTTTGGCCTCGGTAAATTCTGCTATATGTTTGATATTATCCGGGTTAACACCACTTCCCGGCATAATGGATATGCGGTCACCGGCTTTTTTAACGAGTTCAGCAAGTTTTTCAATTCCCTGGGGAGCTGTTTGTTGTCCGCCCGAAGTAAGTATTCTTGCACAACCTGCATAAATAATAGCTTCCAAAGCTTCATCCTGATCTTTTGTCATGTCAAAAGCCCTATGGAAAGTAACATTCATAGGGGCCGCAGCATCAACCAGGATAGCCGTTCGTTTTTCATCGACAGACCCATCCGGATTCAGAACACCAGCCACAATGCCTTCCATTCCAACCATTTTTGCAGCCGCAATATCCAGCAGCATGGCTTCAAATTCTCTGGCAGAATAACAGAAATCTCCTTCCCGGGGACGAATCATCACATGTATAGGAATTTTGACATACTTTCTTGCCAGCCGCATGGTGGCAGCAGAAGGAGTAAGGCCACCTTCGGCAGGAGCGGAGCAAAGTTCGATGCGCTGAGCGCCTGCATTAAATGCGGCTATGGCAGCTTCGAGGGAGAATACAGCAATTTCTATTATCATTGTTGGAGGAATTAAAAATCAAAATTAGGTTTTAGTTTTGAATAATGTGAGAATTTGAAGATTTGGGAATTTGAAAATTAATTAATACAAATTAAGTGATTTGATTGTTAAAAAACATGTTCTGGTAATATTTTCAATATAGGAGCTTATATTTTGAGGAATATCATGCTCAGTTAAATTTCCAAAAACAATAATTTTTCCAATTGCAAGCATTGCTTACTATTTTGTTAATTTTGCACTTCAAATCAGGTTTAAAATATTTATAAAGTATTGAAATACAAAATTATATGAAATAGCCATATGCGAATTTTCACAGTAGCCGAAAATGATATTATGGAGTATTTCATCTGACCTTAAAAAAAAAATAATAGCTGATGAAGCAATTGATCGAGTGTGTTCCGAATTTTAGTGAAGGTTGTAACATGGCAATTATCAAACAGATCACTGACCGCATCGAAGCGGTTGAAGGTGTTCGTTTGCTGGATGTAGACCCGGGAAAGGCAACCAACCGGACCGTAGTAACTTTTGTCGGAACACCTGATGAAGTGATTGAAGCTGCATTTCAGGCAGTTAAAAAAGCTTCCGAATTAATTGATATGCGCTCTCATAAAGGTGAGCATCCCAGGTTTGGCGCTACCGATGTATTACCGCTTATCCCGATAGCCGGAATTACCATGGAAGAAACGACTGCCTATGCACGCAGACTGGCTGAAAGAATTGGAAATGAAATCGAGATTCCTGTTTACTGCTATGAAAATGCAGCTTTTACCGAAGAACGCCGCAACCTGGCAACCAACAGGGCTGGCGAATATGAAGGATTACCTGAAAAACTTGTAGATCCGCATTGGAAACCTGATTTTGGACCGGCTGAATTTAACGAAAAGGTTGCGTTAACCGGAGCTATAGCCGTCGGAGCCCGCGATTTTTTAGTGGCCTATAATGTAAATCTGAATACTACTTCAGTGAGACGGGCTAATGCTGTTGCTTTTGATATACGTGAAAAAGGACGGCCGGTTCGTGAAGGAAACCTGGTAACAGGCAAGATTAAAAAAGACGAGAATGGCAAAGAAATCTGGACTCCGGGCTCACTTAAGGCTTGTAAAGCCATAGGCTGGTATATTGAAGAATATGGGATTGCCCAGGTTTCAATCAACCTTACCAATATCAGTATTACTCCGGTTCATGTAGCTTTTGAGGAATCATGCATAAAAGCGCAGGAGCGTGGAATTCGTGTGACAGGTTCCGAACTAGTAGGTTTAATCCCGCTGAAAGCCATGACTGATGCGGGAAAATATTTTCTGCGTAAGCAGCAGCGTTCCGTTGGCGTTTCAGAAGAAGAACTTGTAAAAATTGCTATAAAATCACTTGGGCTCGATGATCTCAAACCATTTAATCCGAAAGAAAAAATTATAGAATATCTGTTAGCAGGCGAAAATGACAAAAAGTTAGTCAATATGACGCTTGCGTCATTTGCCAATGAAACTGCATCAGAATCGCCGGCGCCAGGCGGAGGTTCTATTTCCGCTGCTATGGGTGCTTTAGGAATTTCTTTAGCTACTATGGTTGCTAATCTTTCGTCGCATAAAGCAGGTTGGGACGATCGCTGGGAAGAGTTCAGCCGGTGGGCTGAAAAAGGGCAGGCATTGAAAGATGAGTTGCTTATGCTGGTGGATGAAGATACCCGTGCTTTCAACGTCATTATGGATGCATTCAGTTTACCAAAAGGTAATGATGCGGATAAGGCTGCCCGCACCGCAGCAATTCAGGATGCAACAAAGTATGCTATAGAAGTGCCTTTCAGGGTTATGCAACGTTCATTTGATTGCATGCCAATTATTAAAGCTATGGCTGAGACAGGAAATCCTAATTCAGTGACTGATGCAGGAGTTGGCGCACTGGCTGCCCGATCAGCTGTTATGGGTGCATTTCTGAATGTAAAAATCAATGCTTCGGGTTTGCAGGATAAGGCTTTCGTCGAAAAAATGCTTTCCGAGGGAAATCGGATTCAGGAATCAGCTATGGCAATGGAATCGGAGATTCTATATATAGTTAATTCTAAAATTTCATAAGCAACATTCTGAAGATCAATATTATTTCTGAGAGTACTACCTGTCATCCGAATACTTCTGGTGCCACACCGGATAGGGGACCACCTGTTTGCTTATATTATCCAGGTATTCAACATCTTCGGGAATGAGTTTCCATTCTGACGCTCCGGCATTCTCTTTTAGTTGTTGTATTTGGCTGGCCCCGACTATAACACTTGTTATTGCAGGTTTACATAGAAGCCAGTTTAAGGCGGTTTGCGCAATGGTTTTATCGTAATTATTGCCAATTTGTTCCAACTGTTCAACTATTTCAAAGCCTTTCTCTTCATCCACCGGCCAGAATTTCATACTGGATGCCTGTTTATTGCTGCGGCGTGATTCGGAAGGAAGGGAAGCGTTTTTTCTGAACTTTCCTGTAAAGAATCCCCCTGAAAGCGGACTCCAGCAAAGAATTCCCAAATGCTGGTCAAGGCAAAGCGGAACCAGTTCATGTTCTATATCACGCGCACCGATTGAGTAATACAGTTGCGTGGTTATAAACTTTTCCAGGTTCATCTTTTCTGAAATGGCAAGCGCTTTCATGGTTTGCCAGGCAGTAAGGTTGGAGCAACCGATATAACGGACTTTCCCGCTCTGAACAAGATGATCTAGTGCATGCATGGTTTCTTCCAAGGGTGTTCCCGGATCGTAGCTGTGAATCTGGTACAAATCGATAAAATCAGTACCCAGGCGACGCAGGCTGTCCTCGCAGCTTTTTATGATATGAAACCGTGAGAGTCCGTTATCGTTAGGTTTATTGCTCATGGCAAAGCGGACTTTTGTCGCTACAACAGCATCTTTTCGCCGGTTTCCCAATGCTTTTCCCAAAACAGATTCGGAAACGCCTACAGAATATACATCAGCCGTATCAAAGAAATTTATGCCGAGATCAAGTGCTGTGGAGGTGATAAGGTCGGCATCTTTTTGTGCCACGGTTGCCAGTTCGTTCTTAACCGTATCGCCACCAAAGGTCATTACGCCAAGACAGATTTCTGAAACTTTGAGGCCTGAATGGCCCAAATACCTGTATATCATAAGTTGAAATTCTGTGAAATTACATTTTTAAAGATAAGATTATCACCCACTAAATTAGTTAAATTTACTTAGCTTCTCAGAAGAGTAATTTCTTTTAAGTCTATATTTATAGGCGAAATTATGTGTGCTTTAACATTTTTTATATAAGTTTGACTTATTGCCAATGAACATATGAATCTGTTATGTTGTTGATATACAATAAAAGCGTATCTTTGCAGCTTCAAAGAATGAATAAAAAGGACACAAATTTGCTTGTCCATAGTATGAACCAAGAACCAATGCATGACAAAAAATAAAGTTGAAAAAATTCTAGTTATTTCTTTTATTGGATTAATTGTTGCATCTCTCGTCGGATTAGGCGGAAATATAATTCTAAAGGCAGGATCGCCAGCTTCAGCTCCCAAAACTGAAGTTAATTTTGAAAAACGCCTTCAATCACTGGAAGACGACCTGGTAGCAGGGAACATTACAAAACACGAATTTGACAGTCTTTCGGACATTTTGCGTATTCAGATAAAACGCAGTCAGGCGTTAACCGACGAAAGTCAAAGTCCTGATAAAATTCCGGACTGGGTTACAGAACTTGGAATCAAAGAACCCGAAGGGATGAAATTTGACCAGGATTTCTCAAACAGTACTTCTGTTACCGATCTGTCTGAAGGATTCAATTCCGTTTCCTTAGTTTATGCCGGGACTTATGAAAAGGCTGTTGAAGAAGCTACGAAAATAGCTGCAAACGCAAAGCTTTCGGTAGGAGGAGTTTTTAAAGCAAAAGGAAGCCCAGTTAAGCCCGCCTTTAAAAACAATAATCCAGCTATCAGCTATGTAAATTACAGCCTGGAAAAAGCAGATCAGGATTTTTTGATTTCAGTTCAGGTGGAGCCATCAGGTCTTTTAACCATCATGGTGACAGATAACAAGCAGCTGAATAAATGTTTATTGACCTACGATCCTTTGAATAATCGCCAAAATAGTGCTTCAAAACGGAAAAAGCAGTAAGTTTGGGTTTTGAAAAAAATCTGACTTATGTCATCAAATACTTACCGTACAGAAAATGATTCGCTGGGACCAATGAAGGTTCCGGCGAATGTTTTTTATGGTATTCACTCTTTACGGGCAAGGGAAAATTTCCCAGACTATACTCCTTTTCACCTGGAGTGGTATAAAGCTATGGGAGCTGTGAAACTTGCCTGTTACCAGTCGTACCGCAGTTTCTGCTCAGCCGTTTCAGAAAGGAAATCCGATGCTGAACTTCCATTTTCTTTATTGGACAAACAGGTGGTTGAGGCCCTAGAAGTTGCAGCCACTGAGGTTTCAGAAGGACTATATTTTTCGTCTTTTATTGTTCCTTCAATCAGTGGTGGCGCAGGTACGAGCATCAATATGAATGTGAATGAAATCATTGCCAATGTTGCGCTTCAAAAGCTTGGTCTCGCTCCCGGAACATATGAGAGGATTGATCCGATAGAAGCTGCAAATATCTACCAGTCGACTAACGATGTAGTTCCTACTGCCCTTAAAGTTGCTATGATGAGCCTGCTTGGTGATCTTGAAACAGCTATAAATTCATTGCGGCAGAAGATTGAAATGACGGAAGGTAAATACAGGAACGAGCTTCGGATTGCGTACACCCAGATGCAGGAAGCAGTGCCATCGTCGTATGGTATGTTATTCAGCACTTACAGTGAAGCATTATCACGCGACTGGTGGCGGGTTTCAAAATGTTTCGAAAGGATTAAAATTGTAAACCTGGGTGGCAGCGCTGTAGGCACAGGCCTGGCAGTTCCCAGGTTTTTTATTATGGAAGTTGTGCCGGCTTTGCAGAAACTCACAGGACTTCCGGTTACACGAAGTGAAAATCTTTCGGATGCTACCAATAACCTGGATTCTTTCGTGGAAGTACATGCCATTTTAAAAGCGCATGCGGTCAACCTTGAGAAAATGGTTTCAGATATTCGCTTACTATCATCGGATGTTGCTGGTGTGCATGATGTCAGCATTCCACAACGGCAGGTTGGAAGTTCGATCATGCCAGGGAAAGTAAATCCGGTGATTCCTGAGTTCGTGATAAGTGCAGCACATAAAATTTATAGCAACGATATGCTGATCAGTTCGTTGAGTGCCCAGGGCTGCTTAGATCTTAATGCATATCTTCCGACTATCGGGCATGCTTTACTCGAAAGTTTAAAACTGCTGATTGCTGCCGATAAAACTGTTGCTGATAACCTGATTACGGGCTTAACAATCGCGCCAGGGACAGGAGCTTCCCGATTGTTTAAAAGTCCTGCGATCACTACAGCATTAAGTCCTTTGATTGGTTATCGCAAAGCTGTGTTGCTGGCCAAAGAAATGAAATCTTCGGGCAATGATATTTTTGAGGCGAATAAAAAGCTGAAACTGATAGACGAAGAAAAGCTCAAAAGCGTTCTGAAACCGGAGAATTTGTTGAAAACAGGATTCACTCTGAGTGATCTGATGCTTTAAAGTAAAATAATAGAAACAAATGATTTTTCTGGAATAATAACTCATTATACCAGGATTAATAAACCGATTACACGTATGGTAATTGTTATTCAATGCAAAGATAGTGTGGGCCTGGTTGCTGCCATTTCAACAGTTTTGGCAGAAGCCGGGTATAATATTGTTTCCATGCGCGAGCATGTTGACCAGGACGAAAACAAGTTTTTTGCCAGGATAGTGGTGGATCATATCGCCGATCAGCGTAGCCTTGAAAATGCCATTGAAAAGGTGTTGCCGCCAAATGCTATTGTCAAAGTAAATCCATTGCCTGAAAAAAATATTGTTGTTCTGGTAACAAAGGAATACCATTGCCTGAGTGATATACTCACCCGCAATCATTTTAAAACTCTAGGCGCAAATGTTCAATGTGTAATCGGCAACCATCCTGATCTGAAAAATATTACTGAACGGTTCGATGTTCCGTTTCACCTGGTATCGCACGAAAATAAGAGTAAAGAAGTTTTTGAAGCTGAGTTGGTAAATGTAATTCGTCCATACGAACCTGATTATATAGTCCTGGCTAAATTTATGCGAATTCTGTCACAGGAATTTGTAACAACGTTTATGCTTAAGATAATTAATATTCATCATTCGTTTTTACCGGCTTTTACCGGCGCTAATCCTTACCGGCAGGCATATACCCGCGGAGTTAAAATTATTGGCGCGACGGCCCATTTTGTAACCAATGAACTTGATGAGGGCCCAATTATCACTCAAAAGATTATCCCTGTAAATCATTCGTTTACATTATCAGACCTGGTGAGAGCCGGCCGGGAAAATGAGACCGCTGCTCTTGCCAAAGCCATGCAACTGGTATTCGAAGATCGTATATTTGTATCTGATAATAAAACAGTTGTATTCGAATAAGTATTCTTTTTGAGAGATAATCTTGCAGTTGGAATACAGCATTAAAGATTTGTAAAGTGAAAAAAGGTAAAGAAATACGTCCGCATATAGGAATTTTCGGCAAACGAAACAGTGGTAAAAGTTCCCTGATTAATGCTTTGGCAGGTCAGGAAGTGGCTATCGTATCGGATGTTGCAGGAACCACTACCGACCCGGTTTCAAAAAACATGGAAATTGGCGGATTGGGGGCAGTTGTGTTGATTGATACCGCTGGTATTGACGATGAAGGAATGCTTGGCGAAAAGCGGATTGCCCGTAGCCGAGAAGTGATTAAAACTATTGATCTCGCTATTCTCCTGATTACTGATAATTCGTTAGGCGAATTTGAATATGGTCTGATTGATGAATTCAATAAGCTCGATGTTCCCTATTTTGTTGTTCACAACAAATCCGATTTGTGCGAACTTTCAGCTGAGATTGTTACAAAGGTTGAAAAGGAACTTCAGACAATAATCCTCGGATTCAGCGCGCTCAATAAATCAAGCGTGGAACCCCTGGTGCAACAAATGCGTAGTTTCCTTCCCGAAACTGCCTGGAAACCGGGCACATTAGTTGGTGATCTTATTTCCTATGGCGATACAGTTTTGCTTATTACACCCATTGATATCGAAGCTCCCGAAGGTCGCCTGATCCTGCCACAGGTACAGGTTATACGCGATGTGCTGGATCATGATGGAGTTGTTGCCATATGCAAAGAGCGTGAGGTTGATGCCTTTTTCAAGCGTATGGAACCCAAACCTAAACTTGTTGTTACTGACAGCCAGGTTTTTCTGAAAGCAGACGCTTCCATTCCAAATGAAATTCCTTTGACCAGTTTCAGTATAGTACTTGCGAGGCAGAAAGGTGATTTTCAGCAATATATAAAGGGCACACCCAAAATAGGCGAATTAAAAGATGGTGACAGAATTCTGATCCTGGAATCATGCAGCCATCATGTTTCGTGCGACGATATTGGCCGGGTGAAAATTCCACGGTGGTTAAGCAATTTTACCGGTAAAAAACTGGAATATGATACCGTTGCCGGGCTAAACCTGGTTCTCCGTGATATTCATGATTATGCACTTGTTGTTCAATGCGGCGGTTGTATGATTACCCGTCGCCAGTTGGTAAACCGATTGAAACCTGCCATTGATGCAGGCATTCCGGTTACGAATTATGGAATGGTGATTGCTTATGTGCATGGAATCTATGATAGGGCGATTAAACCTTTTTTAAATATGGGTGAGGAGAAGGCGGATTATTTGTAAGAGTAAACTATACTAAACTAAACTAAACTAAACTAACTGAAAGTAATAATTACGAGTAGCGTGATTGAAAATTATACATCTAAATTGAGAATAAGTATTTAAATATCAGTTAAATGGATGAAAATACAAAAACTAACTTTCATGGTTTAAAACCTATTATGGAATGGGTTGAAATACCAGACGAAATTTTTATAATGGGTGGTTATTCCGAAGAGTTATTAAGTGGATATCCAAAAGGGACAATTAATGATACTAGATGAAGACAAATTCGAATTTGGAAATATATCAATATATCCAAATTATCAGAATATGGAGGGCAAATGATTTATTATGTTAGCAGATATTGCCAGTCAAAAGGTATATAATTATTGGGTAAGAATTGGCGAGTTAATTAACTCGTTTTTCCTCCTACGAGGTAAATCAAACAATAATTTTTTTCATAGTGCAATTGAAGAAATTCCGGAAGAATATCGTGAAAGTGAAAATTATTTGTGGCTTAAGAATTTCAAAGAATCCGAATACATTGAACTGTACAAAATAAGAAGAGATATTGTACACACAATAAGTTCAGATACAAACTTTAAATATAGACATTCGGCAGTTGTGACAAACAAAGAAAAAATGTATGAGCTTCAGACTGAACATGAAAACATAGCTCCCTTTTACAAAAAGCAAATTTCTTTATCAATCTTGGGATTTGAAAAGACTCTCCTCTTATTGGAAGAAGTTAATTAAGTAATTTTCTATGAATTAAGGAGCGATTTTTCGAAGGATAAAAAAATGATTACGGAGTCTTTGGCTCAATTTCTTCCATCTTCTGAGGATTCTGTCTGCAATCAAATACAGAAACAATTCGTGCAATATTGTTATTGAACCCGTAAATGATTTTGTAATTGTTCATTACAATAAAACGGTATTCAAATTTTCTGTTGACCAGTAAAGGCTCTTTTACGCCTATTAAAGGGTTGGTTTCTAAAATAAAAGATCTTTCGACTAATTCTTTTATGATTTTTGTAGCAACAGTATCGTTTGCCCTAAGATTGTAATAGTCAAATATATCCTGAAGTTGAGTCAGAGATGTGTCAGACCACAAAACCTTTACTTCCATGAGTCTATCTGGTTAAGGAGATTTCGGGCTTCGGTTTCTCTTCCATTAGTAAAATCGTCCTCTGATTTATCAATGATTTCATTGAACTCTTTCAAAGTAATTGGGAGAAGATCCTTATCAAGTTTTTTCTTTCTTTCAGTCCTGAGAAGTCTTTCCAGTTTACCAACAAGTTCTTCATCAGCAACCCGAAGGAATTCTTGAACGAAATGCAACTTTCTAGCCTGGATGTCCATTTTTTTTAATTTTTACTCATCAAAATTAAGCAATATTTCATTTAATAGGATTGTTCCTTCTTTCAAATAATTCTGATTTCCGCCATCGAAGATTCTCAATTTGTTTTTTTACCCTCTCTTACTAATCTCTTTCAAATCCTCCCTTTCAAGCACCTCAATATTCTTATCAATAAGTTTTATCAGGCCGTCCTGCTCAAATCCCTTAAGCAGTTTTACTGTGCTTTCAGTAGATAATCCGGCGAAATCAGCTATTTCTTTCCTGGAAAGATATCCGAAAATACTTTCGTCATTATACTTTATGGTATCAAGATAAAGCAACACATCAGCAAGCCTTCCGTGCATCTGCTTGTACATCATACTCCTGATGGTATTGTAGAGCGAGCTGTCATTTTCATAATACCTGTTAATCAGCCCGTAAGCAAAATTTCCATTACTCTTTAACAGCCCGGCAATTGCATCTTTTTCAATTAAGCATGCCAAAGTTTCCTTCATAGCAATTGCGGAATAATCATAAGTATGTTTGCTGAAAGCAGCCGAAAGCCCTACAAATTCTCCACTCCGGATAATCCGAAGGTTAAAATCGCGGTTTGTATCGCCAATAATATATTGCCTCACCAATCCTTCAACAACAAATAGTACGCTTGATGCGAATGCGCCCTGTTTGGTAAGGCTTTCGCCTTTACGGAATAAAACCTGAGTTTTGCTTTCACTAACCAGTGCTATTTCTTCGGGTGATAAATTTGCAAAACATGGAGCGCCAAGCCCGCCAAGTACGCAATCATCAAGTGCGGAATATGTTTTCATTATTAGCGTCTTTCTTTTTATGCAAAAGTAAGAACTATCTCAACAATAAAGCAGTATGTCTCAATTTACAGGATGGTCATAATGAACTCTGGTTTTATTCAGGTACAATAACAATAAATTTTAACATTTAACCAATCTTGTTTTCTGAAGTTAAAGGCCTTTGCGTAAACCTGTTAAATGAATTATGGACGAATAAAAATAGTATATCATATTATTTGTAGCTGAACTTCAGGGAAGGCTGCATGTTTTCTATGTAATTACTTTCAGTTTTTGTAATTCTTAAAAAGCATTAACATTTGTCCTTTAATTAATTGAAACGGAACATAACTTAAGATTATTAAAACATTAAATTATTTTGTATGTTTGATATATCATTAAAGAAGATTTACCGATTAATAATTCGGATTATAGTTTCAGAGAATGAAAAAGATCTACATCCTGGTTGTTCTGTATATTTTGTTCGCTCTCGGTGCCAGTGCCCAGGAAAGCAGTTTTCATTTTTCTGTTGAAACTTCAGGGGGGTATATTTCTGATAGCCTAGTTCCTTTCTGGTTACGATCAAATCAATTCGGAAGCATTCCGCTGGATAATGCTTCGTTGAGCTTTGTTGGCAGAGCTGGCAGAGAATATGAAATAAATAATAAAAAACTCTTCGATTGGGGCGCTTCTTTTGAGGGACGGGCTAATATTGGGAAGAAATCTGAGTTCTTATTGATAGAGGGATACGGCAAGTTCAGATTGAGTATTTTTGAATTCAGGGCAGGCCGTTCAAAAGAAATTACTGGTTTATGCGACACTCTTCTTTCTTCTGGTGCTTTTGCTGTCTCTGGAAACTCCCTGGGTATTCCCAAGATACAAATTTCAATCCCTGAGTTTTATACTATTCCTGTCTTTCGTGGATTATTTGCCTTCAAGGGTAATTTCGCGCATGGATGGTTAGGCGATTTGCCTGTTAATATGTTGGATGGCAGTGTAGATACATTAAAGACATTTCTTCACCAACTATCGTTTTATGGGCGATTTGGCAAGCCAGGTTGGAAATTGAAGTTCTTCGGCGGCATTAACCATCAGGTGCAATGGGGACGCGAATCGGTGTATTACGGCAGCAACTATACGTTATCGGATATGCAGCGGTACTGGTATGTGATATCCGGAAAGGCTTACGGCACGAATAGAATTCCTACATCAAAAATTGGAAATCATTTAGGGTCGATTGATGCAGGTTTGGAATACAATTTTACAAATGTCCGCTTATTCGCTTATCATCTGTTTTTCTATGATGTTGGAGCTTTGTATTATTTAGCCAATGTGCGTGACGGATTAAGTGGTATCAGCTTTACAAACAGGCGGACGACATCTGATCAAATCTTCAGATGGAATAAGATCCTGATGGAATTCTTTTATTCCAAAAACCAGGCCGGAGAATTCTGGTCACCTTATACACCTTCGGGGGATGAGAATTATTATAACAATGATACATATGTTGACGGATGGTCCTATAAAGGGGTAGGTGTGGGAAATCCATTTGTCGGAAATCGGTATGGGATCAGGGAAGAATTACCCAATGCGCCAGGTGATTACTTTATTAATAACAGGGTTGTTGCTTTGCACCTGGGTTTCGAAGGATCAGTGCAGAACTGGGGTTTTATCCTGAAAGCTTCTTATTCAAGTAATTTCGGAACATTTGGCACCAGTGAGGCAGGGCATTCGTTGGGAAGTATACACTATCCTCCAAAGTTTGGGATTTTCACCGAAACAAAGCAAATCTCAACTTATTTTGAAGCAAACCGAGCGTTGAAACGGAACTTTAAGTTCGGGCTTGCCGGAGCTTTTGATATTGGTGATTTATATTATAATTCTTTTGGACTGCAGCTTAAACTATCGAAATCTTTCTAAATCGATGGTCATGCAAAATAAAAAATAATTACCCTGCCGGAATTAGATATTTTAATACTCTTAATAATTCCCGAACAGCTGTTTTAAAAGCAAAGGATCAGGTGTTTTCTAAATTCTTAACATCTTTCATGCTTCATTTCTGCCTTTTCAGAACCTGGAAATCTTTAATAGTCGTTAAATAGGTTATTTTTGCACAAAGTTCAATACTTAAATGATTCTTATGGCTGTTGATTCCATTATTTCTCTTGAAGGCATTTCCGTTTATCAGCGTGATAATCTAATATTGTCGGATGTTTCGCTCAGTATTCATAAGAGCGAATTTGTTTACCTTGTTGGCAAAACCGGCACAGGTAAAAGCAGCCTGATGAAAACCTTGTATGCTGATTTGCCTCTGCGTGAAGGGAAAGCTGAGGTTGCCGGATTTAATATCTCTGAGTTGAAACATAAGGAAATTCCATATCTGAGGCGTAAAATCGGAATTGTTTTCCAGGATTTCCAGTTGCTTAACGACCGCACGGTGAACGATAACCTGATATTTGTGATGAAAGCTACCGGTTGGAAAGATCACGATGCTATGCGTCACCGCATGAATGAAGTGCTTGATAAAGTGGGGCTTATCACCAAAGGTTTCAAAATGCCGCACCAGCTTTCGGGTGGCGAGCAACAGCGCGTTTCCATCGCCCGAGCCTTGCTGAATGATCCTGAACTTATCCTTGCTGACGAACCCACTGGCAACCTCGATCCTGAAACGTCAGATGGCATTATGCAATTGCTTTTCGATATCCGCAAATCGGGCAGGGCTGTGTTTATGGCGACACATAATTACGCTTTGCTGCGAAAATATCCTTCACGTATTATTAAATGTGAAAAAGGAAAACTTATTGAAGTTGGATCAGGCCTGATCGGGATAGGCGAGGAGTAGGTTTTTGAATGTCGGATGTCGGATGTTGGATGGATTTTAAAACCTGGAAGAATTTCTATTTCCCCCAAATCTCCTCAATCAGTTTTTTCGCATTTACATCATCCGAAAACCGCTTCTGCAGTATCTCCGCCCTGGCAAGAAGCTGACTCTGATCAAATTCTGTATTAAATAATGAAATCAGTTTTTGTTTCATTAGTGCCGGTTCATCCGCAATTTCGCAAAGGCTTTCAAGCCCGGTACCAGCGAGCATTTTACTGTTGACAAGCATCCATCGTCCATTGTAAAGCGTATTCAGAAGTTTCAGTTTTAATCCGGTTGCCTGGAAAGTAACTAAAACATTTATCTGTGCATTCGCGATCAACGCCTCCATCTCAGCCTGTGATGGATTTGGGATTAATTCCACATTTTGGGATCTGGCAATAAGCTTTTTCAACGATTCCGAAGGATTCAACCCGGCAATTTTAAGAGGTACAGTTATATCATTAAAAACTTCTTTTACCAGGTATTCAGCTGCCAGTGCATTTTCGCTCACTGATAAGTTGCCGTGATACAACACATATTCGCCTTTGCCTTCCAGGCTTTTAACTTCTGTGTTTCCATGAAAACCTGGTAAGTATACAATATCCTTATCTGGGAATTTCTTTGCCAGGTAATCGCGGTCTGTTTGTGAAAGTACCATCATTTTATTTGAATATCTCAGATGTTTCTCATACAGCTGCAGTTTTAGGCTTTCAATCAGGAAAAAGGTTTTGCGTACAATTTTCCTCTCTGATTTATATAAATTGTAGTAATAGTCGTGTTCAATATTGCATTCGCGGTAGATCAGCAAACGGCCCTGTAAAGCATAGTGATTGATATAGAAACAACTGTGAAGTCCCTCGAATAGTATAGGGTATCCATCATCAATCAGGTCTTTCAGCAAATCAGCTGATTGCCGGCTTTCGACAATATAAGGTTTTCGCGAAAACTGGGCTGTGATACCGGTTTTACGCGGGTAGTAATCTACTGACTCGCAGTATTTGTTTAACTCAGCTGATTCCGGCCTGTCGTACTGATAACAATGCAGGTGTATTTTAACTCCGGCCTTATGCAATGCTTTCAGTTTGTAAAAAATATCAATCACCCCGCCATAGTTAGCCGGGTAGGGAATATTAAATGCTATGATATGAATATGGCCGTCAGGCATATAGCGCAAAAATTTCGATTAAAGTTTTCTTCTCGATATCCCAGTTTAGTTCAGCGGCTGCTTTCAGCGTGTTAGCTTTGTAAATGGAAAGTTGATTTTCATCGCGAAGCATTTTCTTAATTGTTTCCGCGATATGCTCAGGTTTGTGATTTTCAATAAACTCCCCGATCTCGTAATGCTGAATAATATTTTTTAATTCAACCAAAGGTGTCGCGAGAACAGGAATTCCTGCATAAATGTAATCAAATAGTTTATTCGGAAGGCTGAACCTGTAATTTATATTAGTGTCTTTATCGATGGTTAAACCGATATCAGCGTTAGCGGTATACCCTGCCAGATTTTCGGGTGTTTGCCTGTTGACAAACATTACCTTTTCTTGTAACGATAACTCTTGTACCCTTTTTTTGAGAGCAGGAAGCACATCGCCCCCGCCAACAATTAAAAGCAGCACATCATCAAGATATTTCATAGCTTCAACAGCTTCTTCAGCGCCTCGCTGAACATTAATTCCGGAACCCTGAAGAAGAACTATTTTTTTATCTTCAGGAAGCCCAAGACTTGCACGTGATGTTGTTTGAGCGTTTTTGCTTTGTCGTGGAATATTCCGTACAATTTTGAAAGGCACATGATATTCCTGTTCAAACATATTAGCTATGCTGGCATTTACCGTAATGCAATTTTTCAACTTCGGGACAATTGATTTTTCAATCCATTTCCAGATGCGTTGCACTTTCGGCCTTGCGACGAGTTCGGGAGTAGCTGTAAAGTATTCATGACTATCGTATACAATAGGGATTTGCTTCAGCTTATGTACCAGGAAATTTGGTAACAGTGTATCCAGGTCATTACTGACAAGCAATTCAGCCGGCCTCGAAAGCAACAGAAAGAACAGCCTGATATTATATTCCGCGTAAAACATCGGGCCTTTTTCCCACAAAAGCCGCATCCGTATTGTTTCATATTTGCGTTCAGGCATGTGTGGGCTATCCGTTTTCCGACGACCAATCATCACTACTTCAAATCCCAGGTCGACCAGTACGCCCGCTGTTTTGTCCACACGCTGGTCAGTAACCAGGTCGTTAATCACCGAAATGATGGCTCTTTTCTTTTTCATAGTGGTTAATACATTGCGAAAGTAAAGTTTTCGAACGAATTTTTAGATAATCTTGTGTATTATTGGAATGCTTAATTTAATTTTGCAAAAAATGTAAAGAACTCTCAATTCTTTGCTGCTAACCCGGGATTTTGAAATCGGCGATTTTCTGATTCCTTTTCGTAACTGTATTAATACCGCTTATGCCGCTCTTTCCCGAAATCAAAGAGGATTTTTCACTTCACTCTTTCAACACCTTTCATATTGATTCTATAGCCCGGTATTTCACCGAAGTCAATAGCATTGAGAATTTAAAGGAATTTATTGCTTCAGGTAAATTAAATGAAAATCCTTTTTTAGTTCTTGGTGGTGGCAGTAACCTGCTTTTTACCGGCAACTTCAAAGGAATTGTTGTTCATATCATAAATAAAGGAATTGAAATCATCAATCGTACCGATGATTCGGTCATAGTGAAAGCTGCAGCTGGCGAAAACTGGCATGAGTTTGTCACTTACTGTGTGAACCAGGGTTTTGGCGGTCTTGAAAACCTGTCGCTTATTCCGGGGAACGTTGGCAGTTGCCCTATTCAGAATATTGGCGCTTATGGAGTTGAAGTAAAAGACAGTATTCTTTCCGTTGAGGCTATTGATATACAGTCAGGCGAACTACTGGCTTTTTCGAAAGAGGAATGCCGTTTCGGATATAGAGACAGCATTTTTAAACGTGATTTAAAAGGAAAGTTTGCGATCTGTTCGGTTACTTTTGAGTTGAAGTTAAATCCTGTTGTTCATCTCGAATACGGGGCCATTAAACAGGAATTATCTGCCATGGAGATCGGAAATCCCACAATTGCTGATATAAGCAAAGCGGTTTGTGCGATTCGCCACAGCAAGTTGCCTGATCCAAAATTGCTTGGTAATGCAGGCAGTTTCTTTAAGAATCCAACGGTTAATCAAAAAATTGCCGAAAAACTGACAGAAACATTTCCCAGAATAGTCTCATACCCGCTTGGCAACGAAAAGGTTAAACTTGCCGCCGGCTGGTTAATTGAACAATGCGGATGGAAAGGCTTTCGCGATGGTGACGCCGGAGTGCATGAAAACCAATCACTGGTGCTTGTTAATTATGGCAACGCGACCGGAAGCAATATCCTGACCCTTGCCCACCGGATTCAGAACTCGGTGTATGAGCGCTTTGGCGTGAAGCTGGAAATGGAAGTGAATGTTATTTGATTTACGATTTACGATTTACGATTTACGAATTAAGATTTACGAGGTACGATTTATCATGTACAATTAAGTTATGTTTTATATTCTCGATTCAGGAGTTTCTAGTTCCCAATCGTAAATCGTAATTCTGAAATCGTAAATCCCCAATCACTTACTCCACCACCTTCTCGATACACCCCCATAATTTCGCCGCCGTTTGTTCCCACGAGAACTCCTTTCTTTGTTCTTGTCCGGCAACTATAAGTTTCTGCCTGAAATCATTATCTGAAGACACTTTCAGCATAGCTTCAGCAATTGAAGTAACCGAAAACGGATCAATTATAATAGCCGCATTCCCGGCAATTTCGGGCATTGATGTTACATTTGAAGTGATGACAGGTGTATCGCAATGAAAAGCTTCCAGTATAGGAATTCCGAATCCTTCGAAATACGAGACATACGTGAGCGCGAGGGCAGAAGCCATCAGCGATGCAAGCTCTTCATCTGTAATCCGCCCGGTAAATACTACATCGTCACGATTTTTCATTCCTTCGTAAGCAAGCCGGATTTCATTGGTCCACCACATACGGGCACCGCCGAGAATAAGCTTTATTCCCCTGGTATCACTTTGCTTAAACTGATCGAAAGCTTTAAACAGGTTAACCAGGTTTTTGCGCGGATGCAAGGTCCCGATAAAGAAAAAATATTCCCGTCCCTGCGAAAATACTTCCCTGGTTTGTTGCTTTTCCGCGGATTGTAATGGTTTGAAAATACTGCCGGCTCCATTGTAAATTACATCAATTTTCGATGGATCAACGTGATATGTATTGACAATATCCGATTTCGAATATTCAGAAACAGTGGCTATTCTGCTGGCTTTCCGGGCAAATCGTGGAAACATCAGCGAGTAGTATTTCCGCATAAAGAAAGGAATATCTTCAGGGTAGTGCTCGAAATTCAGATCATGAATTACACTGACTGATTTTATATTTGAAGTCAATGAGAGGAACCCATCAGGGGATAGAAAAATATCAGGTTTTATACGTGCAAAATGAAAGGGAAGTGAAGCTTCGAACCAGGCCAGAAACAGGAAAGGATGTCGGGCTCGGGGATAAATTACAACAGGATGAACATTCGAATTATAAATGTATTGCTCGTCGTACTTCGAGTCGAAATAGAAATAGAACTGATGCTCCGGATGCCGGCTGGTAAGGATTCGCAAAGTTTCGTCGGTAAACCTGGCAATTCCATCCATGCGTCCGTTCAGCAGAAGTCGTGTATTTACAGCAATTTTCAATCCTGGTGTATTTCTGTGAGTGTGTAGATTTATATACGCAAACCTATGAAAATAATTGTTTCGCTGGCGGAATTAATGTGGATACGGGACTTTTTTAAGGTGTAAGTGGTAAGTGGTAAGTGGTAAGGTGTAAGTGGTAAGGTGTAAGTGGTAAGGTGTAAGAGGTAAGGTGTAAGTGGTAAGGTGTTTAATCTTTCAGTTTGAAGTATTTTCTGGCATAATATTTCTGTAAGGCATTAATTAACAAATTTCAATACAATATATGCCGTGATATTAACAATTGGCGAATTGAATTAAAACCATTAAAAACAAAATGTTAAAGTATCGCAAGCCTCCTTACTTTTTCATTCTAAACTAAATGATATGTGTTTTTCATTACTTTTTAGTTCTGGCTTGTCCAGGTTAGTATCTAATCTTTAAAGTTGATGTTTTTTTTGGCACAATATTTCAGGAAGAAATTAAAAACATTAAACACAAAATGCAAAAGTATCGCACGCTCCCTTACTTTAGTGTTTATTATTCTGTGTTATATGTTTTTCATTACTTTTTAGTTCTGCCTTGTCCAGGTTATGGATATAATCTAAAGCATATTTGATTATTTGCCAAATATAGAGAATGGCATTTGGAATAAAAACGATAATTGGTTCCCGTGATATTCTTTGTGCCAACACCTTCCAACTTATCCCTTACAACTTAACTCTCTTTTCTTTTTAAATAATCGTACTTTTGACGGCAATCACAGGATTCATCACTTCCATCACCAGAAAATGAAGCGCAAATTTTTCACTAATCTAGGGTTTCTGCTTTTTCTTAACCTGCTGGTTAAGCCTTTCTGGATTTTCGGCATCGACCGCACAGTACAGAACATCACAGCGCCCGGTGAATATGGTTTTTATTTTACAATTCTCAATTTTACATTTCTTTTTAATATCCTGCTCGATTTCGGGATTACCAGCTTTAACAACCGGAATATCGCGCAGAATCAGCACCTGCTGAACAAGTATTTTTCGGGTATAGCCTTACTTCGGCTGGTTTTGGCGGCAGTTTATTTTGTCGTTATTTTCAGTGTGGCGGCAATAATCGGCTACGATTCAAGGCATTTCTATTTTTTGGTTTTCCTTGGGATTAACCAGTTTCTTATTTCGTTTATACTTTACCTGCGCTCAAATATTTCCGGGTTATTGCTGTTTTGGATCGACAGCATTATTTCGGTCTTGGATAAGGTGTTAATGATACTCATTTGCGCCGTGTTGCTATGGGGAAATGTTACTGCCGGACCATTCCAGATCATCTGGTTCGTTTATGCTCAAACACTGGCATACCTGCTTACCGCATTTGTTGCCTTGCTGATTGTAATGAAAAAGGCCGAATTTAAACGACTTGAATGGAATACATCGTTTTTTATCTCTGTTATCAGGCAGAGCTTTCCTTTTGCATTGCTGGTGCTGCTGATGTCGTTTTACAACCGGATTGATTCGGTTATGCTCGAACGATTGTTGCCAACAGGCATAGGCACTGTACAGGTTGATATTTATGCCAAGGCATTCCGGCTGCTCGACGCTGTTACCATGATCGCTTACCTTTTCTCGGTTATCCTGGTACCGGTTTTCGCGAAGCTTATCAAAGATAAATCGCCGGTTGACGGCATTGTTAAATTATCCTTTACCCTAATTTTTACCATCTCGGTGATCATTGCCACCGGGTCGTCCTTCTTCAGCAGCCAGATTATGGAATTGCTGTATGTGGGCAGGAACCAGGAAGCGCGCAACGTATTTGTTTTCCTGATTATCGGGTTTATCCCGATTTCGGTAACCTATATTTTCGGCACGCTGCTTACCGCAAACGGAAGCCTGAAAGCGCTCAACCTGATGGCTTTAACCGGCATGGTAGTAAATATAAGTCTTAATTTTATCCTTATTCCTCACCTGATGGCTGTTGGTTCAGCTTACGCAAGCCTGATCACGCAGTTTATAACAGCCATTATCCAGGTGGCTATTGCGCAAAGCATCTTCCGGTTTACCATCAACTGGAAGTATATTTTCACATTGCTGTTTTTCGCTGCCGGTGTGGTAGTATTAAATTGGTTTGCCTACCATATTGTTTGGGATTGGCGAATCGCTTTGGTGTTTGCCAGCCTGGCTTCAGTACTATGGGCTTTTGTTTTGAGATTGGTAAGTATTGGGGGATTTGTAAGGTTGATGAATGGGGAATAAAAGGAATAATGGAAATATTTGTTATTGATTGAAAAAGATATACTTTTAAGCTAATCTGGGCGGCACGGATAACAAATCCGCGCCAGCCGGGCAGTTCGATTTACAATGATCTTTAATATATATAAATTTGTAACTAATCAGTTTGTCTAAAGTATTGAAAAACAGATATATGCCACAGATAACACAGATTTCACAGACAATTACTCATCATTTTTAATTGAAATTAATTGAAAAACTGCTAAAAGCAGTTTAAAATCTGTGTAATCCGTGTAATCTGTGGCAAAAAAACATTATAATCAGACTGATTAG
>CAIRMR010000201.1 GCA_903879715.1 uncultured Bacteroidales bacterium
ACCCGAAGCTTCTCCGCCACTGGCGGGTACTACTTCTTGTGCCTGTAGTCCTGTTAGTCCAAGTCCTAACAAGAGTAAGCCACTTAATTTCAACTTTTTGTGTCTCATTTTCGTTCTCTTTTATTATTGCGTGTTAAGGTTTCGTTGGTTGTTGTTATGTTGATTTTTTATCAATTATTTAAGCTAACTGACAAGGATTTTACTCCATGTCAGTTTTTTTAAAATTCAACCGCTCTGCGGTTAAATGGTGTTATCATTAAATTGTTAAAAAGACCGAATAGCACGCACTCTGGAGTTTGTCATATCCTTATTGCCGTTGCCCGGGTTGCCATTGTTGAAAAACTGTACCAGTGCAAGGACAGCAGATACCTCGGTAGAACTCCAGTACATGACAATACCACTAGCAAAACCACCAACATTATCCTTATTTAGATAAAGTTTATTCAATTCGTCTTTACTTGGTAAATACCAATCATCATAACCGCCAAAAACCAAATCGGCACACAATTTAGCTGCATAGCTTCCTTCTCCCTGACTTGCAACAATGGTATTTGTATTCGCATTTCCTGTTCCTAATGCAGTTGCTATTGCTCCTGTTGTTGGATAACTTCCATTGAACCACTGAATACCTGAACTTTGGTCACTTGGTGCGGCTATTATGCCGTGTCTCACATTTGCGTCATAGCCAGGGTCTCCGGATACTAAGAAATAGGCAATAATTCCTCCTTGGTAAGCATCGCCAATTGATAAATCATTAATGTGTCCATCTGACCATGTCGGTACTCCATTTTTGTATTTTAATATCTGTCCGTTCATTCCAACAGCAACCGTAACCCATGATGTTCCGTTCCAATATTGCATTTGTCCTGCAACCGTTCCATTTGGAACTAAATCTTTACCAGCAACTTTGTCGACTTTTGTAGCTAAACCAGTAGTTACTGCGGCAGTTGTTGTCAATCCGCTTAAATCTTGGTCGCCTGTATTTGTACCTGTGATTGCTGAAAGCTTTGTTTGCTCAGCTGTTGTAAAATCATTTGTTGATAAGCCTTTTCCTTCAACTTTGTCGACCTTTGTATCTAAACTGGTTGTTACAGCAGCTGTTGTTGCCAATCCGCTCAAATCTTGGTCGCCTGTATTGTTACCTGACAGATTAATTAAATTCGAAATGTCGTTAGCTGTTATATTTACTGCCTGACTAGCTGTATAAACCGGGTCGCTTTCAGTAATTGAACCTGTGATACTTTCAGCTGTTTTTGCATGTAAAGCATATGGAACGCTTAATAATTGGCTTGCACCAGTAATGGTGTAAGTTGTTAATGGTGCAACTACGGCTGTTTTGGTTTCGATAAAATACGTGCTGGCGTCCCAGTTTATGGCATCAAAACCTGCTTCACCACCAATTTCAATACTTATCAAACCATTGGCATTGGTTGTTGGTGTTTGTGTTTCAGTATAAACAACTGTTCCTGTTGGCGAATCTTGGCGAATGTTTATTTGCATTCCTATCACTTTACTTGCTACCAAAAGACCACTACCATCGCGTATTACCGCCTGGTAACTCATTTTTTGTGGTGTCTGAGCCCACACTGTTGCCGTTAATAATACAGCTAAGAAAAATGTAAATAACTTTCTCATATTTATTCCTCCTTAATTTTTAATGATTTTAAATATTTTAACTTCTTTTTTTCCCTGAATTACTTTTACAAAATATGTTGATGGTAAAAGATTGCTCATAGCAATACT
>CAIRMR010000202.1 GCA_903879715.1 uncultured Bacteroidales bacterium
ATATTCGAGGTTCAAACGGAATTTTCCCTGGTCGCCGGTCGACATCATTTCCTTGCCAATAATGCCTTGTTTCAGCATTGCTCCGGTCATTACCAGAAGAAAAATAACTATTCCTGAAAAGATAAGCTTGTGGCTGAGCACCCATTCCAGCTGATGGCCATACCAATCGATAAATGAGGTTAATTGCCTTTCAAACCAAAGCAGAAAACGGTTCATGAAGTTGGTGGGTTGTAAATCTTCCTTTTTCCCAATCCGCGAAGCCAGCCAGGGCACCAGGGTAAAACCTACCAACAAACTTGTGAGCGTGGCGGTTATTACTACGATGGAGAATTGTTTGAGCATATCGGCTACAAAAACCTGCAAAAACAGTATGGGCAGAAAAACAACCACGTCGACCAGGGTAATTGATATGGCCGAAAAACCAATTTCCATACGTCCTTCCAGAGCGGCATCCCGTTTATCTTTTCCCATATCAATGTGCCGCTGAATATTTTCCAGGATAACAATAGCGTCATCCACCAGTATCCCGATAATTAATGACATCGCCAGCAAGGTCATCAGGTTTAAGGTGAAACCCATCAGCCACATCACGGCAAAGGCAGTAATTAAAGAAGTTGGGATTGCGATCAATACAATCAATGAGTTACGATAGCTTCGTAAAAACAAGAACATAACCAGCGAAACCAGGATTACAGCCAGGATCAGGTCGTCAACCACTGAATTTACCGCGGCAATAGTCATGTCGGTTGAATCGTCGGCTACAATAAATTTCACCCCGGATTTGGAGTTAGCAGTTTCAATCTGGGCAAGTTTTGCATGCACCAGTTTCGAAACTTCCACGGCATTGGCGTCACCTTGCTTTTTCAATAAAAGACCTATTCCGTTTACTCCGTTGTAGCGGCTTACTGAACTTATTTCCTTCACACCATCAACAACTGATGCCACATCTTTTACGTAAACCGGCATTCCGGAAGCAGGCATCGCAACCTGTACATTCATAATGTCATTTACGGCCGAAAATTTCCCTGTCAGTCGGACAGAGTTACTTTCTTTATCGGTTTGCGCTTTCCCGGCAGGCAAATCAATTCCTGAACGGTTAATGGCATCCACAACCTGGTAAAGTGAAATTTTATGCAGTTTTAGTTTGTCCTGATCTGCTTTCACCTGGATTTCGCGTTCTTCGCCTCCGAGAAGGGTAATTTCAGCCACTCCTTTTAATTGCTGGATTTGCGGCAGGATTTCATCCTTCATTTTCTGATAAAATTCCGTTCCAGGCAAATTGCTGGTTGCACTAATCGAAATGATTGGCAAATCGTTGGGCGAAACTTTGCTCATTACCGGGCTCTGAATATCTGCCGGAAGGTCTTTTTTGATATTGTCGATATAGCGCTGTGCATCCTGCATGGCAATGTTCAGGTCCGTTCCGTATTTCAGGTTGGCTATAATAATGGATGCATTGGGCATGGATTTGGTTTCCAAATAATCCACACCTTCGAGATTCGAAAGTGCATCCTCTATTTTTCTTGAAACTGAAGTTTCCACTTCGTTGGGTTCGGCACCCGGGTACATTGTTTTTATTACAACTACAGGCTGGTTAAAGTCGGGCAACAGTTCATACCCCAGGTTTTTAAAACCTATTATTCCCAATAAGGCGAATACACTGAAAATAACGATGATCAGCGAAGGGCGGTTGATTGATATTTGAGTAATGTTCATGGCTTGTCAGTTATTGTATTTTTGTAAAATCAGCGCTTTTTCTAATTCCGGATGATGATAAAAGGAGCGTAAGAGCTTTGCAATAGGTATCGGTTTCTTTGAGAAGTTCATCGGCAGCTTCTGTTTCCAGAACATGGGCTGCTTTGAGCAGGTTGAGGTATGTTCTTGTTTTTCGCGCTTCGTTACCAGAAGCAGATAAACTGGTATAATAATCAGGTTTCGATTTCGCAGCCTGAGCATCTTCGATACTGTGGAGGATGGCGTTGCCACTTTTTAAAAGCCGGCTCGAAAAATAATTTTCTTTTTTCGCGTCAGCCAGGTAATTGTAGCAATGCACGATTTTAAACGCATACTCAAAACCTTTTTTCTCAATAACACTCGTTCTGTTGTTCATGGTTCAATTGCCGTTAAGGGTTACATTTGCTCCGTCGAATAGATTTATAAACCCGTTGGTGACAATAATATCGCCTTCCACCAAACCCGCTGACACTATAACTTTGTTCTGTATCCTGTTCGCAAGGGTGATGTTTTGTAAAACTGCTTTGCCGCTTTTTACCAGGTAAACCTGAGGCTGAATATTGGATCCAACGATAGCGGATGCAGGGATAATGATATGATTTTCAGAATCTGTACTTTTCATTTGAACTTTCCCGAACATTCCTGACTTGATTTTCAGATCAGATGTATTACTAACCGAAAGCTGAACAGGATAACTGTTACCCATATTGGATTTGCTTCCCGTCATAGTTACTTTTCCTGTGAGTGGAGTTTCTGAATACACATCGGATGAAAGAGTGTACAACTGGTTCACTTTAAATTGACTCAGTTCTTTTTCGGGTACATTGGCCGTGAACTTCAGCATCGAAATATCTGTAAGTTGTAGCAGAGGTACACCCGGTGCGGCATATGCGCCTACCTCGGTAAGTTTGGCGGTTACAATTCCGCCAAAAGGTGCTACAATAGTGGTTTTGCTGATTTGTTCGAGCAAAGTTTCTCTTTGAACATTGGCCGATTTCAGAGCCAGCTCCGATTTTTCCAGCTGCACTCCCTGGATGGCATCGGCCTTTGCCAGAACGGAATAGCGTTTTACATCGGCTTCTAATCCTTCAATCTGAATTTCAACGGTCTGCTGCTGTAACTTCAACAAGGAATTATCCAGTTGAATTAATTCCTGGCCAGCCTTTACATTACTTCCGACATCAACCCTAATTGAATTGATTTTTCCCTGGATATCAGCGCTGAGCCGGGTTTCCTTATTGGGTTCAAAAGTACCGGCATAAACAGTATTGTTTGATGCACCCTCCGGTTTTATTGTAAGGGTCTGCACGCCAATTGCCTGTTCTTTATCGTATTGAAAAACCCTGTTTTTGGTGGTTTCTTTATTGCCTTTCAGGCGGATGATTACTATGGCAATGATTGCCAGGGCAGCGATGATGTAGAGTATCTTTTTCATGAGTTTTGATTTATTTTTTGAATGGATCTTTTTTTTGTTTTTTGAGCTTGTTTGGAATGTTTAATATATTTCGTCCCTACGGGACTTAAATGCAGCGGAGAATCGTCTTTTCTACCAATATTTAGTCCCTACGGGACTGTCTTGTCAGATTATTTGCTTTAACAAATTGCGTCCTGACAGAGTGCATATTTCGATCACTTTGCTTTGGTCCTGTTAGGGACTGTCCTGTCAGATTATTTGCTCTGACAAATTGCATTCTGGCAGGGTAAATATTTCGTTCACTTTGCTCTTTTCCCTCTAGGGATTGTCCTGTCAGATTATTTGCTTTTATAAATTGTATCCTGCCAGAGAACATATTTTGATCACTCTGCTCTTGTCCCGTTAGGGACAAAATATTGGTAGAATGCATGTTGTAAATTGATAGAAAGTCCCGTAGGGACGAAATGATATTTCCCGTCAACATTGTTATTGGTTTTTTATTCTATTCGAAATCAAATTTCCTGTCACCCTTTTGTATTCAAGTTCAGCCCGGCGAAGATTTATTAGTGCCACAATATAATTTTGCTGGGATTCGCGCAGGGAATTGTCGGCCAGAAGCAAATCTGTAATGTTGGCCACACCTTGCTGGTTTTGCAATACAGTGTTGTTATAAATCTTTTTAGCAAGTTCTATTTGAGTATTCACGGTGGCAATGGTTGTGTTTGCGATGCTTAATTGCATTTCGGCATTTACCAGGTCAAGGTTGGCCCTTTCAGTTAGTATTTCCTTTTGAATGATCGTCTTGTTCACTTCAATCTTTTTCCCATCAATTTTATGCTTTGTAACCATTCCGTTAAAAAGAGGAACCGAAAGCTGAGCACCGACATACCCTATCGGATGGAAATTAAAAAAGCTGTTTGTTCCGGTAGTGCCAAAACCATTAGTGCCATATACTCCATAAGCGTTCACTGAAGGCAAGCGGGAATTTTTAAGACCACTTAACTCCGAAAGACTAAATTCCATCTTCTTGTCAATCAATAAAATATCTGTGGTCGTTTTAAGCTGAAAAGTAGTTTCATTTATGGATGTTTCGTTTATCTGAACCTGGATGGAATCGGAAATTGGCTTTCCCATCAGGAATTTAAGCGCGTTTAACACCTGCTGATGTTGAGAAGAAATTGTGCTTCTTTGCGTGGTTAACTGTTCCAGTTGCAATTTCAGCCGGTCAACGTCAGTGCCTTTGGCTAACTGTTGCTGGTAAAGCAAGGTGGTGGTTTGCACCAGCTTATTGGTATTAATGATATTGCTATCCATAAAAGCCAGCTGATTTAAAAGCACCTGTGCGTTGTAGTAAGCATTGGAAACTTCCATCACTGCATCCTCATCTGTTTTGCGTTTTTGTATTTCCGAAAGTTCACCTGCAAGGCGGGTGCTTTTAATCGCGCTCAACGCCGTGGGATTAAAGAGTGGCATGGCGAGCTGCAGGTTGGTGCTCAGGTTCTGAGGCACTCCAAACTGAATTTCCTTATAGGTACCTGCCGGTCCGCCAAAAGCTTCCTGGGGCATGATCTGGTAAGGCAGATCAGTATAATAACGGTAGTCGGCGAACCCGGTGAGTTTTGGCAACAAAGTGCTTTTAGCTTCGCGGTTTTTTTCGTTGGCAATCAAACCATCCTGCTGTGCTAACCTGATGTTTCGGTTGTAGATCAGTGCGGTATCAACGCATTGGTTTAATGAGAGTGTTTGTGCCGGAACAATTGCCGGAACCAGAAGAATAAGTAAACCAATCAGGTTTATAATTCTTTTAGTTAAATGTAAGTGAATGTTTACTAACATGATTAAACAAATTTTTTTGTGAGTATTATTTATTGTTTTTTAAAACATTAAGGATTTTCAAGCTTTCTTTATTAATGTAAGGATCGATTGCACCATATTGTCACCGCTCCTTTTAATATCAAATTCAAAGTTGGCGATACGCCATTTGAACATCTGTAGCTTGAATGTTCCCATAATGATATGCATAAGTTCGTCGGTAGTAATGGCATTTGTAAATATACCTTTTTGCTGACCTTCCATAATGACAGGCATCAGGTTCTTAATCTTGACATTCATTAGTTTAAGAAAATTCTGATTGATAAGCTGACTCTCTTCCATCAGGCCATCTGAGAAAACAGCTACAACAAAATGAGGATTTTCACTAAAAAACCTGAATTGCTCGCGGAAGAGTGATTTTAATTGCGCCTCTGGATCTGCAGATTTTGCCAGATTCGATAATCGCTTGTCAATGTTGTCAGCCAGGTAATTAAGCATAGCAATGATAATATCTTCCTTGCTTTTGAAATGCCTGTAAATGGCACTTTCGGAAAACTGCATTTCTTTGGCCAGGTTTTTTATTGTGAGCCCGCTTACACCTGAGGTTGTAAGTATTTTGCCGGCTGCTTCAATAATCTCTAACTGTCGGGGTGTGATATCCATGTTGAATACTATTTTTTTTGAATCGTAATATGGTTCTTAAGAATTTTCGATACTGTTATGTAACTGAGGTTGAGGTTGAGGTTGAGGTTGAGGTTGAGGCTGAGATTTAGGTTGAGGTTTTTCTACTCAACCTCAACCTTTCTCTCTGCCTATATCTTTTGGGATTCTTATTAAAGTTATTTTTACCGGGGCATTATCGTTTCTATATTGAGTGACTTAAAAAATTAAAGCACTTTTGTCTGGCTTGCTGGCCGTGGAGCTTTTACTACCAGCACCCGGGCTAAACTGTCAGAATTATTGCTGATGTAATGTACAATACCGGCAGGACTTTCAACAAGTGTATCTGCTTCGCATACTTCACTTTCGTCACCGATATGAATGGTAGGAGTTCCTTCAACTATAAAGAAGAATACATCAACCGGAGTTTTATGCGGTTTCAGGCTTTCGCCGGGCTGCAATGCCATAAGGTTGGCCTGGGCTGATTCCTTGTTATACATTTCCCTCACGTCAATTTTGTGGGGAGTATCTTTTACTAACTGAAGCTGGTATTTAGTGATTATCATTTTTTATACGCTTTAATTGGTTTTTAAAATAAGTAAGTGAGTATTCGCTCACAAAGATAGTCTATTAAATATATCGAATGCAAATGTTTTTGAAAATAATATTAAATTAATTATACATGTTACTATTATTCAATAATATAGGTATTAGTAAATTTCGAAATAAGTATATTTATTTTCATGATTCAGATACGTTTTGAATGTAAAACCATCTAAAAGATTTGAAAATACATGTATAGAAACGGGAGATTTTTGGTGGATGACTACTTTTTTGTAAAACAAGCAGGGTGTATTTGCTTTTACAGGCAAATACAGTGAAAAAAAATGCACCCCGGAAGCCATCCGGCACTGGCGGGGCGGCGAGGGGAGGGGGAAATAGAAAATGGTTCACTTCCCTTCGGCAGGCTCAGGGCAGGATGTTCAGTGTAAAAATGGGAAATGGTTATTCGTTAATCGTTTATGGGAAACAGTTATTCAGCAGGAATGACATAGCGGGGTGATTATACTGGCACGCGTTACAAACGCGCGCCATCGTGGATAAATTAGTGATTCTAATGAAAAAGCGGAAAGACGGAATTTACTCTGAAAACTAATCTGATCACATGAACATAAAGGCACAGCCAGGCAGTCTGTTTCCATTTCCTGAAAACGTTTCCGATTGGTTGGAGTAAATATCAAATCATCATTTACTTCTGATTTCTGATTTCGGTCTCCTGGCCCTGAGTGAACTAATTCCATTCAATTCGTGGCAGAACCAAATTAATTTTTCACGTTTTTCTTGATAATTTCAAGCAATTCTGCATTACTGAAAGGTTTAGAAATATAATCATTGCATCCGGCTGCGATTGACATTTTCCGGGCCCCGTTTTGTACCGAGGTTGTTTGTGCAATAATAACAATTTCTTTATTAAACTGACGGATGAGGCGTGTGACTTCCAAACCGTTCAGTTCAGGCATGAAAATATCCATAAGAACAAGATCTGTATTTGGATTGATGCGACAAAATTCAATTGCTTCGACACCGTTTTTTACAATCGTAACCTCCCTGCTAAGCTTTTTTATCATTATGTGAATCATCTTACTGGAAATTTCATCATTTTCGACAATTAACACAGTAAGTTTTTTATTATTTGTCTCTTTAAAAATTGCTGTTACAGCGGATTCATCCTCATTTATTTCTGCTTTATGACCGGGAGAAGGAATGGTAAAATAAAACACGGATCCTGTATTTTTTGTTGATTCAACCCATAATTCACCGCCCTGTTTTTCGACAAATTCCTTGCATAACAATAATCCCAGTCCTGTACTAAGTTCACCATTTGTACCCGGGCGTTTTGTGTCGATATCCATACGGAAAATATTTTTCTGCATCGCGGCATCCATTCCAATGCCAGTATCTTTTACTGATAACAGTATCGTGCTGTTTGTTGACGATACGCTTGAAATAGTTACGTTTCCGCCCTCAGGAGTGAATTTTACAGCATTTGAAACCAGGTTGCGGATTACAGTCTGAAGCATATTGGTATCGGCAAATACTTCAGG
>CAIRMR010000203.1 GCA_903879715.1 uncultured Bacteroidales bacterium
TCTATCGGAGTTCCTGTGAAGCCAACAAATATGGCATTAGGTAACGAATCATGCAAATATTTAGCAAATCCAAATGTCTTTTTAACGCCTTCATCAGTTACCGTTATTTTTTGGTCAAGGTTTACCTGGCTTCGGTGTGCTTCGTCCGAAATACAGATTACATTGCTTCTACCGGTAAGCAATTCTGTGTCTTCGGTAAACTTATGAATGGTTGTGAGAAAAACACCGCCGCTCTGCCGGCCTTGTATCAGTTCGCGTAAATTGGAGCGACTCTCAACGCTTATTACAGTATTATCACCAATAAACCTTTTTGCATTAGTAAATTGTCCCGACAATTGGTCATCCAGATCCGTTCTGTCGGTTATTAAAACAATGGTTGGGCTTTCAAAATAAATGCTCTTCATCAGCAAACGTGAGAGGTAAAGCATCGTAAAACTTTTTCCACAACCAGTTGCTCCAAAATACGTTCCTCCTTTACCATCGCCTTTTGGCTTTTGTGCTTTCTTTATATTGTCGAATAACCGGCGGGCTGCATAATACTGCGGATAGCGGCAAACAATCTTTTCGTTTTTCTTCGAACTATCGGGAAAGTAAATAAAGTTTCGGATAATATCACGCAAACGGTTATGGTGCAACATCCCCTGCACGAGGGTAAACATACTGTTAATTCCATCCACATCTTTTGCCAATCCAGCTACTCTGCGCCAGGCATAATAAAACTCGTAAGGGGCAAAAAAAGAACCGGCCTTATTGTTAACACCATCGCTGATAACACAAAAGGCATTGTATTTAAACAGCTCGGGAATGTCGCGACGGTACCGTACTGTTAACTGAACAAAAGCATCATGAACCGTGGCTTCTTCGCGAATGGCACTCTTGAATTCAAAAACCACTACCGGTAAACCATTGATGTATACAATTCCATCAGGAATACGCTTTTCAGTACCTTGTATTTCGAGTTGGTTTACAAATTTATAGATGTTGTAATCGGGTGGATAGGCATGTGGTGGTTCAGCCGAAAGCATATCCAGATCGGAACCGGCATTTTGTCCCTCCAGACCGTGAAAGTCAATCAACTCTATATGAATATCTTTTTGGCTGCGATCTTCCCGTTTCAGAATAAAGCCATCGGATAACCACCGGAGAATCGTTTTGTTGCTTTCGTAAAGGTCGGAAGAAGGCAAGGTTTTTAACTGAAGTATAATAGATTTTGCTTCGGTTACAGTTAATTGTTTGCTTTCGTACCTGCTTAGCAGATAGTGTAGCAAATCAGCTTCAATCAACACTTCATCAGCTGCCCGTGAAATGGAATCGCCATGGAAATGGGGATAGCTCTCGTTCCCAAGTAATTCGACAAAAGCCTTTTCTAATTTTTCTTCGGTGAACTTCATTCTTCAGGATTCTATTTTAATCGTCCAATTAATGTTTGTCAACCTGGCTTTTATCTTTTTTAATGTACCAAAAACCTCTTCATCAATAGGTAAAACGCCATAAACCAAATTTTTAAATGCACCATTGTAAGCAACGCTTAATTCGTTCCATATAGGATCTAAATCTTTAAATATCAATGCTTCAGAAGGATGATGAATCAACCACTGGTTGTTGTTTTTGAAACTGGCAATATCATCATTGGCTACTCTCAACAACATTTCATCAAAAGCAGCTGACTGGAAAAAATCGAAGAACTCCCGATTCTGTAGGATTTGGTGTAAATCGTAAGTATGCCTGATTTTTTGCTTTAAATCTTCAACTGGGTTTTCACCATACGAAAACCGGACAAGGCTCATAATCTTCTCGCATAATGTCCTCACTGGTTCCAGCACCTGGACGTCAAAGGGCTGTAGTCCAAATTCACCGGAGATTTGTTCCTGACCGTTATTGAGCATCATTTCACCCACCAACGAATTCAGCTTTCGGGTGGTAAAAGGTTCATAATACCCCAGCCAGGTAGCTTCAACCACAATTACATCCCTCACTTGTCCGTATTCACCCTGAAATTCTTTGTTGTATGAATGCGCCGTTTTACGGTTCATTCCTCTTTTATTAGTTAGTCCTTCCACATCAACTTCTGGAAGAACTGAGCTAACTACTTTACTGATAGTTTTTATTTTCTCTGTTAGCCTGTTGTTCGCTTCACCTTCCCGTCTCAAAACTACCAGGTCGATATCTTCCGAAAACCGGTCTATCATTTTATAGCATTTCGATAAAGCTGTTCCTCCTTTGAAAACAGTGTCGCTTCCTATCGCATGATTGAAAATGGCATGTAAAGCATACGTAACCCAATAATCTTTTTCAATAAAAATGGGTAATATCTGCATCTGGTCAGAAGTGAACTGCACAGCTTGCCTGAAAAGAGTTTTATTTTCGTGGAGCCTCATACGATGTTCCATTTTTCAATGGTGCTGAGTACTTTCCCCACGCCA
>CAIRMR010000204.1 GCA_903879715.1 uncultured Bacteroidales bacterium
CAAATTAAAAACTCTTAAATCCAATAATCTCTCAATGCTGGTGCGGATTTGTAATCCGCACCCATGGAGCCTTGGATTTGCAATCCCAAATTAAAAACTCTTAAATCCAATAATCTCTCTTACTTCCTTTATCGTTCTGGCCGCGCTTTCGTGTGCCTTATCACGACCGATTTTCACAACTTTGCCAAGGTAAACATCATCTTTTAATAACTCCAGAATTCGTTCGCGGAACGGAGTAGTAAAACGGATCACATCTTCGGCCAGCTGTTTTTTCATATCGCCATAGCGAATAGCACAGGCATTGTAGGAATCTTCGTAGAACTGCAGTGTTTCCTGTTCCGAAAGGACTTTCATCAAACTAAATAGATTTTCTATAGCCTGAGGCTTTACCTGGTTAGGTTCGCTGGGACCACTGTCGGTAACCGCTTTCATTACTTTTTTGCGGATCGCTTCGGGTGTATCAAACAGGAAAATGGCATTGCCTTCGCCTTCGCTCTTGCCCATTTTGGTGCTGCCATCTAGTCCCGGAATTTTAATAAGATTTTCACCAAAGTTATATGCAACCGGTTCGGGAAAGTAATCCGCCTTATACATGCGGTTAAAGCGGTTGGCAAAGGTGCGGGTCATTTCCAGGTGCTGCTCCTGGTCTTTTCCTACAGGTACTTTATGCGCTTTATGTATGATAATGTCAGCAGCCATCAATGTTGGGTAAGTAAGCAGACCGGCATTTACATTTTCGGGCTGTGAACGTATTTTATCCTTAAACGATGTGCAGCGCTCAAGTTCACCCTGGTAGGCGTTCATGTTAAGAAAAAGGTATAACTCAGCAGTTTCCGGAATATCGCTTTGTAAATAAAGAGTGGACTTTTCAGGATCCAAACCACATGCAAGGTACTCAACAAGCACTTGTTTCACATTGCCATGAAGATCGGCAGGCGTAGGATGCGTGGTAAGCGAATGATAATCGGCAATGAAGAAAAAGCAATTATCCGTTTCCTGCATTTTTACAAAATTCTGCATGGCTCCGAAATAATTCCCGAGATGAAGATTGCCCGTAGGCCTGATTCCGCTTACAACTGTTTGCATAAATATGATTTTTGCCCGTAAGAGCTTAACATTACTATTTTATTGAATGCCCTTCTGGCAGGTAACTCAGTTGCAAAATTAGTGATTTTGGACGAAACGGCCGCTTTTAGCTTGAAAAGGGCTTTTTACAGGATGAATAAGAAACAGGAATGTTTGATCTGTCTTTGTTAAAAGATCTTCACAAATCCTTATTTCTTAATGATCTTCTGCACTTTAACTTCCCAGTCGCTTATCAGTTTAACACAATAAATGCCTGAAGGATATTTACCAAGATCAATTCCCGTTTGCTTCCCGGTAAGCTGTTGTCTCAGGATTTCCCGGCCGGTTGAATTTGAAAGGATTATCTCGCCAACTTTCACATTTTCAGCTACTTCAAGTGTAAACTTATCAGCAAAAGGATTTGGATAGATTTTCATGTTTTTAAAATCCTCAATTTCATTTACAGAAGTTGCCGCGGGCACAAAAACTGAAGTAATTACAAGTTCTGCTTCCTGCTGATTTACAGGACTATGCCCGCCAAATAACCAAAAATTAATGTGCAGCCGTTCGTTGCCAACAGGTGGAATATAATTCCCGGTATAATTCCATTCTTTGATAAGATTTTCAGAAGTCGGCAGAGTGGCCGAATGCTCCTGATAACTCTGGAAAAAAATATTGCTGCTTCCCCAGGTAAACTTATGCGTGGTGGAATCACTTGCCTGATTCATTGCAAAATTTTGCTGGTTACCTGCAACAACAGGCTGTACTGTGTACCATCCCGCCATATTCGCAGGATTTCCCCATCGAGAAAACTCTATGTCAATTTCCCTTGTATCCGTTTCGTAAGTGAATAAACCAACCACAATTTCCGGATCATAATTCTCCATATTACCTGCCACATAAAACCTGTATTCGCCATGCCCGAATGATTGCTGAGTATAAACTTCGGAACAATAATACAAACTGCCTGCTTTCCTGATTTTCAAATGCAGCTGCCCATCAGCATCCACCCAAACGCTGTTCGGGCTATCCGACCACAAATTCGGCCCCGGGCCACCACTTCCGTTTCGTACGTTCCAGGTAATCCCCGAAAACTGAATAGCCGTCTGGGCATTTAATATTTTTACAAGAAAAAGCAGGATGAGTAAAACATACATATTTTTCATTCAGGCAAACTTATTGTGAATTGATATGTTTATAATTTCCAGTAAAATTAACGATTTTGAAACCAGGCAATGAAATTTGTAATTCATAAAAATTACCATTCGAAGTTTTAAATACTTTTACTTAACAATCCACTAAATATAAATCTATGACACTATATTCAAAATTAGGGCCCGCCATAGTATTAGCACTAGGCTTTGCTGCCTGTAACACAAGTACCAATACGACTATGAAAGTTACCCAACAAAGCGATTTCCCCAAACCTCCTGTAGCAGCTGTTAACCCAAGTGAATTTACCGAATTTGGCAACAAACGGGTTGATAACTATTTCTGGCTGAAGGATAAAAGTAATCCTGAAGTAATTGATTACCTGAAAGCAGAAAATGCCTATTCCGATACCGTTATGAGTTCGACTAAGGTATTGCAGGATAAATTGTTTGCCGAAATGAAAGGCCGGATCAAGGAAGATGATGAAACGGTTCCACAACTCTATAACGGTTATTATTATTACTCACGTACCGAAAAAGGGAAACAGTACAGGTTAAATTGCCGTAAAAAGGGGAATACAACAGCGCCGGAAGAAGTGATGTTTGATGTTAACAAAATGGCCGATGGCAAAAAGGCGTTTATCTTTTCATACTTTGCCGTAAGTCCGGATAATAAGCTGGCAGCTTACGCGAGTAACGAAACAGGCTCTTTCGCTGATTTCACCCTGAAAGTGCGTGATCTTTCAAACAAAACTGATTTATCGTTGAAGATTGAAAAAGTACAATCCTTTGAGTGGGCCAATGATAGCAAAACGCTTTTTTATACTGTCGGCAACGAAGCTCTACGCTCGTGGCGGGTTTTCAGGCATGTTCTGGGTAGTACAAAAGCCGACGAACTTATGTTTGAAGAACCTGTTGAACAGTTTATTGTAAATCTGGAAAAGAGTAAAACCAATGATTTTATCTTTATCAGAACCGGAAGTTTTACAACATCCGAATATCATTATCTACCCGCTTCGGAACCTGCAGGAAAATTTAAAGTTTTTATTCCGCGCGTTAAAGATGTTGATTACAGTGTTACTCATCATAAAGAGAAATTCTTTATTAAATATAAGGATCGCGAAAACCTTAACGGTAAAGTGTATGAAGCACCCTTAAACAGCTTTGCCGATCGTAGCACATGGAAGGAAGTAATTGCTCATAACAAGGATGTTAAAATTGATTATATTGATGTTTTCGACAAATACCTGGCCGCCCAGACGAGGAAAAACGGCCTGAATGAAATCCTTATTCTTAACCTTGCTGATGGCAAAACCAAAACCATCAGTTTCCCGGAACCTGTTTACACAGCAGCCATGTCAGGCACCCCTGAATATACTTCTGCCAATCTTCGTTACCGGTACACTTCACTAAACAGGCCAAATACAGTTTACGATTATAATTTCGCTAAAAATGAAAGCGTGAAGCTTAAAGAGCAGGAAATCCCAAGTGGATTTAATCCTGATGATTATACCGTTGAACGCGTGTGGGCAACTGCAGCTGATGGTGTAAAAGTGCCTATGTCGGTGGTGTACAAAAAATCACTGAAAAAGGATGGTTCAAATCCGGCCTTGCTCTATTCGTACGGTTCCTATGGCTCCAGTTCTGATGCACGCTTTATTGCCAACTTTTATAGCCTCATCGATCGCGGATTTGTATTTGCCATTGCCCAGATAAGAGGTGGAAGTGATATGGGCGAGCAATGGTACGAAGATGGAAAGCTTTTAAAAAAGAAGAATACATTCACTGATTTTATTGCCTGTGCCGAAAAGCTTCAGGCAGATAAATACACTTCCGCTTCAAAACTGGCCATTATGGGTGGCAGCGCCGGTGGTTTGTTGATGGGAGCTGTGGTTAATATGCGTCCCGACCTTTTCAATACCGTTGTTGCACAGGTTCCGTTTGTTGATGTAATCAATACCATGCTTGACGAGAGCCTGCCACTTACAACCCAGGAATACGAAGAATGGGGGAATCCGAATGTTGAAGAAGATTACAAATACATCCTGTCCTATTCGCCTTATGATAATGTAAAAGCTCAGAAATATCCCAGCATTTTATGTACCGCCGGATTGAATGACTCGCAGATCAGCTATCATGAGCCTGCCAAGTTTGTTGCTAAACTTCGCACCTTGAAAACGGACAATAATATCCTGCTTCTGCACACAAATATGGAATCAGGACATGGTGGCGCAACAGGCCGTTTCGATGCTTTGAAAGAAATAGCTTTCCAGGTTGCTTTTATACTTAACAGGGTTGGAATAGGGGAATAATCAATGCCTTTACAAAAAAGCGTTTTGTAACATAAATTAAAATAACAATTGCCAGGAGCCCGGAATGCATTGTCCTGTGAAACAGGATAAACATTCCGGGCTCATTTATAAAACTATAACCTATCGTAAAATTCAACTTAAAACCACTGTTTAGGTGCGTACTTTAAATATATATTCATAAAATCGAATAAATAATTCAACATTTCTTTCCATTTCAGATTTATTAGTAATTTAGGTTTTATTATCCGGCGCTTATTATGCGTTTGAGAAAATTATTAATACCATCGTTCTCACTTAAAAAAATATACTGTTTTGTACAGGATTGAATCAAAAATAAACATTCACTCGCCCGAATACCTGGCGAACCTGGAGGCTTACGGCAAAATCATGCAACATTACCGAAGCACTTTATATGGTGTGGTAAATGGTTCGCCGGCTTCTATTGTTAGTCGTCACAAAGAACGGGGCAAGCTTTTAGCCCGCGAACGCATCGATCAGCTGATTGATCCGGATACGCCTTTCCTTGAGTTGTCGACCATGGCGGCACTCGGAATGTATGATAATGGGTTCCCTTCGGCTGGAATCATCACCGGGATCGGACTGATTCACGGCCGCGAAACCATGATAGTGGCTAACGATGCAACCGTAAAAGGCGGAACTTACATTGCCGAAACCATTAAAAAGCATGTTCGGGCACAGGAAATAGCTATGGAAAATCACCTTCCATGCGTTTACCTGGTTGATTCCGGAGGCGTTTTCCTTCCTGAACAAGCCAATGTTTTTCCTGATAAATATGATTTCGGACGGTTCTTCTTCAACCAGGCACGCATGTCGGCTGAAGGAATTCCCCAGATTGCAGTGGTTATGGGATCGTGCACAGCAGGCGGGGCTTATGTTCCGGCTATGAGCGACGAAGTGATTATTGTCCGCAACCAGGGAACTATTTTTATTGGTGGTCCGCCATTGGTAAAGGCCGCTACAGGTGAAGAAGTTACAGCCGAAGAGTTGGGCGGAGCTGAAGTACATACCTCCATTTCGGGTGTTGCCGATCATTTGGCCGAAAACGACAGTCATGCCCTTCAAATCTGCCGCGATATCTTTTCAACCCTCAGAAAACCGGATAAACAATTCCTGGAGCTGGTGCCAATCGAAGAACCATTTTACGATCCTTCCGAATTGTATGGAATTGCCCCGATTGATTTACGCAAACCGGTCGATGCGCACGAAATTATAGCCCGCATTGTGGATGGAAGCCGATTCCACGAATTTAAAGCCAATTATGCACCAACCATAGTAACCGGATTTGCGCATATTATGGGGATGCCTGTCGGAATCCTTGCCAGCAACGGAGTGCTGTTTTCAGAAACCGCATTGAAAGGAGCTCATTTTATCGAACTGTGCACATCCCGAAATGTTCCCATCCTTTTCCTGCAGAATATCACCGGATTTATTGTCGGTAAGGAATACGAACGCCGCGGTATTGCCCGCGACGGAGCCAAACTTGTTCATGCTGTGGCAAATGCACGTGTTCCTAAATTCACGGTAGTTTTTGGCGGATCATTTGGCGCCGGGAACTATGCCATGGCTGGACGGGCCTATGAACCAAGACTTCTCTTTATGTGGCCCGGTTCAAAAATCAGCGTTATGGGTGGCGAACAGGCCGCAGGAGTGCTTATCACAGTAAAAGAAGATCAGCTTAAGGCAAAAGGTCTGACCCTGGGTGATGAAGAGCGCAATGAAATGCGAAATACCATTCTCAAAAAATACGAAGAAGAAGGTTCCGCTTATTTTAGCACCGCCCGCCTTTGGGACGATGGAATTATTGATCCTGTTGATACCCGGAAAGTATTGGCAATGGGAATTGCTGCTTCGATGAATAAACATTGGGAAGAGACGAAGTACGGGATTTTCAGGATGTAGTTCTTAATTGATGGGGCGAAGGGCGACTGGGCGAAGGGTGATCGGGAGATTAATTGGATTGATTTACCTTTTTATTTTGCTTTTTGAACTTTGCTTTTTGAACTTTGCTTCCCGCTCTTTGCGAAACCTTTGCGTCTTTGCGTTAAAATCATTTTAATCATTTGAAATGAATAATTATAAAACAATCAAACTTAATACTGGAAATGGAATAGCAACTATTCTGCTCAACCGTCCCGATATCCGCAATGCATTTAACGAAGTGATGATTGCCGAACTTACTGATGCGTTTCAGAAAGCCGGGGAAATGGATAATATCCGTGTGATTATCCTCAAAGGCGAAGGAAAATCTTTCTGTGCCGGTGCCGATCTCAACTGGATGCGCGATGTTTCAAACTACAGCTTTGAGCAGAATTATGCCGAAAGTTTCAGATTATCAGAATGCTTTTACGCTATCTATTCTTCGCCGAAACCAACTATAGCAGTAGTTCATGGCGCTGCAATCGGCGGTGCCAACGGATTGCTTGCCGCCTGCGATATTGCTGTATGCGATAGCGAAACCGTTTTTTCGCTTAGCGAAGTAAAAATTGGTATCGTTCCGGCTTGTATTTCGCCATACGTGATTAAACGTATTGGTGAATACGGAGCACGCGAACTTATGCTGACCGGCAGGCGTATCAGCGGAACGGAAGCTGAAAAGTATAAACTGGTAAATAAATCGCTGCCTGCTGATCAGATTGAAAACTATATTGACCAGATGGTTCAAATGCTGCTCACAAGTGGTCCGGCTGCAATAACACATTGCAAGAAACTGATTGACAAAGTGGTAAACCATATTGATCTGAGTGAAGCTTTGACATACACAGCACAAATGATTGCCGAAATCCGTGCCTCTGAAGAGGGACAGGAAGGCATGGCCGCTTTTCTCGAAAAGCGTAAGCCTAATTGGATTAAGTAGTATAGTGATGCCGGAAAAGATCCTGGAAAGGTCAAATACGAAACGATTGACCACTGTGATTTTCATGACAATCTGATTTAACTACTTCTTGCATCTTTAAAACCATTTAAAAAAAATAAGGAATAACCTCAAAATATATTGAATATCCCCCTTTGCGTTCTCCAACATAACCTTTGCGCCTTTGCGTTTAAAAATCTTACCGCAATGACGCAAAGTGAAAGCAAGGTTCGCAAAGATTTATAAGTTAAGGCTTAACACAAAATCCGAAATGATCAAAAAACTACTGATAGCTAACAGAGGAGAAATAGCCGTCCGAATAATCCGTACCGCCAGAAAAATGGGCATCCGCACCGTAGCTATTTATTCCGAAATTGATAAAAACAGCCTGCATCATAGTTTTGCTGACGAAGCCTATTGCATTGGCAAATCTGATCTTTCGGAAACCTATCTGAATATTCCGGCTATCATTCATATTGCTAAAAGCAGCCATTGCGATGCGTTGCATCCCGGGTATGGCTTCCTGGCGGAAAACCCGGAATTGGTTAAAGCCTGCAATGAAGCAGGAATAATTTTCGTCGGACCGGAGGCAAATGTAATGCAGGTGATGGGCAATAAGGTTGAAGCACGGAATTTTGTTTCATCCATTGCTGTTCCGGTAACAAAAGGTTTATCAGGAAATACTTCTGAAATTCTCAGCCATGTAGATGAAATTGGTTTCCCTGTTTTGGTGAAAGCAGCCGGCGGCGGCGGTGGCAAAGGAATGCGGATTGTTAACGACAAGGAAAGCCTTGCCGCTGCTCTTGAAGCCGCTTCTCGCGAAGCCACCAATTATTTTGCTGATGGCACCGTGTATATTGAAAAATACCTCGAAGAACCACGGCATATTGAATTCCAGATCCTGGGCGATAATTTTGGGAATGTAGTCCACCTTTTTGAACGGGAATGTACCATACAACGCCGTTATCAGAAAATTATTGAAGAAGCTCCCTCGCCTACCCTTACACCTGAATTACGTTCCCGAATGGGTGAAGCTGCTGTGGCAATCGGGAAAGCAATAAACTACTCAGGGGCCGGAACTATAGAGTTCCTGGTAGATAAGGATTTGAATTTCTATTTCCTGGAAATGAATACCCGCATACAGGTTGAACATCCGGTTACCGAACTTACCACAGGAATTGATATTGTTGAGGAACAACTTTATATTGCTTCAGGTGAAGCACTGAGATTCAACCAGAGTGATCTCCACCAAATCGGCCATGCCATCGAATGCCGTATTTATGCCGAAGATCCTGCCAATAACTTTCTTCCATCACCAGGCAAGCTTTCCCTCTATCAGAAACCGGCAGGTGATTTTATCAGGATTGACGACGCGATGAAAGAACCGTACCAGGTAAGCAGTTTCTTTGATCCAATGATCGCCAAGCTGATCACCCATGGCAAATCCCGCGAGGAAGCCAGGTTTCATATGATTGTCGCTTTGCAGAATTACGGTATTCATGGTATTAAAAACAATATCAGCTATTTGAATGCCATCGTACAAAACGAAAATTTCATTAAAAACACAATTTCAACCCGGTTTTGTGCTGAGCACACAGAAACTTTGCTTGCTGCCATTGACGATGATCGCAAATCAATTCCGGAGCTGTTGCCAATGGCTGTGGCCGTTGTCAGTAAATCTATCCCAAATAGTAAGAGAAATCAGGTACAGAATGAATCCTCAAACATCTGGAACACTATCGGATATTGGCGAATCCTTATGCAACCTGAACTGGAAATGGAAGGAAAAATATTCAGGTGCCAGGTTAATACTTTCAATCAGAATAAGCTATCAGCCACTATTGAGGGCATAAACGCTGAAAATAGTTTTGAGGAAATTTATTCAACTCAGCAAATTGATATTCAGATAAATGACGAACCGTACAAAGTATTTGTCTCTCATCCCGAACCGGGTAAAGTAATTGTAAGTTACTATACCCATGTTTTTGAGGTAATCCGCAAAGATATTCTTCCGGCTCAAACCGACTTTGCTACAGCTACAAGTTCAGTTGGTGAAAGCGGCAGCAATATAACTTCGCCCATGCCAGGTAAAGTAATCAAAATTGCAGTAATGCAAGGCGATGCAGTTTCAAAAGGCGATTTGCTCCTGGTGGTTGAAGCTATGAAGATGGAAAACAATATTCTGAGCCCGGCCAATGCAATAGTGGACCGGATTGCCGTAAACGCCGGCGATTTGGTTGATAGCATTACACCGCTGATTCATTTATCAGCGCCCGGGCAAAAACAGAGTGCGGTTTAGTTTGTTACTAATAATCCTGAATGATCAAGCGTAGAATAATACTATTCTGAATTTAAATAGCAAGTATAAATGAAAGAAAATGCCAGGATTGAAGCGTTTAGCGATGGAGTTTTTGCCATAGCCATCACGCTTCTTATCCTCGAACTGAAAGTACCGCCGCATGATTCAGTGCATTCGGTTGCTGATTTGTGGAAAGGTCTGATTGATCTTTGGCCATCCTATTTCGCATTCCTGTTAAGTTTTGGTATTATCCTGGTTTCGTGGGTTAACCATCACTATTTGTTTAATGTGCTCGACAAAACATCGCGCCCATTTCTTTATGCCAATGGTTTTTTGTTGCTGACCATTACATTTATGCCTTTCCCTACGGCTTTGCTCGCAGAATATATAGGAACTGATTATATGAAACCGGCTGTAGCTTTTTACTGCTTCGGCGGTGTAGTTAACTCAATAGGGTGGAATTTGGTAATTCATACAGTTTTTAAGCCCAAACTGTTATTGCATCACAATGTAAACATCGATGTTCTGGATAGCACAAAACGCTCTGTCCGCTTAGGATTTATAGTTTATGCAGGTTCCACAGTTCTCGCCTTTTGGTTTCCGGTTGCCGCATTAACAATAAACCTTTTACTTTGGATAGTATGGATAACCTTATCAATCAATGCTAAATCAGATTGAAAAATACCATCCATTCCAAGTTAAAACTAAAATTATTCAAAAAATATTCTCTTCCATCTCACCTCAAAAACCATTAACTCCAGAAACATGGATTTCAATCTATCTGAAGAACATCAAAACATACGCAAAGCTGTCCGCGATTTTGCCGAACGGGAAATAAAACCTGTTGCTCAGGAATTGGACGAAGAAGCCCGTTTTTCGCCCGAACTTACTAAAAAAATGGGTGAACTTGGATTGTTTGGTATTAATACTTCTGTTGATTATGGCGGCATGGGAATGGATACTTTATCGTATATAATTGCCGTTGAGGAACTTGCCCGGGTTGATGGCTCACAGGCAGCAACTATTGCCGCGCATAACTCATTGGGCATCGGTCCCTTATTTTATTTTGGAACCGAGAGGCAGAAGCTGAAATATATTCCACCTTTATGCAACGGTGAGGCATTATGGGCATTTGGTCTTACTGAACCTGATGCCGGCAGCGATTCACGCGGCACACGGACCAAAGCATACGTTGAAGATGGTGAATGGGTGATAAGCGGTTCAAAGATTTTTATAACCAACGGTGCTGCTGATATTTCAGCCGGTGTAACCGTACAGGCAGTTACCGGTGAGACCAATGGGAAGAAAGAGTTTACCACCATTATTGTTGAAAAAGGCACACCCGGTTTTACGAGCCGGGCCATGCACGGTAAAATGATGTGGCGTGCCAGCGATACCGCAGAACTTTTTTTTGACGAATGCCGTGTTCCTTACGAAAATGTGCTTGGTAATGTTGGCGACGGTTCCCGCATCATGCTCAGCACACTCGACAACGGTCGGCTTTCTATTGCAGCCATGGGATTGGGTTGTGCCCAGGGCGCTTTCGAAATGGCATTGAGCTATGCCCAGGAACGCAAACAATTTGGTCAACCAATTTCAAAATTCCAGGCTATCAGTTTCAAATTAGCTGATATGGCCACTAAAATAGAACTTGCGCGTACTCTGCTGTATAAAGCCTGCTGGCTGAAAGATAACCATATGCCTTTTGCCAAAGAAGCTGCTATGTCGAAACTCTACTGTTCCGAAATCGCAAAGGAAGTTACCGACGAAGCCGTTCAGATTCATGGCGGTTATGGCCTGATGAAAGACTACCCGATCGAACGCTTTTACCGCGACCAGCGTTTGCTGCAGATCGGGGAAGGTACATCGGAGATACAGCGGCTTGTTATTTCAAGGTATATTGGGTGCTGAAAGGATTGAGGGGAGAGTGGACGAAGGGAGAATGGGAGAAGGGCGACCGGGCGAAAATGCGAAAGATGAGATTTTGCAAATAAATGACCTGAATGACTAAAAATCAATACTCAATGAAATATTTAAAACTGCTCTTTCTGCTGATCATAGTGTTTATTGCCCTTCAGTTTAGCTCTGCCCAATCACCAGCTATTTCAACTCCCGATTCTATCCTGTTTGGAAGAAATGAAGCCATCGGAAAATTTGTAAACATACGTGGTTTCAATATGTATTACGAAATCTATGGCCAGGGAGAACCGCTGCTTATGATCCATGGAAACGGCGGATCCATCAGCAGTTTTGAAAATCAGATTCCGTATTTTTCGAAAAAGTATAAGGTAATCGCCGTTGATAGCAGGGCACAGGGAAAGTCGGAAGATTTGCAGGATTCGTTAAGTTTTGAAATGATGGCGGATGACTTCAGCGCATTGCTGGATAAGCTTCATGTTGACTCCTGTTATGTTTTGGGATGGAGTGATGGCGGTATAAATGGTTTGCTCCTGGCAATGCGACACCCGGAGAAAGTAAAAAAACTGGCAATTACTGGAGCCAATCTCTGGCCCGACAGCACCGCGATAAGTGCAGTTGATTATAAGTGGGGATTAAATTATTACGATACTTTAGGGAAAATGCCTCAAACGCCCGAAATCATCAAAACCCGGAAACTTGTAAAACTGGACGCATTCGAGCCGCATATCACCCGGGAGCAATTGCAGCAAATCAAATGCCCGACACTTGTTATCGGCGGTGATCATGACATCATTCTCACTGAACACACTGTGCTTATTGCAAAATCGATCCCTGGAGCGTATTTATGGGTTTTGCCAAATTCAAGTCACTCAACGTTAATTGATTACAAGGGTCAATTCAATAAAACTGTGGATGATTTTTTTAGTGAAAGGTTGAAGAAATAAACAGGAAGGCCAAAATCAGAATTATTCTATTGACTTACCATTAAAATCCCCTCTATGAACAAAGTAGTAAAAAACGCCGCCGAGGCTATTGACGGGGTAACGGATGGAATGACTCTGATGGTAGGAGGTTTCGGACTTTGCGGAATACCTGAAAATGCAATCAGGGCTTTAGCCGATAGCGGTATAAAAGGATTAACCTGCATATCAAACAATGCCGGTGTTGATAATTTCGGGCTTGGCATTTTACTACAGAATAAGCAGATACATAAGATGATTTCGTCGTATGTAGGCGAAAACTCCGAATTTGAGCGCCAGTTACTTACCGGTGAACTTGAAGTAGAACTTATTCCACAGGGAACTCTCGCTGAACGCTGCCGTGCAGGAGGAGCTGGAATTCCGGCGTTTTTTGTCCCGGCAGGCGCAGGCACCGAAGTTGCTGAAGGTAAAGAAATCCGCATGTTTGATGGAAAGCCACATTTGCTCGAAACTGCATTGGAAGCCGATTTCGCTTTTGTAAAAGCATGGAAAGGCGATACCTTGGGAAACCTGATCTTTAAACAAACAGCCAACAATTTCAATCAATCCATGGCTATGGCCGGAAAAATTACGGTTGCAGAAGTTGAAGAACTAGTTCCGGCAGGCACTCTAGATCCAAACCAAATACATATACCAGGTATTTTTGTGCAACGGATTTTCCGAGGTGAAAATTATGAGAAACGAATTGAACGCGTTACTGTCAGATAAGAATGTGGGATGTCGGATGTGCGATGTCGGATTTCACAACTTTGAACCTTGAACGCGTAGCATTGGAACCTTGAACCATTTTCTTTTTTCCATTAACCATTAACTATTTCCCACAAAATGGCCCTTACCAAAGAACAAATCGCCCAGCGCATCGCCCAGGAACTCCACGACGGATATTATGTAAATCTTGGTATCGGAATACCCACCCTGGTTGCCAACTATATCCCTGAAGGCATGGAGGTAATCCTGCAATCGGAAAACGGTATCCTGGGAATGGGGCCTTTCCCTTATCCTGATGAAGTGGATGCAGACCTGATCAACGCCGGTAAACAAACCGTAACCGTTGTGCCTGGAGCTGCATTCTTCGACTCTTCCATGAGCTTTGCCATGATACGCGGCGGGCATGTCGATTTAACTGTTCTGGGTGCTTTCGAAGTTTCAGAACAGGGAGACATCGCCAGCTGGAAAATTCCCGGCAAAATGGTAAAAGGCATGGGTGGCGCCATGGACCTGGTTGCTTCGGCAAAAAATATTATTGTAGCCATGCAGCACTGTAGTAAGGATGGCGAATCCAAACTATTAAAACATTGCTCCTTGCCACTTACCGGAATTAAATGTGTAAAACGCATTGTTTCCGACCTTGCCGTGATTGATATCACTGAAAACGGATTTAAACTGATTGAAAGAGCGCCGGGAGTAACTGTTGACGAAATCAGGAAAGCGACAGAAGGATGGCTGACTGTTGAGGGGGGGATTCCGGAGATGAAGTTTTGATAGCATTCAAATAACAACCAGAGTGATAATCTATATTTTTCAGCCAGTATTAAAATTCCTATCAAACCTTTCATTCCCTTCAAACGTTTTATATTTTTAAATGCAAAACATGAATTTCCCTAAAAAAGTTACCATAGGCGATATAACCGTTCGTGACGGTTTCCAGCACGAAGAAAAATTCATTCCAACTGCTGCAAAGCTTTGGCTCACAGAGCAACTTATCCTGGCCGGATTCCGTCATGTAGAAGTTACTAACCTCGGCAATCCTTCCGGAATGCCCCAGTTTAAGGATAGCGACGAATTACTGAAAAAAATCCGTAGCAGCAAAACCGTTGCCCACCTATTACCAAATGTAAGTCTAACAGCCGTTACCATTCGTGAAAGAGCCATTGAACGTGCCATACAGGCCCGGAAGGAAGGCTGGGGACCCGATCGTATCCTGTTGATGGTTTCCACCAGTGAATCGCACCATGTTAAAAATTCAGGTCTTTCCCTTGCCGACTATTGGAAAATGGCCGAGGAATGGATTCCCAAAGCAAAAGACGCAGGATTAAAAGTAAATGGAACTGTCAGCACTATTTGGGGTTGCCCTATCGAAGGACCAACTAAAATGGAGAAAGCGGTTGAATTTGCCCAGCGCTGGTTCGATATAGGTGCGAATGATGTTGAACATGCCGATCACGATGGTTCGGCATCACCGGATCGGGTGTATCGCTATTATTCGATGCTGATGGATAAGATTGCCCGACCGGAAAAGCAAATCGTTCATTTTCACACCACGCGTGGCTGGGGACTGGCAAATGTTCTTGCCGCTTTACAAGCCGGCATGACCAATTATGAAGCTACAATGGGTGGAATTGGTGGCCAGCCTGCAAATTTTGTGGATGGTGTTCCTGTTGCCGGTACGGGCGCATATTATTATGCCGATCCGTTGATTACCGGCTTGGTACAAACCGAAGATCTGGTAGTAATGATGGATGAAATGGGAATTGAAACAAACCTTGATATAGATAAGGTATTGCAAATAGGGGCTATGGTAGAACGTATTGTAGGCCGCAGGTTACGCTCCGAAAGTGTGCATACAGGCCGTATACCGAAGACTTTGACAGGCAGAGGATAATGCAAGAAAGGAGTTAGGAATTGGGGGTTAGGCTTTAGGGCTTCAAACAGGGAAATCACAATTCAAAAATCACGATTCCGAAATCCGCCTACTCGCCCCATCGCCCTTCATCTCGCCTTACTGTGATTCCTCAAGATCCTTGTCTACTTCCAGGCACCAAGTATCAAGCCCATAAGAGTCAGTCCTGCAATATTATACCCGGCGTGAATCAGCATATAACGTGTGCTGCGGAATTCGTACTGACCAGTAACGAAGATCGCCATGGCTATCCATCCAAAACCGGTAAAAAAACCATACATGGCACCTTCTGTTGCTCCTATTTCCGGCGAATTCATAAATAGTGCCAGGTTCAGCGCCATAATAAATGAAAACAGCAAAGTAAGTCCCATAATTTTGGGCATGTTGGCTTTTTGAGCCATTTCTTTGGTGATGCCGGTTTCTTTCATCCACATTTCTCCAAATGTAACCGGGTTGTACCATATGGCACCAAGTCCGAAAAATACTAATGCTGAACCAATAATGGCCAGCCAGTTGAGGGTTGAAAAATCCATATATCTTAATTTTAGATTAGTTTATTACTTTGATTCAATACTCTGGTAATTTTTTATTATTCGTAAAGCGATGCAGTGAGCCAGCCGAACTGGATGCAAAGTGTTAAAACACCGAATGTCAACATTTTAAGACGCAAAGACCAGATTTCGTGTCTTACTGATAATTAATCGTTTGGAATTTATTAACGGACTATTGTTGATTAATAGCCAATAACAAACATCACTTATCTTTTGTTTGAAAGATAAATAATACGGTGGACTCCTAAAACCGGCAAGAAGAGAAACACATACAATAAAAACACCTCCTATTCGCAGCAAATAAAGGTTCTGATTTCGTAAAAGAAAAGGAAGTTGAAGGGAAAGTCTTTATTAATCCGAATTTTAAAATCCGGATCAGCAAATTCCAAAAATCGGGAATGCGCTATATACTGATTAGCTTATAATTACTGTTCCCAGCCATGCCCAGGCCAGCAGAAGCAACGCTGTACCAATAATATGAAATGGTTTAACAACGAATTGAGTTGACGATTCTTCGGGCAGAATATCTGAGTATTGGTCAGTAAGAATTATATCCGTATTTTTCATAGTTCAGTGATATTTTCTAAACGCTTTGTATTCTTTATGACTTTAAAGCGAAAAAGTAATACGGGTTTTTCGAAAAAATGTACGGCAGAACTAAATATCTACAAGATTGCTCTAAATAAAGGCAAATTCGTGCGAATGGAACCGAGTGGAAAATATAGTTATTCACATAGTTATCAACTTAATGGATGAGTTTCAGGGCTTGTTTAGAAGGTTTATATGATATTTGTAAATTCACTCCGATAATTTATTTTACTGCTTTTCGAATCTGCTATCTTTATGTACTTCAGGTCTTCCCGACGCTAATCATTAAAATACAGCCATTTTACCAGACAAGATAAAATAAATTTTATATCTTAGCAAACAGGTATAACCAGGTTTATGTGGAAAATATTTAATTCAAGCCAATTCAAAACCGCTGACAGGCGCAGAATGGAAGCGGAAAAAAAGCACTCCCATCACCGGGAAAAATCAAGGCGGCGCAGAAAACGCGCTGAAGCCTGGCGACGGTTCCAAAAACATTTCACTGAATTTACAGCTCACCCTTTTTCAAGAGGGAAACATACTCCTGCCGAGCGTGAAAAGCAGCACTTTAAAAATCAACTGGCGCATGACCGAAAAATCAAGCGTCGGAAATGGTGGGCTAAATTCCGGAATAACCCGTGGCGGACAATATTCCCGCGCAGGAAACGCAGGCTGGCCGGCGGCGGTTACTATACAACATATAGCTTATCTAAAAAAGAACGCAAAGAATTAGCCCGGCAAAAACGCAAACAATTCCGCGATAATCTCCGGACAATATTCACCTCTTCCGAGCTACGGCAGAAGTTTGGATTCGCATATCTGCACTCCACGGCTTATTTTACCCTCGCATTTATACTGATATACATTATTTATCAGGTAATTACTATTCTTCTGGCCTCGTCATACAGTATACCTATCGTTTGGTATTACTACCAGTTAAAATTCCCTCTTTATACCTATTCGCCATTATATACCCGAATGGCAATGGTAATGATTTTTGCATCAGGGCCTATTCTCTCATTGATGTTAGCGTTTGTATTCCTGAGGATGTATTTTTCTAAAAATTATATTACCAGGCGTTTTAAACTCTTTTTCCTTTGGGGATTTATTTGCGGGGTTAATATGTTTTTCGGAGCGTATATATCGGGGTTCATTACCCGAACAGAGTTTATATATACTTCAGAGTGGCTTTTTATGAGCCATGTTTTCGCTGTCGAAGAAATTGTTTTTGCCATTATTGCTACAGTTTCACTGATCATCATCGGCAGAATTATTACACCATTGTTCCTGCTGTCGTCAGGTTCGGTTACTTTGATAAAACCTGAATTCAGACTGCACTTTATTTTGAGCGTGGTTATCCTTCCATGGCTGACTGGTATGGTTATTTTATTCCTGATTACATTGCCTAATTATTATATACCGCTGATTATAAAAACGATAACACCTGGCTTCTTACTGATTCCATCCATATTTCTTTACAACTCGCAAAAGTTTGAAAATATTCACCGCTCAGGCGTTATTCAGCATAACTACTTCCGGTGGAGCATCCTGATAGTGGCAATTGCCATACTTTTTTTCTATCGGCTGATACTGAGTTTAGGATTAAAGGTTTCGTAATTTGGAAAAGTATCATATGGGACTCCCGCATCATCCACCAAATACAGAATTTATTTCCTGGCAGGGAAAAACCCTATCCGTTTTAAATAAGTCCAATTTGTTTATCCGGTTACAAAAAAACAGATATTCAATATCGTACTCCCTCATTGCTGGATCATAAACCCAACTAGCGCCTTCAGCCGCAGAAAGGAATAATTGTTATACCTTCGCCAAAGTATAGAAAAATCATATGTGGTACTTCTTAAGAAGAGATCCGTTGGAAATAATGGACCGTCGCAAAACACGGGCGGAAAAGAAGCACTTACGCGCAAGAGAAAAAGCATGGAGGCGAAGAAAGCGGGCTGAAGACTGGAAGCAGTTTAAAAAGCGGTTCAACAGGTTTATTGCTAATCCTTTTGAAAAAAAAGAACTTACCTCATCGGAGCGCGACAAGCAGCGTTTTAAGATGTACGCAAAACGCGACCGGAAATCAGACCGGCAGAAATGGTTAGCTAAATTCAGGAAAAATCCATGGAAAACAATTTTCCCTCCCAGAAAAAGACTGTCACCAGATAATGGTTACTATGTCGATTTTCGGTTAACAAAACAAGAGAGCAAAGAACTTGCCAGGCAAAAACGCAAACAATTTCGTGAAAATTTCAAAAAAATTGTAACCACTCCCGAACTGCGCCTGAAGTTTGGATTTACATACCTGAATTCCACAGCATATTTTATTCTTGCATATATGCTGATATATGTTGTTTACCAGGGAATCACCATCCTGGTGGCTTCGTCTTACAATATTCCCATAATTTGGTATTATTACCAGTTAAAATTCCCGCTTTACACCTTTTCCCCATTATACACAAGACAGGCGCTGGTAGTGATTTTTGCTATGGGGCCACTACTTTCGCTTATGCTTGCCTTTGTATTCCTGAAGTTGTATTTTACAGAGAATCCTATTGCCAAACGCTTTAAACTGTTTTACCTGTGGGTATTTATCTGCGGAGTCAACATGTTTTTTGGTGCTTACATTATAGGCGTGTTTACCCGTACAGAGTTTATTTATACTTCCGCCTGGTTGTTCATGAGTCATATGTTAGATCCGGTGGAAATCGTATTTACGGCAATTTCCATCGTAATGCTAATTATTATCGGAAGGATAGTTACCCCCTTGTTCCTTCTTTCGTCAGGTTCAGTTACCTTAATCAAACCTGAATCCAGGCTGTTCTTTGTCCTCAGCCAGGTTATCCTTCCCTGGCTTACGGGCATGTTGATTTTGTTTCTTATTACATTGCCTAATTATTACATTCCATTAATCCTCAAAACAATAACACCCGGTTTGATTATGATACCATCTTTGTTTCTGTACAACTCAATTGAATATAATAACATCCATCAATCAGGAGTTATACAGCGAAATTATTTTAAGTGGAGCATCGTTATCGCCGTAGTAGTTTTACTTTTCTTCTACAGGGTAATACTGAGTCTCGGAATTAGGGTTTCTTAATCGCGACTATGCACAAATTGGAAAAATCTTTTCCTTAATAACTCAAAACCCGAATTCCGGGAGTCTGATCATCCTGAATTTTGTGTCAATATTTTTAGTTTCGGAAATTTGCAGCCAGGAATTGGAAACCAGGAATTCACTCTTTGCATTTATACCCGATAATTTATTCAACCAGTGTGCCAACAATAGAATATTTATATTTAAATTAGTGACCTTTAAAACACCAAAACCATGTTAAAGGAAAACTACACTCGGTTTATCTGGAACAGCATACTCGAAAACTGGGACCGTACCGCATTTACAAATTATGAATCAGTAAGTTATACTTATGCCGAAGTAGGGCGAAGTATTTATTACCTGCATAAACTTTTTGCTAAATGCGGCCTGAAGAAAGGCGAAAAAATTGCCCTGATCGGGAAAAACTGTGCCGAGTGGGCAATTGCGTACCAGGCAACCGTTACTTATGGTGCAGTAGTAGTTCCTATTCTACCCAACTTTACACCTAATGATGTACAGCACATTATAAACCACTCCGAAAGCGTGATGATGTTTGCCAATAAGGCCAACTGGGATGTTTTGGATGGTGACAATCTGCCTAAACTCAAATCGGTGATCTCACTTGATGATTTTACGCCTTTGTATACTCACAATAAGCATTCTGCCGAAAATATCAACAAATTTAAAAGTTTGCTTTCCAAGGATTTCAGCAAGGAAAAACTGCCCAAGCAAATCATCGCCAATTCCGAGCTTTTTGCCATAATCTATACTTCAGGAACAACAGGTTTTTCGAAAGGCGTAATGCTTACTCATAACAACATTACCGGCAACATGGTATATTCACGTACCAATATGCCTTTGGTTCCCGGCGATCATATCCTCAGTTTCCTGCCCCTGGCTCATGCTTACGGTTGCGCCATCGAGTTTCTTTATCCGTTTACTTCGGGATGCCACATCACATTCCTGGGAAAAATGCCGACGCCCCAGTTGCTTATAAAAGCCTTCGGGGAAATAAAACCGAGGCTCATCCTTTCTGTACCGCTGATCATTGAAAAAATATTCAAAAAACAAATCAAACCTGTACTGGAGCAACCCAAGGTTAAATTTCTGATGAAAATTCCATTTATGGACAGCGTAATACTCGGAAAGATAAAAACCAAACTCACTGAGAGCTTTGGTGGCAATTTCCACGAAATCGTTATCGGTGGCGCAGCAATAAATGAGGAGGTGCAGGAAGTTCTCCGCAAAGCTGAATTTCCTTTTACCATAGGGTATGGCATGACAGAATGTGGCCCGTTGATCAGCTATGCCGGATGGCGCGATGCACGCTTTAATTCAGCCGGCCGCTGTGTTGATCAACTCGAAATGCGCATTGATTCCCCTGATCCCGAAAATGTGGTAGGCGAGATATTGGTTCGTGGCGAAAACGTAATGAAAGGCTACTATAAAAACGAAAAAGCTACGCGCGAAATCCTGGATCACGACGGATGGTTGCACACAGGCGATCTCGGAACCATGGACAGTGAAGGTTTTCTGTATATTAAAGGTCGAAGTAAAAGCATGATCCTTGGTGCTTCGGGGCAAAATATTTACCCTGAAGAAATTGAAGCCCGCATTAATGCATTCCCACTGGTGCAGGAATCTATTGTGGTCGACCGCAAAGAAGGCCTGGTTGCGCTGATTTATCCTGATATGGAAATGGTGGATGCCAAAAAGATGAAAGAACATTCGCTGGAAGCAATTATGGAAATATATCGCAAACACCTCAATAAGGAAATACCTACCTATATGCAGGTCGCCAAATTCCAGGTGGTTTCGAGCGAATTTGAAAAAACCCCCAAGCGAAGTATCAAAAGATTCCTGTATAGCTAGTATCATAGTTTTAATCAGATATTACATCAAAATCATTCTGATAGTATTGTAACTTTGCACGCATTATGTTGATGCAACTTTACATGGATATTATTATGCGGACATTTTTATACCTTCTGATACTACTTCTCTTTCCATACCCTGATTTTGCACAAACGTCTGCTCAAACCGGAGGTGTAATCAATGCCAATGGAATTGTGACTAATTTGACGACTGAATCAAAATTTGTAACTCCAGCCGGGTTTACTTCATCCAACTTACCCATAGTGGTGATTAATACAAACGGACAAACTATCCTGGATGAACCTAAAATCCCTGCCGGATTAAAGATTTATAACAAGGGAGCCGGTCAACGTAATTATCTGACAGATGTTCCTCAATTTGACGGGTATTCCGGGATCGAAATCCGCGGATCGAGTTCACAGTCGTTTCCCAAGAAAAGCTATGGTTTTGAATCGTGGGATGCCCTCGAAAACAGCATAGATACATCATTTCTGGGTATGCCAGCTGAAAGCGACTGGATACTGAACGCCAACTATACGGATAAGTCTTTTTTGCGTAATGTTATGGCATACCAGGTTTGGCAAAATATGGGACATTACGGTACGCGGTACCATTTTGTTGAGGTAATCCTTAACGGGCAGTATCAAGGCATTTACATCTTCTCCGAAAAAATAAAAAGAGACAAAAACCGCCTGGATATCGCCAAATTAAGCTCAACCCAGAACTCGGGCGATGAAGTTACCGGCGGATACATTTTTAAAATTGATAAACAAACCGGTTCGGGTGGTTCGGGATGGAATTCCTCATACCTGCCTTCGGTAAGTTCCGGCGGGCAAAAGATATTCTTTCAATACGAGTATCCAAAAGATGTGGATATTACCACTCAGCAGAAGATTTATTTACAGGGTAATGTCTTTAATTTTGAAACTGCGCTTAAGAGTGCAAACTTTTCTGATACAGCAAATGGTTTTCGCAAATACGCAGTCGAAAATACGTTTATCGATTACTTCCTGGTAAATGAAGTAAGTAAAAATGTGGATGGGTATCGCATAAGCACTTTCTTAAATAAGGAGCGCGACAGCAAAGGCGGAAAAATACGAATGGGCCCCGTTTGGGATTATGACATTGCCTGGCACAATGCCGACTATTGCGAAGGGGATATCACCACCGGCTGGGCATACCAGTTTCCTTGTTACGAGGATTACTGGCAGGTTCCATTCTGGTGGAGCCGTTTGCTGGAAGACCCGCGCTACATGAATAACCTGGCTTGCCGCTGGCAGAATCTCCGGCAAACTACACTCAGCAACGCCTGGTTCGACAATTATATTGATAGCATCTCAGGCCAGCTGATGGAAGCCCAGGAACGAAATTTTACGCAATGGCCTATCCTGGGTGTCTATGTCTGGCCTAATCCATCTCCTTTAGCAACGACGTATTCCGGTGAAGTTAGCGCACTAAAAACATGGATGCACAACCGCTTAAGCTGGCTCGATTCAAATATGCCCGGCACTTGTAATCCAGCCTATGGCATTGCTGAGGATGAAGCTGAAAACACATTCAGCATTTACCCAAATCCTGTTATTAATAATCTGAATATTAAATTTCGGATTCCCGGGAAAAGCATGGTAGGAATCATGATTTTCAATCAACAGGGATTGGCCCTTGAAACTATTAACCCTATTACCAAATCTAGAGGTGAATGGTCCGAATCCCTGGATATTTCTTCGTTCAAGCCGGGGGTTTATCTCGTAAGAATTATAATTAACGGCAATATTTCAACAAAACGTTTCATTAAAATTTAAACATTATGGAAAAGATGTATAAATTCTGCCAGAGTTGTGGCATGCCAATGAAAAAAGACGATAAGGCGGTGGCACAATGCTGATGGCACCAAAAGCGTGAAGTATTGTAGCTTTTGTCACCAGGATGGAAATTTTTTCGTCCGGATTTTACAGATACGCAAATGCAGGAGCTGGTGAAAGGAAAAATGAAAGAAATGGGAATTCCTGCATTCCTTACTCCGTTTTTCAACTACAGGATTCCTAAACTGGAAAGGTGGAAGAGTTAAATGCGAGGGGGCGACACTTCGACTTCGCTCAGTGCAGATAAAATGAGGGGCGAGGGAGCGATAGGGCGACAGAGCGAAGGATGGAAAGGGTGATAATAACAGATATCACAAAATTTGCTAATATTCTGTCAGGAGTGCATGATGCAACTATCTTTGCGGTATCAAATCCTTAATAGATTTGCAGGACCCCCGTATAGGCTCAAACATCAGGTCTCTATTCGGGGGTCTACTATTTAGCAGTTTTGTAATTGTTAATACGGCTTTAAAGAACAAGGATACTTACCAAAGAATAAAATCACTTCATTTAAGAAAAGGGTCCAATCCTAAATACATCCCGATAGAAGTTATAGGGGTTAAGGACCCAGGCTTGTTCCATGATCCTTCTTTGGATTTTGGTTCCGGAATCAGTGTCCTGAATCAATATTTATTGTACCGTACGATTTCCTCCATTGATTTCCGGATTTTTGTCCGCCGCGGGTAACCTTCGACAGCATAACCCAGGCTGATAAGCAATCCAATGGATTTATCTGAAGGTATTTGCAAAAGCTTTTTAATTTTATCTTCTTCAAACCACCCTATCATACAGGTTCCGAGACCTAGTTCAGCCGCCTGAAGGCAGAAATGTTCAGCAGTTATTCCTATATCAATAAGCGGCCATTCCTTTTTCTTCACCATCATGGCAAGGCGCGTGATGAGTTTGGCCTTTTCCATAACAATAACCACTATTACCGGAGCCTGCAAAGTATATTTATTGATTAATTTAATATCGCTGAAGGTAGCTTTAGCTACTTCGGTCCTCAGTGGTTCCTCATTAACTACAATGAATTTCCAGGGCTGGGAATTGCTTGCTGAAGGTGCCAGGCGCGCAGCTTCGAGGCATTGATTTAATTTCTCAGGCTCCACAGTTGTTTCGGCGTAGCGACGAACGCTTTGACGTGAAATTATTAGTTCTTTAAATAGCATTGGAATTATATTGAATTATAGAGTGGCTTAAAATCACACTTTAAACAAAGGCAATCTATTTCCGGATGCAAATATCCGTTACAATAATGGATATTTGATTGTTTAATCAGAAAATCAACAGAGAATAAGACTGGTTTTTGATTAATTAGTATAATTATTAATCCCTTTACCTTAAAAGTTTTACCTTTGCAGCCCAAAAAGACAAAAACAAAATATGAAAGACATCAGTTACGCATTAGGCTTAAGTATTGCAAGCAATTTAAAAAATTCAGGTGTTGAAGCACTTGATATTGAGCATTTCACAAAAGGTCTGAACGCCATTTTAAACAACGAAGAAATCAGCATGTCGCCCGATGAGGTGAACCGTATACTGAACGAATTTTTCGAAGGTATGCAGAAAGACGCAGAAGTAAAAAACAATGAACATGGGAATTCATTCCTGGCTGACAACAAGAAACAACCCGGCGTAATTGAACTGCCTAGCGGCCTGCAATATTCGGTTATTAAAGAAGGAACCGGTGTAAAAGCTTCATCAAAAAACCAGGTTAAAGTTCACTATACAGGAACGCTGATTGACGGAACCGTTTTCGACAGCTCAGTAAGCCGTGGCGAACCTGCTACATTTGGCGTAACCCAGGTTATTTCGGGTTGGGTTGAAGGATTGCAGCTGATGTCGAAAGGCGCTAAATACAAATTCTTTATTCCTTCGAACCTTGCTTACGGAGCACAAGGCGCGGGAAAAGTTATAGGACCACATGCAACACTGATATTTGAAGTGGAATTGCTGGAAATTATGTAATTGAAACTTCTATCAAAACAAAAACCGCCGGAGTTCTGCTTTGGGCGGTTTTTTGTGTGGATACCTTTTAGCTAAAAGCTAATGACTATAACACTTCTCCGTTCCTTTTCTAATGTCATATAATAGTGATGGAAGATATCTTACATTACTAATAGAATATGGAAAACTAATAAAACTCATTCCGGCTTGGAAGTAGATTACCAAAATTAGAATATGGGTTTCCCCATTTTCAAAACCGTTTTTCCTGCCAGATCATTAATAATAATCCCAGCCATCATATACCATGCAGCGCCTGCACAAACAATAAGTTCATATCCGGCAATTACGTTAAAAACAGGATCGCCGAAATGGCCGATATCGAGCAGGATAAATCCTAAAAGTAATGTGCCGAAAGTAACTACCATTGCTTTATGAACACGCATCGAAGCCACAAACATTACGGCAGTGTACAGTGTCCATGCCACAAGGTAAAATCCGACATCGGTTTTGGAGGCTTCATAAATCTTAAACGCATTCAGCATCCATATAACACCCAGCCCGATCCAGAATGAACCGTAAGCCACAAAAGCACTGTAGCCGAAATTGTTTCCCATTTTCTGTTCCTGGAATCCGGCGATCATCTGCGCCAGGCCGCCAAAAATAAATCCCATGGCAACCACCGGTCCAAGACCCATAAGGCCAATGTTATGAAATTGTAAAAGCAGGGTTGTCATACCAAAACCTGCCAGCCCGACCACGGCCGGATTTCCGTTTTTCTTTTCTGTCATGGGATTATTTATTTGTTTTGTATTGCAAACATAATGAATTGATATCAGACCACAAAAACAGATGCTATTTTGATTTTCAGGGAATGAGGGGAATTTATCAGCAAAAACAGTTTTATTCCGGATTTGCGACAAGAAATTGTCCTGTGATAATAAATACCTGATCTAACCGATACCCTGCTTTCTTAGAATTTTCCGTATCTTTGATTATCAATATTCTACTATGAAAATCCCGGGATTTATCGAAGATTTCATATCCTTATTGTATCCGCGGGTTTGTGCTGCCTGTGGCAATTCGCTGTTTAAGCACGAAGAAATTATCTGCACCTATTGCCTGTATCATTTGCCTAAAACCAATTACCATCTGATGGAGGACAGCCCATTGGATAAAGTGTTCTGGGGAAGGGCTCAATTAACTAATACTGCGGCGCTGTATAATTTTCAGAAAAAGAGCAAAGTCCAGCATCTGATTCACCAGCTGAAATACAAGGGAAGAATGGATGTTGGAATTCATCTTGGTAAATTGTTGGGTGTCGATCTGGCCAAAGCCGAAGGATTTAAAGATGTAACAAAAGTGATACCAGTGCCTTTGCATCCGGATAAATTCCGCAAGCGCGGATACAACCAAAGTGAGCAGATTGCAATCGGGCTGGCAAAAGCTATGAATATCGAAATGGATGCCACTTCGTTTATCCGGACTGTTGATACCTCTACCCAAACACGTAAATCACGATTTGCGCGCTGGGAAAATGTGAAGGAAATTTTTAAAGTTACCACACCTGAAAATCTTGTTAACAGCCATATCCTTTTGGTTGATGATGTAATTACCACGGGTGCAACGCTCGAATCAGCAGCTCATATTTTGCTGGCTGTTGAAGGGGTTAAACTTAGCGTGGCATGTATAGGGTTTGCCAGGGAGTAGGAGTTTAGAATTGGGATTTAGTGTTTGTTTTTAGAGAGACGGGGCGAGGGACAAAAGGGAGAAAGGGCAAACTGAACGGCAAGTTGTCTTTGCTAGAATTTTGTCAGAATCTGTTGAATGGATGTACGATACTCACTAGGTGTCTGACCTTTGATTTTTTTAAATATCCGGTTGAAATTCGAAATATTGGAATAGCCACACATAAAAGATATTTCGGCAATACTGTTTGTGGTTTCGAACAGCAATTTAGTTGAATGGCCTATCCGGGCATCATTCAGGTACGAAATAAAACTTCTGCCGGTTCTTTTTTTGAAAAAGTGGCTGAAAGAGGATTCCGACATGGCTACAATTTCCGAAACATCAGTAAGGCTGATATCTTTAGCATAATTTGCTTCAATGTATTTGCATATGGTATCAATGCGTCGGCTTTTTGATTCCCTGATAAAAGTTGAAGTATCAAATGTGGAACTTGCCAGGTAGCGCTGATCCTGCGAAGTAGCCAGTTCGTAAAGGATTGAATAGAAATCGAGTGCTGTCATAAAACCATGCGACTGGCTGAGTAATAATAGCTTTTCCTTTACTTTTTGTTTTGTTGTCATCGAAAAATCAAGTCCGCGCGACGACCGGATAAGCATATCCCTGATAGGTGTGAATAATCGTTTGCCTAATAAAAAGGAATCAACAATCCTGTCATCAAATTGAATGGTTATAACATGGGTGTCTTGTGTGGTCGGCGCTTTCCATTTATGCGGTAAGTTTGAACCCAACAGCACCAAGTCAAATTCATTGAAGCTTTCGACAGAATCGCCCACGAACCTTTTACCTTTTGTATTGCAGACCATATTAAGTTCAAAGTCCGAATGAAAATGAACCGGGTAATCAAATTTGGCCATCTTGTTATTTAAAAGAATAAATAAGTCATCCTGATTAAGCGGAGTGATTTCCCGTACAACGTTTTCCATCTTGAAAATTCTTTAGTATGCAAATATCCAATAAAATTTTCATCTATTGACAAAAATATACCAGATATACAATATGTGAGCGACAAATTACAAGTACCGTATCCTGCTGTATATCTACCACATAGTTATTAAAGCTCCAAATAACCTTCATAAATGTATGATAACTTAACCAAAATGTATTACAATATAGTTCAGTTTTGAGTCATCTTTGCAATGTTAAAATACTGTTACGAAATCATTATCTATATGTAATATTATGAGAAAACATCAAAAAATCTCAACTCAGCCCCAAACCCTGAAGAGTAGCTGGTTCAAATATTTCCTAGGCTTACTCATCTGGTTCTTTTCTGTTTTTGCAGTGTCAGCACAAAGCATTGATGTGAAAGGATTTGTAAAAACTACTGACGGGCAATCCTTACCCGGAGCGACCGTTGTTATTAAAGGTACAACCACAGGTACCACCACTTTGTTAAATGGAGAGTTTTCGCTTAAGGCAAAAAAAGGCGAAGTGCTCCAGGTTTCGTACATGGGTTATATTCCTCAGGAAATTACTGTAGAAAGTTCAACGGTTAATGTTGCCCTTGCCGAAGATGCCCGAAATATTGATGGCGTTGTCGTAATCGGTTATGGATCTGTCCGTAAAAGCGATATCACCGGATCCGTAGGTACAGTGAAAGTGAAGACGTTGCAGAGTATTCCTTCAAACTCCATTGATGGTTTGTTGCAGGGGCGGGCGGCCGGATTGCAGGTTATAAATTCGTCGCAGGACCCGGGAGCCGATGCTGTAGTTAAAATCCGTGGTGGAAGCTCATTACGGGGATCTAACTCTCCTCTTCTGGTTGTTGACGGATTTCCTCTGGGCGATGCAGGAAACCTGAAACAAATAAATCCTGCTGATATAGCTTCCGTTGAAATTTTAAAAGATGCCTCTGCTTCAGCCATTTACGGATCGAGGGGAGCAAACGGCGTTATTTTAATAACCACCTACAAAGCTATTGAAGGCACAACAACAATTAATATCAAGCAGCAAACTGCTGTTTCAAGGTTTAACTCCAAACTGAACCTGTGGCGCGATCCTGTACTTATGGCACAGTTAAGCAACGAAGAACGGGTTAACGCCAATCTACCTCCTATTTATATAGGCGAAACAAACACAACCGGCGTGTACTATCCTTCTGTTGAGGAAATCTCAAACGGAACCTGGGCAACCAATACACAATGGGACAAAGTTGTTTTCAGGGATACCCCGGTAACCACTAACACTACAATATCCATTAACAGTGCCAATGCTAAAACCTCTTACAACCTGGGATTCAACTATTATGATGAAAACGGTGTTTACATCGAAGACGATTATAATAAAGGCATTGTAAACCTTGGTATTACGCATAAAGTATACGACAATTTTACCATTCGGACTTCAAACATCTTTTCGAAGGGGTACAGAAATTATAACGGCGGACTCTCCTACTACCGTAATCCGCTCTGGCCGGTATACAATGATGATGGAAGCTATTTTCTGGCCAGTTCCACTGATTATTCGCACCCTATTGCCATAACCGAAAATGTGACTAACAAAAATAACAGCGTCGACTTTATTTCTTCATGGCTTTTCGACCTTCGGCTTTCAAAAGCGTTGAATATAAAATCGCAGGTTAATTATAAATACGGAAATTCAATCACCGACCTGTATTCACCAACCAAATATACCGAAACCGGCGATTTCAATAACGGAGCAGCACAGTTAAGCAACTGGATGGGTCAAAACCTGGTTTCGGAAACCTATATGACTTACGACAAGAAATTTGGTGATATCCACAAGTTCACAGCTATGGTTGGCCAAACCTACGAGTTTTCGATGAACAGAAGTTCGGACCTTTATGCGTATGACTTTGTAAACGAATCGACCGGCAACGAGAATATGGGTTCGGGCGATCCCGAGAAAAACAGGCTTGCCAACGGATATTCCGAGACAAAACTTCTTTCATTCCTTGGACGTATTAATTACGCGCTGAATGATAAATATCTTTTTACGGCTACCTTACGTGCCGACGGTTCGTCTAAATTCGGGGCAAATAACAAATGGGCAAAATTCCCTTCAGGTGCTGTTGCCTGGAAAGCGCACAACGAATCTTTCATTAAAAACCTCAACATTTTTGACGAACTCAAAATCAGGGCCAGCTACGGGATATCCGGAAACCAAGGCATCTCGCCATACCAGACGCTGAGCAGATACGGAGTTGAACAATATTACGACAATGGACAATGGAATACAGCCATTGGTCCTGGATATGTGGTTGGTACTGAAGGTGACGACGGCCGTTTTAAAATGTGGGGCGGAATTCCAAACGTAGATCTGAAATGGGAAACTACAGCACAAATGGATTTTGGAACTGATATGTCTTTCTACAATAACAGGTTGAGGCTTGTTTTTGATATATATCAGAAAAAAACCTCTGATCTGCTGAGAGAACGGATTCTGCCACTTTCGTCTGGATACAACCGGATGTGGGTCAACGATGGTGAAATTGCAAACAAAGGGTTCGAAATCTCGCTTGATGGCGACATTATCGATGGCAAGGATTTTAAATTCTCTGCTTCCCTGATTTATGCCCGAAACAGGAATGAAGTTGTAAGCCTTGGAGATGCTGTTACTTCAGGATTGAATACCGACTTTAACACAGGAATGAAATATGAGTTCAATGGCACCTCCCTGTCGCAATTCCGTCAAACGCCTAATATTCTGGCAATCGGACAAGCTGTTAACGTTTACTATGGCTACAAAGTAGATGGTATCATTCAAACTGAAGCTGAAGGACTTGCAGCCGGGCTAACCGGTGATCTTGCTCAAGCGGGCGAATTCAAATATGTGGATATTAATGACGACGGACAGATCACGGACAAGGACCGCACCATTATCGGTGATCCAAATCCTGATTTCATGGTAAGTTTAGATTTAAATGCACATTATAAGAATTTCGACCTCGAAGTGTTTTTAAACGGAGTTTCAGGCAATGACATTGTGTATCAGAACATGTGGGGGCAACCAAACACTTCGCCTCTGCGATGGACCCGGGATAATCCAACCAACGAGTATCCAAGCCTGCGAAATGATCGTTCCTATTATTTATCCGACTGGTTTATAAAAGATGGTTCCTTCCTTAGAATACAAAATATTAACCTGGGATATAATTTCAAAACAAACAAGGTAAAATGGATAAACAACTTGCGCATTTACCTCAATGCATCCGATGTTTATACGTTTACAAAGTTCAAAGGGTACGATCCTGAAGTGGGAACAGATGGTATTTACTGGGGCGGCTATCCGCGATTGAGCAAATGGACATTTGGTTTGGATCTAACCTTCTAAAAAAACGAAACTTATGAAAACGAAAATACTATCTCTCTTAATGATTATCGGACTGCTGGTCAGTTCGTGCGACCTGAATGAAGAACCTTACGGGTTTTACTCCGAAGATAACTTTTATAAAACACCTGCTGATGCCGAGGCTTCGTTACTATATGCATACAACGCGCTTACCTTTCTCGAATATTCGAGAGGCATTTTCTACATTGGCGAACTTGCATCCGAAACCTGCGATGTTAAAGCTGATGAAGGATATGGAGCGCAGCAACTGAACAACTGGACTGCGGATGCCACGAATGAATCTCTTACCTATTATTTTAAATACTGTTACATTGCTATAAACCGGGCAAATGCAATAATTGAAAATGTTTCCAACAGTTCCTTCAGCCCTGCAGTAAAAAACAAACTGCTTGGGGAAGCCTATTTCTTAAGGGCTTTCAATTATTATAATCTTGTGAAGGTATTCGGACTGGTTCCTATTCAGCGTAAGATGGTGAAAAGCATCTCAGACGCCTCACCCAATATGGCTATGAATCTCGATGAGTTGTATGATTTCATCAATGCCGATTTAAGAACAGCTGAATCCTTTCTGGAAGTGTACCGCAATGCAGGCCGCGCCGACAAAGTAGCTGCCCAGGCGCTCCTGGCCAAAACGTATTTGACAATAGCTTCTTCGAAAGAAAGCGGTGTGCCGAAATATACCGATATGGCAAAGGATGTACAAATGATGTACGACAGTGCAGCCTATTTTTCAGGCAAAGTTCTTCACGATCAGGCTGAGTACTCGATAGATCCGCAATTAACTCATATTTATGATGTTAATGCTTCAAACGGACCTGAGCATATTTTTATCATGTCGATGGACAGGACCGGGCTCAACGAAGGAAATTTTTCAAAAATAGCAATGATGTTTCACCCCTGGGTTGACGGAGTTCCTTATTACATCAAGAATCCTGATGGTACACTTACATATACTACCAATGGGTGGGAAGTTTATCAAACTACAGCTGCATTTTATAACTCTTTTGCCGCAAACGATAAACGCAAAACAGAACTCCTGGTAACAAAAATATATAACGCATCCGGAGTACAAACCGGCGCCCTTGGCACAAATTTTTCTTATGCTTTTACCCGGAAATATGTGGATCCTGACTTTGTAGGAGATAAATCAAGTGCCAAACCTTACCTAATCCGGTTTTCGGATGTAGCACTGATTTATGCGGAAGCTAGCGGCCCCACTGCAGATGGCTACAACTGGGTTAACCAGATCCGAAGCAGGTCTAATCTTCAGGCAATGGTTCCCGGATTGAATGCAGCCGACTTCCGAAAAGCGGTAGTGCAGGAAAGGGCCTGGGAACTTGCATTTGAAGGTCATAGGTTATATGATTTAAGAAGAAAGGCCATGGTTACATCAACCGATCCAAGAGCTGCTGCTTCCGGAATCACAGAGGAACAGGCTGCGTTTTATCCTATCCCTCAGATGGAAATTGACTTAAATCCGAATTTAACAGCAAAGTAATTTATTTAAACAGAAGAAATCAGGCGTATGAAAACACTAAAATATATTCTGGTATTAATGGTTGCCACAGTCTTCTTTAGCTGCCAGAAAGATCCATTAAAAGAAATTAACGATGGTTCATGGAATAAAGAAAAGAATATCATTTCTATTTCGTTTTCCGATCAGATAGGGAAAACAACCATAGTAAGAACAGACACAAATGCCACCATAACTTTCCTTGACTTTGCCGAGGATTTCAGTGCCATAGAAATAACTTCTCTTGAAGTTTCCTATGGAGCAACTGCATCTGTCGCAGTAGGTCAGAAACTCGATTTTAACAATCCGGAAAAAACCACTACAATCATCATCACTCCTGTAAACGGAGAGCCTCTCACCTGGACTATCAAAGCAGGCCAGTATGTTAATCCGTATAAAGGAACCTGGGGCATTCAGAGTTTTAAATTCAAGTGGGACGACTGGAATGGCTGGGGTCTTCAGGGAGAAGCTACCGTTGCTTCGAAAATGACTTCTGCTACCGCGGGGAATGACGACATAATAACTTTCAGTGCAATTGAAGGAGCAGATGTATCCGGAATTTTTTATGGCAGCTACGAAAGAACTAAAGGTACAGATGGGGCTTATGGCTCATACAAGTCTCCGGCAGGAACTGATTGGAGTGATAAATTCGGACAATTACCTAATGGAAAGGGGAAATATTACATCAATCCGGATAATTCCGTATCTATCGAAGTTGAAGGCAGCAGTAAAAAACTAACGTCAGTTGGGACAACCGCATCTACTGCTACAACAATGACCTACGATCTCAATGCACAGCAAATCTGGACAATAGACTGGAATGACTATTACGGCACCGAAAACCAGTTGAAGATGGCATATAAAATCTGGTACATTTTAATTAAGCAATAAGTTGATTGTAATTATAAAATAAATATTGTACAGATAGAAAAGCTGAAAATAGCACATTATCTGATAAAACAAAAAATCAATATTTAGGTAATGGTTGAATTGTTGGGTTTGCAAAGGAGGTTTGGCTCACAAGGGCCAACCTCCATTTGTACAAAAAATAAAAGACTGAAGAAGCATATTGAATAACTCTGATTCCAAAAAAGCTTTGCTGATTATAATCTGTTCAAAATGAAGCCTTAAATAAAAATAAACCGGCAACCGCAAGATGTATTTTATCGAATCAACCCGGCAATAATAAACCATCAATCACTGGAGAAATCATACTGCAAAAGTTACTCCGGCGATAGTAAAAAAATACTGACACATGAAAATCTTTTTATTACTGGCATTCGCATACATTTTTTTTGTCTCTTGTAAAAAGGATCCGGATCCGCCTGTATCTGATTCAAAAAATGATCTGACGATCAAAACTGGCATTCTGAATCAGTCGTTTGTCGGAAACGGCCCTCAGTGGGGAGGATATGATGCACTTCAGACCTGGACGGGAAGCCCTACACTTACAGAAGCTGACTGGAATACATTGTACCAGAGGGTGCGGTTTATGCGCCCGCCATTGGTGAGAATAATGGTCGACCAGGGATGGAATTACCTGGTTAACGGCAAATATGATCCTTCGAAAAGTGATGCTGTACTTATTAAAATCCTTGATTTCTGCGAAGTTGAAGGAATAACGGTGATGTTTGGCGAATGGGGCCATCAGGGCGGCACATCAATAAATACAACCTGGCTCGAAAATTCTGCAAAATTCTTAGAATACCTGCTCAACACAAAAAATTATACGTGTATCAAATATTTTAATATGGTGAATGAGCCTAATGGCGATTGGTCGAGCATTAACGGGAACTATTCACTATGGAAATCATTGATAGAACAGTTTCACGCAAAACTGGTCACGAAAGGAATTGCTTCTAAAGTAAAGATTATCGGACCTGATATTGCCATTTGGGATGCTAATCTTACTTCCTGGGTGATTAACACAAATTTTGACCTTGGCGATAAGATCGGGGCATATGATATTCACACCTATCCCAGCGAAACTGAAGTACGTGATGGCTCATATAAAAACATGGTTAAAGCATACAAAAATGCTGCCCCTCCAGCCAAAGAAATGCTGATGGGCGAACTTGGATTTAAATATGCGTCAAATTCAACATTAGGGCAGCAGAACGCACAGCGGATTGCTGGCGATCCATACGCATCGAGCGACTGTAATATGTTTGTTTATGATGCTTTTTATGGTATTGATATGGCTGATGCCGTGATTCAGAATATGCTGGCCGGGTACTCAGGGTCTATTCTTTGGGATCTGGACGATGCAATGTATAATATTGATGGCGGAGGTTCTACCAAACTAAAACGATGGGGTTTCTGGAATAGCCTCGGATCTGAGAAATTCGGAAATGCTGCAGATGAAAATATCCGTCCCTGGTTTTACACCATGTCGTTACTGTGCAGGTATTTTCCACAAGGAACTAAGATTTTCGATGTTGCACTGCCTGACAAGAAAGGGCTCAGAGCCATAGCAGGCGAAAAAAACGGGAAATACACCATTGCTATTGTCAACTCAAATTTTGCCAGTTACGAAATCAATCTGAAAATGGAAAACGGCATAACCTTATCCGGAGCGGATTTATACAAATACGTTTCAGGCGTCGGTGCCGCATTTACCGGAAAAAAAGATTCAAACGGATTCGCAATGCCTGAAGAAACAAATCTTACAATCGATTTCAGCACCGGCAAGTCAAAACAAATCAGCGTTCCTGGCCAGTCCTTTTTATTGTTCACCAATATGGAGTAATACCTTACTGTTTTAGTTAATGCCTCACATTACCCTCACCATTCATACAAAGCATCAGAATTAATACTTTCAAATTTTTTACCAATGATTTTACATAAATACGAAAACAATCCGATTTTATCACCGAATCCATCTAACGACTGGGAAAATCTTGTAGTGTGCAACCCGGGAATGTGGCATGAAAACGGAATTTTTTATATGTTGTACCGGGCAGCCGGAGATGATGAAAATCACATTATCCGTTTTGGGCTGGCTACGAGCGAAGATGGATTCAACTTCAGCAGGGTAAGTGATTTGCCGGCTTTCGGTCCAAGCGCGGAAGGCCCGGATAGTGGTTGTGTGGAAGATGCACGTATCGTAAAATTTGATGATTACTATTATATTACCTATGCTTTCCGCCCGTTTCATCCCGGTCAATACTGGAAATTCGCTCATGATGAAGTTTTAACCTGGGATCATGGCAACAATGCGCCTTGTTTTCTGAAGAAAAATATGGCAAATACAGCTCTTGCCATGACAAAGGATTTTAAAACATGGATCAGGCTTGGCCGCATAACTCAATCGGATATTGATGATCGCGATGTTATACTTTTTCCCGAAAAAATAAACGGAAAATATGCCATGCTCCATCGCCCGAAGGAATGGGTAGGACCACAATGGGGGCCCCAATTTCCTGCAATCTGGCTCAGGTATTCCGACGACATGCTGGTATGGAACGAACCCAGCCATTTACTCATGGAGGGGATAATAGGCGGCTGGGAAGAAAAAATTGGCGGTTCTACACCTCCTTTAAAAACAGATCAAGGCTGGCTGGTGCTTTACCATGGCGTCGAAAACGGGGGCAATGGTTACTACAGTGTAGGCGCCGTATTGCTCGATTTGAATGATCCTACAAAAATAATCGGACGCACACCGGAACCTATCATGTGGCCTGAATTTGGTTACGAGATTGAAGGATTTTATAAAGGCTGTGTTTTCCCAACCGGGAATGTTATTGTTGGCGATACCTTGTTCGTATATTACGGTGGGGCCGATAAATATGTAGGTGTTGCTACCTGTTCTGTAACGGAATTGGTGGAACATCTTTTAACAAATAAAATGGAATAGCGGATAAATTATCTGCGGTAATCAACTATAACTGCAAGCAGGAATAAGAAACACATTTTTCCTGCTTAATTGGATGATAAACTAAAGGATTCTCTTTGGTTGAAAAACCAAAGAGAGAATTACTCTTCAAAACAGTCATTACATAAAAGTCTTGCTGTTGTACCATTTATAAATTTCTAATTGTAAATCTCATACGCATGAAGTTAAAACACATTATATTCTTTGCCATAACTCTATTTACCACTTCATGCCAGAAAGAGGTAGTAAGTGATAAAATGGAGATTTTGTCCTTTAAATTTCTTGCGGCAGATAATGAAGGATTAACAAATGATATTACAGGAATTATCAGCGGTAATGAAATTCAGGTAACTGCAATCGGACTAGCAAATGTCACATCCCTGGTGGCAAGTTTTATTTCGACCGGCAAAAGTGTCAGAGTTGGGAGCACTGAGCAAATCAGCAGTGTTACCCCAAACGACTTTTCTAAACCCATAGTGTATACAGTAATAGCAGGCGACGGATCGAAGCAGGAATATACAGTCGCCATATTCAGCGAAATGCTCACATATACTATTGATAATGTTATAGTTAATCCATATTCAAGGTCTGCTCTTTCTGCGATTATAACGGTCTCGGCAAGTCTGCCTTTCTCAGTTCACACCAATGTGCTGGGAATGGATGGTCCCACATCGGACATCTCATTTAAAAATGATTCGCTTAAGTTTCAGCACCAGGTTCCTGTATATGGCCTTTATTTCTCCAACGATTATATAAATGCAGGATGGGCCGGAAACAAAGTTGTAGTAACCCTGAAAGGCGAAAATACTATGACTTATACCGATACAGTTACTATTGAAACTATGGCTAAACCAGGTTGGTTTCCTAACCTTGCTACAACAGGTTCGGCAATGAATGACGGGGCGTTGTTTGCGTTTCTTTATAATAAATGGGGGCATGGTAACACAATCAGCACAATGATCAGCGACCGGTATGGCAAATTTCGTGGTTTCTGGTATATTGAAAATGAAGAAGATAATATGTTCCCCCTTACTTTTCTTAAGAATGGAAACCTAATCTATTCTGTTCCACAAAGGAGTGCCATTTATGAAACAGATTTTCTGGGCAAGATTATAAATATATGGGACATCCCCGGCGAATTTCAAGGTTCCCATCATGATATCTGCGAAATTCCATCAGGTTCCAAAGAAGGCAATTTGCTGGTAACGGTATCACAAACGGATGCCAGAGTACCGTATGATGTCCAAAACAGGCGTTTTATAGAGGATCATATAATTGAGCTTGACCGCAAAACCGGCGCGCTCCTTACCACCTGGAACCTGCGTGATTGTCTTCAGGTTGGCAGGTCAATCATGCCAACATATATAAGGAACATTTCCTTAAATCCACTTGAATTCGACTGGTGTCATAACAATGGATTGGCCTTTGATCCCACTGATAATACTATTATTATAAGCACTTTTCACCATGGATTTGCCAAATTGGACTGGAGCAATAACCTGAAATGGATTCTTGCCCCTCATGGTGGATGGGGTGTGAATGGCAGAGGTGAATCACTGGATAAATATCTGCTTAAAGCTGCAGATCAGCAGGGAATCCTGTATTCCGATTCAGTACAGCTTGGATACAAATCCATAACAGGATTTGAATGGCCGTGGGTAAACCATTCCCCATCAGTACGTAATGAACAGGAAAACCAGGTGCTGACCTGCATGGTTAACGGGGCTTCCAAGAATTTTAAAACAATGCCATTTTTTGAAATCTCTTCCTGGGGAGCTGAATATGTCATTAACGAAAAAGCTATGACTGTTAAACAAGGGTGGACCTATGGCCGCGAAAAAGGAGTACCCCTTTTCTCCGTTACGGCCGGACAGGCTACCAGGCTCAAAGAAGGAAATTACCTGCTCACATTTGGATCAATCGGATCAGCTTTCCTGGGAGCTTTTTATACCGGGGGAAACGAACGAGGCATTGTTGCAGAGGTTGAAAACGGCAACCAGCTAATCTGGCAAATGACTGCCCTTGAACCTGAAAGAGCCGATTGGCGAATTTACCGTACTCAGAAATTTACATTTCCTAATCAATAAACACCAAATCTTAATTCTCTAATTTACAAACAACTAAATCTCAAAAACTATGAAAAAGTTTTTACTTACAATTTTTGTGGCTTCATTCTCCTTTGTCGTTTTCGGACAAGCGGTGCTCTCTGACTTTGACGGCACCCAGATGAGTGGAATTACCATTACAGAATGGGCCAGCTTCAAACCCGAGGTTGTACCTAATCCCCTGAAGGCAGGATTAAATACAAGTGATAATGTATTATTCTTCCCGGCCCATGATTTCTGGTACTATTATTATAATGTGTCCGGCCTTCTGGGTTTTAAGGATATCCCAGCCGAAAACTTCAATAAGTATGACAGGATCCGGTTCAAATACCTCATACAGGATACTACAGCCGGGGCAGATACAGTAAAAATACAATTGAAACTTGAAAAAGGAACTGAAGCGCATATATACTCCGAAGTACTGGTTTTACCTATTCCTGCAGGAACAGTAAATGGATGGGCAGGTACTTCGATTGCGATACCAAGGAATGCAGATAACTCTCCAATTACTCATACCATGATGGATTTTTTGGTTTCATCAAATGAGAAAACCCCCATTCCGTTTTATCTGGATGACATTACTTTTATTTCAACCCTTCCTACAGGTTTAAATCCGTTAACTGCCACATCAAGTTTACACTTGTATCAATCCGGGAACTTGCTAAATGTAAAACTTGAAAAAGAGATCGTCATTAAAAACCTGGAAATATTTAATATTACGGGCACATTGGTCAGAACATACAAACTTGGTTATAGTACTTCCGAAATATCAGTGCCTGCAGATATGGCTTCCGGGAGTTATATTATCAGGGTAAACACATCCGGACAATCTATGAGCCAGAAATTCATAAAACGTTAGATCAAATCTTTAGTTTTGCAGTAAATTATCATTTCGGGGGTGTGTCAAAAATATCACACATCTTTTTGATACACCCCTTTTGATTTGAAATACCTTTTTCCTATCAGCTTTTATACAAATACAGGTTCTGAAAATCGGCAAGGGTATTTCCCGAAAACGGGCAGATTATACATACCTGTGGAATGAAACAGTGGAATTGCTGTTGATCAGTAAATGAATGTTGGACCATCTTTTAAAGAATTATAATGAAAGCACTCAGTATTTTCTTCATCGCAATTATTGCCCTTGTTGGCAGTTCCTGCTCAAGCTCAAAAACTGTTCAGGTTTACCCTGAAAAAGTAATTTCCACAAAATTTATCGGCAATGGTGTGCAATGGTCCGCTTATCCCCATGCCGATGCTCCTGATGCCGAATGGGGCGCACTGATGACGGATCAAAAGTGGCAGATGGTTTTTCACCGCCTCGATTACATGAAGCCTAAACTGGTACGGGTAATGGACCAGGCCAACTGGAGATACCTCAAAGGATTTGATGCAAAAGGTGAACCCATCCTGGATTTTGATTCCCCTGAAGTTAAATCACTTCAAAAACTACTGGACTATTGCCAGAAAAACGATATCACCGTTTTATTCGGCGAATGGGGTTGTCCTTTCCCCCTGGTTAAAACAGAAACCGGAATTTCAGGCCATTTTAAAGGCGCAAACGACCCCGCATGGATTGGCATAATTGTTAAATACCTGGATAACCTGATCAATGTTAAAGGCTATACATGCCTCAAGCACTATACCTTAGTGAATGAACCTAATGGTTACTGGGCTTCAACCCTGGGAAACTGGGACGAATGGAGCGAAGGAATTAAGATATTGAAAAAAGCTCTTACCGAAGCAGGTCTGGCCGATAAAATAACAATTGCCGGACCAGACGCAGTGGCTGCTTATGATAATCATGAATCAAAATATACTGGTGTTGAATGGGTTGCAGAATCAACCCGTCAGCTGAATGACCAAATCGGAATCTACGAAATACATGCCTACACTAATTATGATGAGGTGCGCAGCGGAAACTTCACCAAATACTACAGTAACATTGCACAAATGGCAAAAGCTGTAAACAAACCCATTGTTTTCGGAGAAATCGGCTTTGAGAAAATGACTGAAGAAAACCAGAAGCGCGTTAAAACGGATCCTTACGCAAGCGAGGACAGCCAGATGTCAGTGTACGATTTCGACTATGGCATTGATATGTCGGATGCCGTAATTCAGATAATGAATTCAGGTTATTCGGGCGCTGCAGCCTGGGATCTGGATGATGCCATGCACACATTAGGCGATAAGGGCGATAAAAGTAAGCTTAAACGATGGGGTTTCTGGAACATCCTGGGAACCGAAATCTGCAATAACCCGGCCGATGAAAATATTCGTCCCTGGTTTTATTCGTGGTCATTGTTATGCAGGTATTTCCCGACCGGAACAACTATTATTGAATCGGATAGCACAGGCATTGCCGGACTGAGACTGGTAGCAGGTACCAAAGGCGACGACATGACTATCGCTATTGTTAACAATTCGTCGGTAAATCAAAAAATTGATCTTAAAACCGGCGCAGCATCTTCATCTAAACTTTTTAAAAAATACATTTACAGCGAAAACCTCAGACCTGTCGACAGCGAAAATTTCCCCGTTCCCCAGCAAACTGATATCCGCATAAAATCTTCAAAAGCCTTGTCAGTCGAAATTCCGCCTAATAGTTTTGTCCTCTACACCACACTTAATTACTAAAAATACGATGTCATTTTTTACTAACTTAAACTTTATAGATATCACGATTATCGTCGTGTATATCATCGGAATTACCTGGTGGGGCCTGAAAAACGCCAAAAATGATACTTCCACTGATTATTTCCTGGCAGGACGAAACATGAGCTGGGTGGTTGTCGGTCTGTCACTTTTCTCAGCCAGCATTTCAACTTCCACGCTTATCGGGCATTCAGGTTCTGCCTACGAATACGGGATGGTTATTTTCAACTATAACCTCATTTCCATACTGGTAATGATATTTTTTGCATGGATATTCCTTCCCTTTTATATTAAGTCGGGAGTTTACACCATGCCTGAGTTTCTTGAACGCCGGTTCGATCACCGTTCCAAATATTATTTCTCGGGAATTGCCGTTTTTGGCGGAATTTTTATGGATGTTTCAGCAACCCTTTACGGTAGCGCCATGATTTTCAAGATCATATTCCCCGAAATGGAATTGCAGGTTATTGTGATCCTTGCCGCAATTATTGTTGCATCATACACAATTCCGGGCGGATTAAATTCTGTTATCAAAACAGAAGTGATACAGGCAGTAATACTTATCATCGGATCGGTACTGCTGGCATTTATCGCCCAGCGAAATGTCGGAAGCTGGGAAGTGCTTCAGGAACGGTTTCACGATACGGTTTACCTGCATTTAATTCATGGACCAAACGATCTGGCAATTCCCTGGCCCGCACTGATTCTTGCCCTTCCCATCCTTGGATTTTATTTCTGGGGAAACAACCAGCAATTGGTACAAAGGGTACTCTCAGCTAAATCGGTCGATCACGGGCGGAAAGGTGTTCTGCTGACGGGATTACTCACTATGCTCACGCTATATCTTATCTTTATCCCTGCCATGCAGGCAGCCGTAGCCTTTCCGGATGTAAATCCACCGGATGGCATTTATCCGAAAATGGTTACAACCTGGATGCCGACTGTTTTCCTTGGGATTATGCTGGCGGTAATGGTTTCGGCTTTAACCGCCAGCCTCAGCGCATGCCTGAATTCCGTTTCCACGCTTTTCACCATGGACTTCTACCGTAAAATTGATAAAAAGGCCAGTTCCAAAAAACTGGTGCGTGTCGGGCAAATTACGTCAACTATTGTGCTGATTATCGGTGTATTGTGGGCGCCACAAATTCAGAAGTTCGGTACACTTATCAATTATTACAACGAAATACTTTCGTATGTAGGACCTCCTATTGTTGCTGCATTTATGCTTGGTTTGTTCTGGAAACGTGCCAATGCAACCGGCATTTTTTCGGGATTACTTTCAACCTTTGTGATGGCATTATTCATGTTTTTCTACGGCAAAGAACATTTTATCCAATCCGTTCAAAATCCGGATGCACCTCTCCATTGGCTGTACCTCGCTCCTATCAATTTCGCATTCGTAAGTATTGTTATGGTAATTGTGAGTTTACTTACGGCTCCTCCGCCCGCTGAAAAAACAGAAGGAAATGTTATCACCCGTCAATTTTTTATTGACGAAGCGCGTGAGTACAAGGATGTGAAATTTTATAACGATTTCAGGGTTTGGGCCGTGGCTTTGTTCTTACTGTGCTTTGTTGTGATGTTTATCTACTGGTAAGACTCAGAATGTGCAATGTGAACTTTTCAAACGTGAATTTTAAAAATACTAAAATGAAAACCATTGCGACCCTTGTGATTCTGGTCATATTTTCAGTATCCTCTGCATTTGCCCAGGGAAGTGTAACGTATACCAACTTTGAGGATATTAATCTGAATTTTGGCTCTTTCATGACTACCATCGAAAAAGTAGCCAATCCCAGCAAAACAGGAATCAATACCAGCGATAATGTCGGAAAAACTGTAAGTGCGGCGCAAACCTGGGAAGGTATTGTTAATGCAGCACCTTTGCCGAAGATAGATTTCTCCGATAAGCAGATTTTCAAGCTTAAAGTCTTTTCGCCACGAATTGCCAATGTCCTTATAAAACTGGAATATTCGGCAAATAAGGCTAATATTTATAAAGAAGTGTACTGCATGACCACCCAGGTTGGTAAATGGGAGGAACTTTCCTTCGACTTTAGCGGCACTGCTTCAGGAACGTATGATAACATTGTTTTATTTTTCGACATTTTTGGTACGACTGCCGGGGAAACCTGGTATTTTGATGACCTGAAACTTGTTTCATCCTTGTCAGGCGATTCGGTTGTAAGCCTCCCTGGTATTTTCAACAGCAACATGGTTCTGCAGCAAAATATGGATGTTCCTGTCTGGGGCTTTGCTCCTCAGGGTGAAAAAGTTAAGGTAACCGGTAGCTGGGGCGGATCATTTGAAGCCACTGCAGATGCTGACTGGAAATGGTCGGGTAAAATAAAAACACCGGCTGCTATTCCCGGCCAGACACCAAAATATACACTCACAATTACGGGTTCAAAAAATGCAGTTCAGTTTGATAATATTCTCATAGGCGATGTTTGGGTATGTTCCGGCCAATCGAATATGGAATTCCCGATGACAACAAATGCTCCATGGACACTGGGCGTAAATAATTATGAAACCGAAATTGCTGCTGCCAATTATCCCAACATCAGGCTTTTTAAAGTACCTAAACGTGCATCTTCAATACCAGCAACTGATTGCGGCGGTTCATGGTCCGAATGCAGCCCTGCCACCGTGCCCACTTTTAGCGCAGTAGCCTATTATTTTGGGAAAGAACTGTATGATGACCTTAATATAAACATCCCGATAGGTCTTATCCAATCAGCCTATGGTGGTTCTGCCGCCCAGGCATGGACCCGCCAGGATGTACTGGCTGCCGATGCGGCTATGAATACCAAATACCTGGCCCCGTATTTACTAAATCCGGGTTCATTTACGGATGAATACAAAGCATCGAATTTATACAATGGAATGCTGGCTCCGGTAATTCCGTTTGGTATTCGCGGTTCAATATGGTACCAGGGCGAATCCAACAAAGAGGATGGTGAGATGTATCGCAAACTTTGTGCTGCTATGCTGCAAGGCTGGAGAACAGACTGGAAACAGGGCGATTTCCCGTTCTATTACGTTCAGGTTGCTCCTTATGCCATGGGCATTCCGGAACCGGTGTATGCCGAATTCAGGGAAGCACAGTTTAATATGCTCTCCGAAACCAATACCGGCATGGCAGTTACCATGGATATTGGCGAAATAAACAATATTCATCCCCGCAACAAACTTGATGTAGGTAAACGACTTGCGCTTTGCGCCAAAGCAAAAACGTACGGTGAAAATGTTATATTCTCAGGCCCTGTTTATGAGTCAGCTGTTATAGAAGGAAGCAAAATGCGGATTAAGTTTAAAGCAGAAACCGTTGGAACCGGGCTTACAACCAATAACGGCAGTGCTCCTGCCAATTTTAAAATTGCCGGTTCCGATAAGGTATTTTACCCGGCTACGGCTGAAATCAACGGATCCGATATCCTTGTTTCAAGCCCTCAGGTTGCAAACCCGGCAGCCGTTCGTTACGCCTTTTCAAACGCGGTAATTACCAACTTAATGAACAGCGAAAATTTACCGGCGGTTCCGTTTCGCACGGATGGAATCATTTTAGAGATAAATGATAACAGCAAATCTGATGGCATCGAGGTGTTTCCAAATCCTTTTGACACGATTCTAAATATTAAAAATTGCACCAAAGTAGCACAGTTAGAATTAATTGACCTTTCGGGGAAAGTAGTATTGAAATCCGTAAACCCCGGCAAAAAGGGCTGGAGCCTAAATACCACGGATATCCCGTCGGGTCTGTATATTTTAAAAATTCAGGATACAAAAGAAAGAGCAACCACAGTGAAGGTGATTAAAAAATAATAGCCGTTCTTTTAAATTCCGGGATTTAGAGAAGCCCATTTACCAGAGTAATTTATTGGTGTTTTTCGATTCTATCAAAGTTGATTTTCGGTTTTGCCCGTTAAAAGCAATAACTTTATACACCTTTTATGGCAACGAAGTTTATTGGAAAATTAGTTTTGCCCGTTAAATTAAATTTCTGAAATTTGGATTGACTTACAGACGGGACTAAACTGAATATTAACCGGAATATAAAGAAAAATCACCACCCTGAATTTATGAAAAAGCACCTGTTGCGCAATGCGCTCTTAACATTCGTTCTGATGATCACTACATTTTCCCTTCAGGCACAAACCTCAGTATTATCAATGGAACTGAATAAAGACTGGGAGTTCAGGCAAACAGGAACTACCGACTGGCTGCCTGCCACTGTGCCCGGTACGGTTCATACCGATTTGCTCGCCAATAAGAAAATTGAAGATCCGTATTACCGGTTGAATGAACACGACCTGCAATGGATTGATAAAGTAAACTGGGAATACAGAGCAACAGTTAACCTGTCGGCTGAAATGGCAGGGAAGCAGAATATTGTAATGGAATTCCTAGGCCTGGATACGTATGCCGATGTGTATATCAATGATAGGTTGGTGCTGAGCGCGGATAATATGTTCCGTACCTGGAAAGCAGATGTAAAAAAACAGCTGAAGCAAGGAGAAAATCAGGTACGTATTTTACTCAAATCACCAACTGTAATTGGCTTGCAGAAACAGGAAGCATTGGGTTTCGGACTTCCGGCAGGCAATGACCAATCTGTTACAGGAGGATTGGGTAATAACCTTGTAAGCATGTACACACGCAAGGCCGGGTATCACTTTGGCTGGGACTGGGGCCCGCGCCTGGTAACTTCAGGTATCTGGCGGAAAGTACATATACAAGCCTGGGACAGTCAGAAAATTGAGAGTATTCATATCGTACAGAACTTACTTGGTGCCAAATCAGCCCTGTTAAAAGCCGAAGTGGAAATAACAGCCGACCGGGAAAGCAAACAGGATATCAGTATTAACGTAAATAACATCCTTACCACCAGCCAGGCATTATACATTCAAAAAGGCACTCATATTTATCCTGTTGATTTTGAAATCAAAAATCCTAAACTCTGGTGGCCCAATGGCCTCGGCGAACAGGTTCTTTACTCAATAACAGCAGTTTTGGGGGATGATCAGGCTGTTGCTGACAGTAAATCAGTACAAACCGGCTTGCGCACCATAAAGCTTATCCGTAATCCGGATGCAGATGGCAAAGGCGAAAGTTTTTTCTTTGAAGTGAACGGAAGGCCTGTGTTTATGAAAGGCGCCAACTACATTCCGAATGATGTCTTCCTTCCAAGGGTTACACCCGAAAAATATGAGAAAGTTGTGAAAACAGCTGTTCAGAGTAATATGAATATGCTCCGCGTTTGGGGCGGAGGAACTTATGAAGATGATCTTTTCTATGATCTTTGCGATAAATACGGCATATTAGTGTGGCAGGATTTTATGTTTGCCTGTACCATGTACCCAGGCGATCCGGCCTTCCTGGATAATGTAAAAAACGAAGCCATTGATAACGTAAAAAGACTTCGTAATCATCCCTGTATTGCGCTCTGGTGCGGCAACAATGAAATAGAATCCATGTGGGCACAATGGGATGAAAAAGCAGGCTGGGGTTATAAACAACTTTACAACATTGAACAACGTGAAATTATATGGAATTCCTACGATGCTGTCTTTCACCATATTTTACCCGATGCCGTAAAGGATTTCGCACCGGATCAAGCCTACTGGCATTCATCTCCTTCAGCAGGATTTGAGAAACTTGCTAATCACGAAACCCGCTCCGGCGATATGCATTACTGGGGTGTCTGGCATGGGCTTCATCCGTTCAGCGACTTCCGCAAATACAAAGCCCGCTTTATGAGCGAATACGGTTTCCAGTCGTTTCCTGAATTCAAAACTGTTCAGAAATATACCCTTCCCTCTGATTACAATATAGAATCAGAAGTTATGGCTTCGCATCAGCGCTCAGGAATCGGCAACCTCCGTATAAAACAATACATGGAAGCGGATTATAAAATCCCGGCTGATTTTGAACAGTTTCTGTATATCGGTCAGGTTTTGCAGGCCGAAGGCATCAAAATGGCAATTGAATCACATCGGCAGGCTATGCCGTATTGCCAGGGTTCCCTATATTGGCAGATCAATGATTGCTGGCCGGTTGCTTCCTGGAGCAGTATGGATTATTACCAGCGCTGGAAAGCTTTGCAGTATTTTTCCCGTGATGCATTTAAAAACTCCATCATTTCAACAATTGAAGAAAACGGAAAAATCAAAATATTTGGAATCTCGGATTTACTTACTCCTCAGAAAGGATCACTGAGTATAAAACTGATCGATTTCCAGGGAATCACACTTTGGGAAGAAACTATTAAAACACAGTTACCTGCAAACTCTTCTGAAGTTATTTTTGAGACAGACACCACTGAATTGCTCGGCCTGGTTGGAAGAACCAGGTGCATACTGGTTGCAACTTTTGAATCCGGCAAAAATGTAATTGATACTGATTACCAATACTTTGCCAAAGTGAAGGACATTAAACTTGTTGATCCTGTTATCAGTCTCGACGTCAAAGAAACTCCGGATACATATTCAGTTACTATCCATTCTGAAAACCTGGCGAAAAATCTTTTCCTTACCAGCACCAACAGTGAAGTTCAGTTTTCAGATAATTTTATGGATATTCTTCCGGGAGAGTCTGTTACAGTAACCTGCCCGAAATCAATAGGATTTGAAGAGTTTAAAAGTGGGTTGAAATATCTGACGGTGTATGAGACGGTTAAATAAATATTCCCCGAGTAGTTATCCACACATTAAAGTTTCCCTCCCAGCACCGTCCCCTTTTTATATTTCTTCACATTCCCATCCATATCAAAAACTTCAACAAAAACAATATATCTTCCGATCAACGCTTTGGTCCTCTCGTCAGTAATACCGTCCCAGGCAAAAGCGCCTGAGGTACCACATAGTTCGTGGTTCACAAGGTTACAGATAAGGTGACCGGTTGCATCGTAAATAGTAATGCTGATATTATTCCCGGGAGCGCCGAAAGAATAAGCTATGTTCAGATAATCGTTGTAGCCGTCATTATCGGGTGAAAAAATATCCGGCGAAAGGGTAATTTCATTTTCATCCGTTACCGTAACTCCGAATTGCGAGTTTTTATACCCTGGTGTTCCAAAACCTGCCGATTCTGCAGCTGAATGCCAGTTGGTTGCGTCATCCGAAGCCCTTTCCGGGTTTATCCTTTCGAGCGAAACTCCATCTACGCTGGTTAACAAAGGATACTGCATTGCAGCGGTGTAAGCAACCAAATCTATTACTTCTCCGCTCTTTGTGGTAATTGCAACAACGCCATCTTCATTATTCATTGATGGGAAAGATACCATATTTATAAACGCCTTTGGATCAGTGGTTTTATAGCATTTCTTAACCGCTGAACTATCCGTCGAGAGCACTAAATAATCATCGGGGAAAATCAGAAATGGATCTCCACTGATTTGGTTGTAATCGGTAATTACATTGTTTATCGTATCGTAATTTACAAGAATCAGGTCTTTCAGGTCAATCACTTTTGCGGAGCGGTTAAATATTTCCACAAAATCAACACAATCCTCAACCGGATCGAAGAGTAATTCGTTGATCACAATATCATTTTCTTCTGCTTCCGCAGGAATGGCCAGCCGCGCTGAACTTCCGGTTAAAATCTCATTTCCTGCACAATCGGTGATGTTGCCAGTACTTGTCAGCGTATAAATTACATTGATCTGCAAAGGTGAAGACGGCGTGAGATCAACAATTTTGTAATCGGGATTATGCGCCACAACAGTGACCGGATTCCCAATTCCGTCGCTGATCGTATAATTTGCCGGATTTAAAAGATTTGCGCTATCGCACGATTCGGTAAACCAAACCGTCATGTGCATCGGATCGTGAACACCAACCCGGCTGATTTCCGGAGCCAAAAGATCAGGATTTGAAGCTTTTACCGAATTAACCGTTCCGGGAGTTCCTCCATCCGAATTACTGCAAACCGTCCAGTTTGCAGCTTCACCGCAGGGATTCAACGGATCAATAAGCTCCAGCGACCAGCCTCCGTCCTTTTTGTAACTACCTTTATACCAGCCATCTGAATAAGATACTGAATGGATCACATTCCCGTCAAAATCCTTTAGCGTAATCGTTCCACTTAAATTAGTAACCGCAAAACTACTGAAATCGATCACATCACCGAAAGGCTGCAGCAACGGTTTTGAACCATCGTCACAAAGAATTACATATTCTCCGGCAGGTAAAGTATAATTCGGAAGTGGCTTGGCTGTTGTTCCCAGCCACAGAGTCAGATATTTCAGTTCAAGCGGGAAATTGCTCCGGTTGTAAAGTTCAACATATTCAGATTCAGGCAGATTCACCGTCGGTGAAGGGTCAGCCATTATTTCATTTATAAGCACATCAAATGTTTTAGCCTGATGCCAGCTAAAGGGCGATTGAGTTGTATCAATTACATTTCCGGCCATGTCCTTCACATTTACAATATCAAGTGAATACACAACATCAGGAGTAAATCGCTGCGCGTAAACCAGATGCACCATCCTTTGATCAAAAAGATCAATGGCAGCCGAAACAGGGATAAGGGAACCTGGCATGGTCGAATAATTGCTCACCCTGGTAGAACTGGCGGCTTCAACCGGCTCAGTGAAAGTTATTGAAACCTTGTTCAATGTTTCGAGCGAAACCGAAACAACCTCGGGAGAGATAGTATCAGGGAAAGGAATCCCAAAATGCATTGAATTTTCAGTTAAAAACGCATTCCCAGCACAATCGGTGAGATTATTCGTACTTGTCAGCGTATAATCAACACCGACAACCAGCGGTGCAGACAATGTAAGATCAGCTATTTTGTATTCGGGGCTGTGTACCCAGACATCGGCCGGATTTCCTATTCCGTTATCTATGATATAATTTGACTTATTCAAAACAGCTGCGCTGTCGCATGATTCGGTAAACCAAATTGTTATATGTGTAGGGTCAATAACTTTCACCTGGCTGAGAGCGGGCGAAACCAAATCCGGATTTGAGGCATGTACCGAATTCACTTTGCCGGGAGTTCCACCATCGGCATTACTGCATGCCGCCCAGTTGGCGGATTCGCCACACGGATTCATGGGATCAATCAGTTCGAGCGACCAGCCGCCGTCTTTTTTATAACTATCCAGAAACCAACCGTCAGTATATGAAATGGCATGAATCACATTTCCATTAAAATCCTTAAGCGTAATTGTTCCGGAAACATTGGTTACAGAAAAAGTACTGAAATCAATGACAGGTCCCAAAAGTGAGAAGAATGGTTTTGCCCCGTCATCACAAAGAATTAGATATTCACCCGCTGCCAGAGTGTATTGTGGAAGTGTCTTTTTAGTGCTGCCCAGCAACAACGTCCAGCCTTTCATATCCACAGGGAAGGAACTGCGATTATAGAGTTCAACATATTCAGCTTCCGGCAAATTCACCGGAGGCGTAGGATCAGACATAATTTCATTAATCAGCACATCATAGGATTTTGCCTGGTGCCAGCTGAATGAAGAATGAGTTGTATCCATTGCATTTCCGGCAAGGTCTTTCACATTTATAATATCAAGCGAATAAACAATATCTGGTGTAAAATACTGTGTATAAGTAAGATGAATTATTTTAGAATCAGCAGGATCCGGCATAGCAGTTGTTGGCACATATAAACCAGGTGAAGTTGAATAGTTATTCACCATGGTAGCACTTGCGGATTCGACTGGTTCAGTGAATGTTACTGACAGTTTGTTTGTTGCTTCGAGAGAAACCGAGATTACTGATGGCGGTGTGGTATCGGGAATCGGAAGCGCAAACTCCGCTGAATTCCCAGACTGAATAACATTTCCGGCACAATCGGTGATAGTGTTCGTAGTTGTGATAGTGTAATTCACGCCAACCACCAGGGGCGAAGCCAATGTAAGATCAGCGCTATTGTAATCAGGGCTGTATGCCCAAATAGCGGTTGGATTTCCTATTCCGTTATCGATGCTATAATTTGTCTTGTTCAAAACTGTTGAGCTGTCGCATGATTCACTAAACAAAACCGTTATATGTGTTGGATCGGCTATCACAACACTACTGACAGAGGGGGGAACCAGATCGGGATTTGAGGCATGTACCGAATTCACTTTGCCGGGAGTTCCCCCATCGGCATTACTGCATGCCGCCCAGTTGGCGGACTCGCCGCAGGGATTTAGCGGATCAATCAGTTCGAGCGACCAGCCACCGTCTTTTTTATAACTGCCCTGGAACCAGCTTTCGGCATACGAGGCTGTGTGAATCACATTCCCGTCAAAATCCTTCAGCGTAACGATTCCACTTCCATTGGTTACTGAAAAACTGCTGAAATCAATCACAGCTCCATAAGGTGCAAGTGAAGGTTTTGATCCGTCATCACAAAGAATAACGTAACCTCCTGCCGGAAGGGTGTATTGGGGCAGCACTTTTTCGGTTGTACCAAGCCATAATGACCAGTTTTGCAGTTCAACCGGGAAAGCGCTTCGGTTATATAATTCAACATATTCAGTTTCAGGCAGGTTAACCGGCGGCGTGGGATCGGCCATAATTTCGCTGACCAGAATATCATAGGTTTTAGCCTGGTGCCAGCTAAATGGTGTTTGGCTTGCTGTCATTACATTTCCGGCAAGGTCCTTAACATTTTTAACATCAAGCGAATAAACAATGTCGGGTGTAAAACGCTGAGCGTACGAAAGATGAATAATTGACGGGTCGAGGAAATCTTGCGTTGCCGATTGAGGAACCAACGATCCGGGTGTTGTTGAGAAATTGTTGACATTAGTAGAGCTTGAAGCTTCAACCGGTTCATTGAAAATTACAGATAAATTGTTCAGTGTTTCCAATGAAACAGAAACCACTTCAGGTGGCAGATTATCAACAATTACAGGTCCCGCATAAAAATCGTCATAGTAAAATCTTGTGCCGTTGCTGCTGGTAAACTTGCTGTAAACTCCCAGGCATGAACCGTTTGTAAAGGTATTGTCGGCACCGGAAGCCTGTATTTTATAATTTGTACCTCCAAGTTCATCGGCATACACCGTCCACGAGCCTCCTGCAGCCCGGACTACCTTTATCCGGATGGTGAAAGCAGCGGCCAGAAGCCCGTCAGTTCCCCGGCAAATAACAGTATGTATATTTCCCGATTGCTGAACAAGTTCGATGGCATCGTTTGACCCGGTTTCGCCAAATTTAAGATAATAGCCGTTGAGCGGTCCTTTCAGATCGGCCTGATCCGAAGTTAAATAAAAGCGGGCGAGGTTGTTATCCGATGGCGCAAAAGCTAATTTTATCCAAAAATGCCATTCCATGTCCGGTGTCATGCTATTGGCTGCTGACAAGGCGGCTGTTTCTGAAATTGTTGAATTAAGCTGAAGTTGTGACGCTGTATTCACTTTGTATAAAGCTACATCGCCGGTCCAGGTTGGATTTGAAGTAAAATTGCCATCGGTGAAACTATCAGCAAACTGTGCTCTGGCGAAGCCCTGGAATAGAATAACACTGATAATAAATAGCAGAATCTTTCGCATATTACTATTGATTGACATTCAATTAACGTAAATGTAGTATTTTTGCAGTTCTGAAATAAATTCTTTGGTAAAGATATGAAATCGCAATTATTTAGCAAAAAGCAATTTCGGTCATTTTAAAAATTCAAGACAATTTCAGTTAAAAACAACAACTAATCAAGATATATTATGAAAATTGCAATTGTTGGTGCCACCGGCCTGGTAGGAAGCGTTATGCTTAAAGTTCTGGAAGAAGCGCGCTATATTCCTTTCGACAAAATTTCCGAGATCATACCTGTTGCATCCGAAAAATCAGTGGGCAAAGATCTATTTTTCAATAATATGCCCCGTAAAATCGTGAGTGTAACTGATGCAATCGCCATGAAACCTGATATAGCAATATTTTCAGCCGGGGCATCAATTTCTTTGCAATATGCTCCGCTGTTTGCCGCCGCCGGAACCTTTGTGATCGATAACAGCTCTGCCTGGCGCATGGACGAAAACATTCCTTTGGTTGTTCCCGAAATAAATGCTTCCCTGCTGAATAGCAAAACTAAAATTATCGCAAACCCGAATTGCAGTACAATTCAGCTGGTACTTGCCTTATCGCAACTGCATCAGCATCTGAAAATCAAACGTCTCGTTGTTTCAACCTATCAGTCAGTTTCAGGGACCGGTCAGAAAGCCATGGAGCAACTGATGAACGAACGTGCCGGAACACGCACCAACATGGTTTATCCTCATCCGATTGACCTCAATCTATTCCCTCACGGCGGCACTTTCGAAGCCAACGGGTATACAACCGAAGAAACGAAGCTGCTTAATGAAACAAGGAAAATTCTGGGTGATAATTCCATACGAGTTACAGCTACAGTTGTTCGTGTTCCTGTAACCGGTGGCCATTCGGAATCGGTAAATATTGAGTTTGAGAAAGAATTCGAGATGCAATGGATTAATAAACTTTTGTCATCAACCAAAGGTGTTGTGGTACAGGATGATCCTGAAAAATCCATTTATCCTATGCCTAAATATGCCGAAGGCCGCGATGAGGTTTTTGTAGGCCGTATCCGCCGCGACGAATCACAGCCTAACACCATCAATATCTGGGTGGTAGCAGATAACCTCCGCAAAGGTGCCGCCACCAATGCTGTTCAGATTGCCGCGTACCTGATGAATAACGAGCTGGTGAAATCGTAAGGTTGGACCGGATTATTCTCAGAACGAGTTATATTCTTACTTTTTGAAATTCCAAGTCCCAAAATCCACATTTCAAGTCCCAAACTCCAAATTCCAAGGCCCAAATTCCAAAATAAAAAGTCTAAATCTCAAGAAAAAAAATAACGTGAATCTCAATTTCAAGGTTGGAATTTCTAACCTTGGAATTTGAAGCTTGGAATTTGAAGCCTGGAATTTATACAGTTGTATCTCGCCCCACTTTAACTTACTCTCCACAATGCGAATCTACCGTCAGATATCTGAATTTAAATCCCACTGTAACCCGGTGGCAACGGTAGGTGTATTTGATGGTGTTCATCGCGGCCACCTGGAAATAATCAGCCGCTTACTGGCAGTTGCAAAAGAAAAGAAATGCGAGTCTGTTATAATCACTTTTGATCCACATCCTAAGTTAGTGCTGCCGCATAATGCTGAAGTACGCCTGCTGCAAACACTGGATGAAAAACTTAAGCGTTTCGAATTAGCCGGTGTCGATGTTGTACTGGTAATACCTTTCGACCTTGCATTTGCAAAAATCACTCCCCACGATTTTATTAAAAACGTCCTGGTTGACCAGATAAAGGTGAGTCATGTAATCACAGGTTATGATCATTTTTTTGGTCAGAACAGGCAGGGTGATTTTGATATGCTTAGCAAAATGGGCAGGGAATCTGGTTTTACCGTGGATGAATTGCCGATGGTGCTGGTTGCTGAACATACGGTTAGCTCTTCAATAGTACGGCGGGCATTGCTCGACGGGGATGTAAAACTTGCGGCAACAATGCTTGGCTATGCGTATGAAATGACCGGGCTTGTAGTTGCCGGAAATAAAATCGGACGGAACATAGGCTATCCAACAGCAAATCTGAAGCTTACATACAAGCACAAACTGGTTCCGGGCCAGGGAGTATATGCTACACTGGTTAAAATTAATGATTCCGTTTTTAAAGCAATGACCAATATTGGTTACCGGCCCACTATCGATGCCGATCGCCTGACTATAGAAGCCAATATTTTTGATTTTAACCAGGATTTATATGAGAAGGAAATAACGCTTACGTTTATCGAACGGATTCGTGATGAGAAAAGATTCGCAAGTTTAGGGGATCTTCAGTTTCAGCTGGCAAGCGATAAAATTACTGCAGGAAAGATATTGGAAGACTTTTAGTCAATTTTTAAATGTCGGTAAAAAGTAGACTTTTTCAATTTTATAACAGTACTAGGTAACAATGCTCTTTCTCCCCTCGCCTTGTCGCCCTTCGCCCCTTCTGTTTGTAGAAATCCAAAATTAAACGGTTACTTAAATCTTCTCCTTCTTCTCCGCATTATAAGAAATCAGGCATTCATTAATCGCCTTATACAGATTGTATTCTGTAGAGCTGACAATAAAATCAACCGAAAGGTTGCAGTACAACATAAAATCCTGTATATCCTTATCCGATCTGAACGAAGTTACCTGTTTTACAACTTCTGCATTATATCGTCGGGCTGCCACTACCTTTTTCTGATCCTGGCTTACCAGCGTCTCCAGTTTTCGCCTGCTCTTACCTTCTTTGCTGAATGCATCATATAAAGCCGTAATCGGGCCGGGAATAGTAAGTGTTAAGCCGGGATTGGCCAATCCCGGGGTGCTTCTGCCAGGTGGCACACCTCCGGCGGGAAGAGGCATATTGTAAAATTTCGGATCGTTAAGTTTAAGATCTGTAACTTTCGGCGTTTGATCCTCCATGGCAAGCACGGCTTCCTTCAGCGCCTGAGCATCAGCAGGCCAGGGAAAAATCTCTACACCGGTTATCATAATGGTATCCGACTTCATTACAACATGCAACGGAATTATCGGAGATAGCCTGTCGACAGGAATATGATATTTAAAGGGAATATATCCAATACAGGTAACCCTCAGCGTATCTCCCGGATAGGTATTGATCTGGAACTGTCCTTTCCAGTTGCTGGTAGTTCCCTTGTTCGCAGATATATTTACAATATGCACATTTTCAATAGATTTTCCCTGTGGATTTGTAATAAATCCTTCAACTGAAACTTCCGGGCGTTTTTGAGCAACCTGTGCTTTAACACTCAGGAAAACCGGAAAAAAAAGAAGGAAGAGGAGCCAGTTGAGTTTCATGTTCCCAAGTATAATTATGCAAAAGTAGATGTAAATAAAAGGGGATAAAAGTTAATACTTGTTAAACAGGAACTTAGCCGCGATCAGAAGTGTTTGAGTCCTGAAAGAGTCTGTTGAAGAACTTCTATTAAATTGATTAGTGGAAACATATGTGACTTACTTATTTCGCCTTCGTCACCACAATACCGATTTCAGCAATTCCTTCCGTCTGAATTTTAGGAATCAGATTTTCAATAGTGATCTTGTAGTTCCCTTTTTCGGCCATACTAAAGCTTTTCCAAAGAACCAGGCGGGATTCAGCTTTTGATTCTATGGGTTCTGTTATCAGTTTACCGTTTTCACGCACCGGGATTGATATTTCGCGTATACTCTCCTCGCCTTTCGGAGAAGTTAGAATCATATAAAGCGGAATTTTATCCGGTTGGAACAGTCTGGTACACCGGACAATGAGTGTAATATCATAGCTTTTGCCTACCTCATTTACGGGTATTTCAATTTGTTTGATATCGAACCTATCCCAGCTGGAGTTCGTCAATTTCAGGTATTTCTCAAAAACAGGACCTTTTTCGCATGAAATGGAGAAAATGGCAAGTATAATAACAAGAATAAGGTTGAAGAGTAGTTTTGAGTTTTTCATAAAGTAATGATTAAAATTTTGCCGAATGTTGTAAACTGAGATCCTTAAACGCCGCAGGCATTTGAACTCTTGAACCTTACACTTCGCCGCCGCTCAGTGCCCGGTTTGTTGCTGATTAAACTTGGAATTTTATTCAATAACCCCGCTTCCAAAGCAAATCCGTGAGTCCTTATCGTAAACTACGCCAAATTGCCCGGCTGCAACTCCTGAAACCGGAACCGAAGATTGCAGAATATAATTTTCCCCGGCTCTTTTCAGAATTCCCTTTGTAAAATCGGGAGTATGGCGGATTTTGAAGGTTATTTCATGTTCAGGAGCATCATCCTGCCAGGGATTTCCACTGATAAAATGAAAATCAGTCAGCCCAATTACATCCTGGTATTGTGAAATGGGATCATAGCCATTGGAAACAAAAATGGTGTTTTCAATTGAATCCTTCTTCACCACGAACCAGGGTCCGCCACCCAGGTTAAGCCCTTTACGCTGGCCTATGGTATGAAACCAGTATCCTTTATGTTTTCCAAGTATCTTCCCTGTTTCAAGTTCAACTATTTTGCCTTCTTTCTCCCCAATATATTTCCTGAGAAAATCAACATAATTTACTTTCCCCAGGAAACAAATCCCCTGGCTGTCGCGGCGGTGAGCGCTGGGCATGTTTTGTATATGAGCGATAGCACGGACCTCACTTTTCATCAGGTTGCCGATCGGAAACATAAGTTTGCTCACTTGCGGGTAGGTGATTTGAGCAAGAAAATCAGTCTGATCTTTGATCGGATCTTTAGCCGTAGTAAGCCAGGTTTTCCCGTTTTCAACCACTGTATTGGCATAATGGCCGGTTGAGATCTTATCAAAATCCTTGCCCCAGTATGTTTCGAACTCACCGAATTTTATAAGACGGTTGCACATCACATCGGGATTTGGCGTAAGCCCTTTGCGGACAGCATCCAGCGCGTAAGCCATCACATTGTCCCAATATTCTTTATGCAAAGGAACAACTTCCATTTTTAACCCGTAATACTTGGCAAGCCAGGAGGTAAGCTCAATGTCTTCTTCAGAAGAACAGTCCATAAAACCCTCTTCATCTTTCATCCCGATCTGGATGTAAAAAATTACCGGTTCGTAACCCTGCTCTTTTAACAAATGCAAGGTAACCGAGCTATCAACACCTCCCGAAACTAATGCTGCTATATTCAATGATTTCTTATTGTTAGGGTGCAAAAATACTACTTTTCCGAGAATGTGGTTCTGCCAGGATATTTCCAGGGTCGGAAGCCGGAAGTCCGGAGTCGGAAGTCGGACGCATATTCATTAAAACGTTCTGTCCATTAGCATTTCAGCCTGACAAACACTTTTTGAAACAGGTTTTCGATTCGCTTATATTTCTTTTTTAAGTGCACTACAAAATTTCCGTTTGAATACAAACCAGCCTGCTTCTGACTTCCGCCTCCAGACCTCCGGCCATTTATTGCAATTCTTTTAATTCTACTAAAATCCAAATACCATAATGCATTCTGGTTTGACATCACAAAACTTCTTGCTATTTTTTTCAATATTTTGTACTTTTATCATGCTGAATAAATCTTATGAATGTGAGATCTCAAAGCATTCATACAAAAACCATTCTCCTGGCCGTTCTGCTGGCATTGTGTTTTTTCAGTAATTGTCAATCGCATACCAATCCGCCAATCACCATGAAAACTCCGGATACTTTACAAAACCGTCAGCCTGCAGTGGCTGGTAGTTTTTATCCTTCCGACCCTGCTGAGATTCAGCAAATGTTAAAGTTGTACTTTGCCAAGGCACCTGCTCATCCTTTCGGCAGTGAAGTGATGGCAATTATTTCGCCCCATGCCGGTTATGTATTTTCGGGCGAAGTGGCTGCGGCCGCATTCAACCAACTTGATCCTGAAAAGGAATACAAAACCATTTTTATACTGGGAAGCAGCCATCGCAATTCGTTTGCAGGAGCATCCATTTACAGCTCAGGGAATTATAGCACGCCGCTTGGAAGTGTGAAAACCGATTTCGAAATCGCGCAGAAACTGGCGACAGGAAACAAGGTTTTATCATTCGATCCGCAATATCATAAGTCAGAACACAGCATAGAGGTTCAGATTCCTTTTATGCAATATTTTTTAAAAAAAGATTTTAATATTGTTCCTATCCTTTTAGGCACACAGGATCCATTACTATGCCAGCAGATTGCAAAAGCATTGAAACCTTATTTTTCGCCTGAAAATCTTTTTGTGATCAGTACCGATTTTTCGCATTACCCGGCGTATAAGGATGCATTTGTTACTGATCATCAGATTGCAGATGCCATTGCAACCAACAATCCGAATAAATTTTTAGAGGTTGTAGAAAACTGCACCAGCAAGAAAGTCGAAAACCTGTCAACAGGATGTTGTTCCTGGCCATCTGTGCTCACGCTGATGTACCTCACCGAGGAAATGTCAGGAATAGCATACAAACAGGTATTATACAAAAACTCAGGCGATTCGCAATACGGGGAAATGGATAGAGTAGTCGGATATTATGCCCTTAGCGTATTACAGCAAAAGTCGGGCACAATGGTATTGACCGATTCGGACAAGAAAGAACTTCTTCAGATTGCCCGAAATACAATTAAGACTTACTTACAGGAAAGCCTGTCTGCATCCGTTGATATCGAATCCTTATCAACTGCTTTAACAAGCAAGGCAGGGGCCTTTGTAACATTAAAAAAAGAAGGTGAACTTCGTGGATGTATCGGCCATTTTGAAGCAGACAAACCTCTCTACAAGATTGTTCAGCAAATGGCCGTAGCAGCTGCTACCCAGGATTATCGTTTTGATGCTGTAAGTCTTTCTGAAATGAAACAGATAGATATCGAAATTTCAGTACTCTCACCCATGCAAAAAATCACCAATGTGAACAATATCCGGCTTGGTGTTGATGGTATTTATATTAAAAAAGGAAGCAGAAGCGGTACTTTTTTGCCACAGGTTGCCACCGAAACCCATTGGAACCTGGAAGAATTCCTGGGCCACTGCGCCCGCGACAAAGCCGGAATCGGATGGGACGGATGGAAAGAGAAGGATGCCGAAATATATGTTTACCAGGCGTTTGTATTTGGGGAAAAGGATTAACAGCAGCTTTAAAGCGGTTTGATTTTAAAGATTCAGATGTCTGCCTGTAAATTCTTATGCTGACCAACAAGATCAGGAAGGATCATCCCTGTATTCAAGCTTAACCCTCAAAGCATGGGAAGGGAAAAGTTTGAGGTAGTTTATTTTGCACATGGTTCGCGTGTTAAAAAACCAAAAACTTCCGTGTAACCAGCGATAGCAGAGGCGTAAACCCATTTCCCGGATTTGATAAAAGAGCTTGGGATTACATCTGTAATCCAGGCTTTGGTGAGTGTATAAGCTATTAAGAGATGCCTGGAAAGTTCTATTATCTCACATTGATCATGGATTTTATTCAATCATGAATTTGCAGGCTTTCCGCAAGCAACTGCTTATGAACGGAAGACACCACGCTGCCTGCCTTGAACTGTGAAGGCAAAACCTGTGGACAGGCCGCCCCGGAAGGAGCTATAATTCATGATGCAGGCGGCCAACATCACAGGAATGCGTTTAAAAACACTCGCTAAAAAGCTAAAAATGAGTAGCCCAATGACGGAAGACAGTTTGTGAAAACTCACATGCAGAAAGGTTAAACGGGACGATAAAAAACTTTATCTTTACCCTTACGTTCCTGAAGTTTGAAGAGCTTACAAAAGAAACAGAAAGGGCAGCGTATATGTACAACAATGGCAAACCAATCAAGACATTAAATGGAATGACCCCGGTTCGAAATCAACAGAACAACAACAAATTTTAATGTTAAGAAATAAACTAAAACTACGTTAAATCCGGTCAACGTTAATTATGCATTGACAAATCGTAAACCAGTAACCATAGAACGTTAAGCTATAAAATTGAAAATTGAAAATTACACTATACATATTACAAAAGGAATTCAGGCAGATTTTTCGCAATAAGTCGATGCTGCCCATCATTTTCGTTATACCGGTTGTACAATTGCTGATACTTGCATTTGCAGTTACTTTCGAAATTAAAAATATCAACCTGGTGATTGTGGACATGGATCATTCGGTAACTTCAAGGCAGTTGGTTTCAAAGTTTAGTGCACCTCCGTTTTATCATATAAAAGCCTATGCCAATTCGTATACGGAAGCCGAAGAGCAACTCAAAACCGGTAAAGCCCATCAGATACTGATCATACCAAGCCAATTTGAACACGACCTGCAAAAAGAATCAAAAGCATCGGCTCAGCTGATTACCAATGCTATCGACGGAAGTGCCGCCGCCATAATGAACGCGTATGGGAGTTCAATAATTCTGGATTACAACAAAGATATACTTGTTGACCTGTCGGGAGGCCTCGATATAAAATCACCTTTCGATATCAGGTATTCGTTTTGGTTTAACCCGCAGCTGAATTATAAAACCTATATGGTTCCCGGAATTCTTGTATTGCTGGTGACCATTATCGGGATGTTTTTATCCTCCATGAATATAGTGCGTGAAAAAGAAATGGGCACCATTGAGCAGATCAATGTTTCACCAGTAAAAAAGTACCAGTTTGTTATTGGCAAGTTGTTGCCGTTCTGGTTCATTGCCTTGTTTGAACTTGGTTTTGGATTGACGCTTGCACGCGTTGTTTTTGATATTCCGATCCTTGGAAGCCTATGGCTGATATTCGGGGTGGCTTCTGTTTATTTATTAGCAGTACTAGGCATTGGGCTTTTTATTTCAACTATCGTAAATACACAGCAGCAAGCGATGTTCCTGGCTTGGTTTCTGGTAGTTGTTTTTGTTATGATGAGCGGATTGTTTACACCGGTTGACAGCATGCCGGAATGGGCACAAAATATAAATATTATAAACCCCATAGCTTATTTTATCCGGATTATCCGAATGATAATGCTCAAGGGTTCGCAATTTCAGGATATATTGAAACCTTTTATGGCTATAACGATTTATGCGGTAACATCCTTAACACTGGCGGTTTGGAGATACAGGAAAGTAGCTTCCTGATCAGGTTCTTAATACAAAACCTCTAATTGTATGCATCAACCTCCATTTGTTTTGGCCCTGTTTATGTGCGTTTTTTTGTAGTGGGTTTTCGTTCCTTTGATTTACACCCATTCTTATACTAAGTGTCAGAGTCAATACTTTTATTATTCTTTTTTTATCCGAAGTGATTTGTCCTGCCAGAGACTGCCTGCTGTGGATACAATGAAAAGGGGCGGGTTTTCCTGTAATTCCAGGAAAGCCATAACCAATATTAAAGAGTCGTTAAGGAGCTTCCGGCTAACTTTCATATCATTCTTTATTTTATTTCCTTGATCGAAGAATATTCCGGAGTGCCGAACCTTAAATCACCGGCGAAAATTTTGTTTCAACAAATATATCGCCGCTCTGCTGTTTATGACAATCGGTAAGAGTTGGTTTATTTTCGGGGTGCAGCGAACCATTATAGCTTGAATTAATTAATAATCAAATCAAAAAATTTTAAACCATCCGTTAATTTTCAGGTTCTGAACGGGAAATCAGGCCGTTCATCTATTTCATTTTGCATTTGCTGTAAGCAGGAATACTTTTACTTCCGATATTTATTCAAAGAAATCCTATCGGCTCCGTTTTTACTCCCAGTAAACGAAATATTCATTACCCCAGAGGAACTGCATCTGCAGTTTTTCGACGGTAGCCGGAAATTCCAATAATACAGACGGGATTAGTACTTTCAGCACTAACCAAACCAACTCGAAACATGAAAAATGTCCTCGTTTTTCTTTCCGTTTTCTTTATGATGTTTTTTGCGTCATGCAGTGATGATGCATCAGATTCAGATACAGGAGGCAGTAGTTTAACAGGCAGTTCGAGCCACAATACCGGCAAAAACTGCCTGGGCTGCCATTTATTTAAAGCCGCCGGATCGGTTTATAGCAAGTCGCTTACATCCATTTATTCGGGAACAGTAAATAAACTTTCAACAGGCGCCAATGGCACAGGCACTGTTCTGGCATCATTGAATTCAGATAATACCGGGAATTATTATGCCAACAATTCAATAAATTTCGGTACCGGAATTTATTTTTGCGTTACCGGCACAGGCGGAACTGTAAAACATTTGTGGTCAGCCATTACCAACGGAGCCTCTAATTCATACCATATCGGACCAGTTACTTCAAAAATTGTGGGCAGAATAGAAGGATGCGAAGCTGCATTACGTACAAATAACCCCGCCATGCAAAATAAATTCATTTGACTGTCATTTAATTCAGAGCAAACAGAGCTTAAAACATAGTATTAAAACCAATTTCAGGAAATCATGAAACACAAGATGAAAGAAAATTTAGCCATTTCCGATGCCGGTGTGTTGTTAAACACTTTTAATGGCGAATCCTTCCAGGCCAATGAGCTCGGGGTGATGATTATCGAAAAAGTCAGGAAAAACCACAGCAAAGCCCATATTGAAGAGTATATTCTATCGGAATTTGATATCGATAGCGAAACAATGGAAGAGCACCTGCAGGAACTCCTGGTTTACATGATGCATAATCAATTAATTGACAAAATTCCAAAGGATTGAATTCGTATGAATTAATATCTTTGTATGATGAGAAAGCGCTACAATGAATGGAATACAAAACTATTTTCGGGTAAAAAAATACCTGTCATCCTGCATGCGGCTGTTTGGCTCATTCTTTTCATACTGCCGGCGTACCTGCTTTTTATCGATTCGGGCAATGATGAATCTATTCTCAGAAGGACTTATGTACAGATATTCCTGTATGCTGTGATTTTTTATGCCAACTATCTTGTATTTACACCTAAGCTTTTCTTCAAACACAGGAAACTACTTTACTTTGTCGCGGCAATTTCATTGGTGGTTTTAGCAACTATTGTCAATGAATTAACCTTCAAAGCATATGGCTTCAGAGGCCGGGATGCAAATCGCGAAATGGGAATGCGCCCTCGCATGCAACCTCCGCCTGGAGTTCCGTTCATGCCGGGCACTGAGTTCAGAACTGAATCCCAACGGCCATCCGCAAACTGGCCCTTGTATAATTTTATCATAACAACCGTATTCCTGTCTGGATTTGGTTTGGGATTGAGCTTTACCGATAAATTCACACAACAGGAAAAGAAACGTAAGGAAGCCGAAAAAGAAAAACTGAATACCGAACTTGCGTTCCTTAAAAACCAGATCAACCCGCATTTCCTGTTTAACACATTGAATAATATCTATTCACTGGTTCAAACCAGTGTTCCCGATGGACAAAAAGCAATCCTGCAGTTATCAAAACTGATGCGCTACATCCTTTACGAAACGGAGAAAGGCGACAGGTTCCTCAGCCAGGAGATTGACTTCATGAAGACCTATATAGAACTGATGAAACTCAGGATTTCGGACAAGGTTTCCATCACAGTAAGTTTCCCTGAAGACTTTATTGATGTAGCAATTCCGCCGCTGCTTTTTCTGCCTTTCGTCGAAAACGCATTCAAACATGGGATCAGTTACCGTCGCCCGTCGTTTGTTAAGGTTCAGTTGAAAACAGAGCCGGAGAAAATAATTTTTGAATGCAGCAACAGCATTGTAAATACAGGCGACGAGCTATTGAAATCCGATTCGGGTATTGGCCTTGAAAATGTCAAAAAACGACTTGCGTTACTGTATCCTGACCGACACAAGCTACAGGTATTGGAGACCGACACAACCTACCAGGTCATGCTTCAAATAGACATTTCTTAACTTGCCGGCTATGATCCACACTATTGCAATTGATGATGAACCGTTAGCATTAAATCTGGTTACAGGTTACATTCAGAAGACTCCGTTTCTTCGGTTTGAAGGTGGATTTGATAATCCGCTGAGTGCCATGGAATATTATGAAAACAACCCGGTAGACCTGGTATTCCTCGATATCCAAATGCCTGACTTGCTTGGAACGGATTTTGCACGGATGCTTCTGAACGGGCCCAAAGTTATATTTGCCACAGCGTTCCAGAAATTTGCCATCGAAGGCTTCAAACTCGAAGCGGTAGATTACCTGTTGAAACCATTCGGCTACGAGGAATTCCTGACAGCTGCTTTAAAAGCACGTAAACTGATTGAATTGGAGAGCCTCAAGGCCAACAGCGTCGAAACTAACGAAAAGTTTCTTTTTATAAAAAGCGAATACAAAATCCGCAGGATCAATTTTGCCGATATTCTTTATATCGAAGGGATGAAGGATTATGTTAAGATATATCTGAAAAACGAGTCAAGTCCTGTACTTTCCATCAATTCGCTTAAAACTCTGGAGGCGAAACTTCCCGTATCAGATTTTATGCGCGTGCATCGCTCATACATCGTGAATCTTAACTGGATTGAAACTATTGAGCGTTTCAGAATCGTGTTTGGAAATGTTTATATTCCGGTCAGTGACCAGTACAAGGATGTATTTCAGAAATTCCTGAACGAGAATTTCCTCTAGTTCACTGATAAGTGTCTGCACACCCAACGGGTGTCTGACACTACTATTTGCTTAACCTCAGCCTCAACTCACCCTTTTCTGATCAACAATTTGCCTCAGGTGTCAGACACCCTGCGGGTGTAAAGACACCTGTGCCTATGCCAGCGGAAGTGTAAACACGAAAGTGCTTCCCTCTTTTAACGTACTTTCAACTTTGATAGTGCCACCATTTTTAGTAACAAAATCTTTGCAGAGAATTAGTCCCAGCCCGGTTCCTGTCTCGCCGGCAGTACCTTTATTCATAAAATGCTGATCATATTTGAAAAGTTTTGCTTGGCTCTCCGCCGAAAGCCCGATACCAGAGTCGATGACGGATATCTGTGCAAATCCTTCCAATCTGATCGATTCAATGCGGATTTTGGTTCCGTGGTAAGAGTATTTTATCGCGTTATTGATAAGGTTATGCAGCACTGAGATTATCATATTTTCATCTGCCAGTACCATTAATTTTTCATCAACAGTGCTTTCAATTACAATATCTTTTTGTTTGGCGACGGTTTGAAGATTATTTGCTGTTTTACCGCAAAGCTTTCCGATTGAAAATTGTATTGGACGATAAGTAATCATTCCGCTTTGCGAAGTCGACCAGGTAAGCAGGGTATTAATTATTTCAAAAAGATTGGTTGATAAAGTATGAATATCGCGGGTAAAAATCTTCTTTTCTTCTTCGGTAAGCTTATCATAATCAGTCAGGAGCAAATCACTAATGCCATGAATTGAGCTTAAAGGATTTTTAATGTCATGGGCAAGGATAGAAAGGAATTTGTCTTTGGAAACGTTAAGTGAAATAAGTTCATCTTTTTGCAATTCTATAAGATCGTTTTTTACTTCGAGCTGTTCATTGGTTTTTCGCTTGATCCGGTTCTGAGTTATAAGTAAGATAACCAGTACCGCTATAATTACCAGTATTGCGCCCAGGATATACAGCATCAGGTTTTTCTTCGACAACTCAAGCTCCTTGTTTAAGTTTTGTTTTACAAGGTGTTCCTTTTCAACTTCCCGTTTTGCAATCTCATACTGATATTGAATTTGTGAAACTTTTTCAGTGGTTTCTGCATTCAGTATGCTATCGTTTAGCTGTTTTGATTTGTCAAGGTATGAGTAAGCCTCTTTAAAGTTATTCCTGGCAACATGATAGTCGGATAAAAACTCGTAGGATTTTGCCAGCAGATCTTTGGAGCCGACTTCTTTCGCAAGTTTTTCCGCAGTGTTAAGGTACTTGGCGGCTTCTTCGGTCCGTTTCATATCAAGCATAATCTCACCCATATTCAGGTGATAGTAACAGATATGATATTGATCTTCTTCCTGTTTCCAGATTTTCAATGCTTTATCCAGGTATTCAATGGCCAGGTTATAATTACCCATTTTTTTACTTGTCAGACCAAGGTTAATATAGGCAGCAGCGAGGTAGGAATCATTGCCGGATTTCTCATATATTTTAATGGCTGAAAGGAGATTTTCACAAGCCGGTTTATAGTTCTTCTGCTTGGCAAGTACAATGGCGATGTTCAGCTCACAATCAGCGATTCCATTTTCGTTTTTCGTCCGTTTAAAATAATCGAGAGCTTTATTATAATAAGATAATGACATTGGATAGTTATTCATGCAATCGTGAACAATTCCAACATTCATAAGCGCTTTTGCCTGCATCGCTGAGTCGCCTGATTCACTAAAAAGATGTTGTGCCCGCATCAGGTTATCGAGCGATTTATCGTACCACGACTTTTGCATATAAACCAACCCTATAAGCCTGAAACATTTTGCCGAATCAATTTTTTCTCCGTGTTTGCTGATCATATCCAGGAGCTGATACTCTGTTTCTAATGCTTTGTCGAGCTCTGAATTGGTATAATATGCTTTTCCAAGAGCAGAAAGAGTTTTAATTTTTTCCTGGGGTGTCAGGGTTTTTGCCAGCACCAGCTTCAGACTGTCGGCTTCTTTACTTCCGGAATCAGGAAGAATATGTGCATTACCCTGTAGGGCTAAAACCACAATACAAACAAACATGAATATGGAAAAGTGTCTGATATTTAAATGTTTATCCATTTTGTGCGAGCTGATTATTTTTTTTAGGAGGGGGGGAGGTGTTGCATACTGCCGTACACAGGCATTTTTCATCAAATTTCCGGAAAATAATTCATATATTAAGATATGATTTGATAAAAATATAGTAGCGCAATGTTTTAATGCAAAAATTTATATTTGACAGTTTATAAATCAGCCCGATTCAAGATTAACTCTTTAGTAGGAATAATTCCCTTAATTCATGAATCATTCGTGTGTGTCTTAACGAGATAGAAACCAGATTTTTTTCAACGGATCAGGGAAAATAAACCTCTTTTACTTCCAATATTGTCTTCCCGGAGCGAAAGCCCGAAGGTGGCTGTAAATGTATACATACCTTCAGGACAGTCCTTGCCGCCAAATTTCCCATCCCAACCTTTGACTACATCATCAGTTGTAAAAATAAGTTGTCCCCAGCGATCAAATATATACATTTTGAATGTGGAGATATTCCTTACAACAGGCCGGAATACATTATTCACGCTGTCATTACCTGGTTTAAAGGCATTCGGGAAAAACACAGTTCCCAGGCACACAGTTCCTGAATATAAAAGGATATCGGTTGTATCTGAATTTGAACAGGTGGTTGGCGAAGAGTATGAGTATACAATACGATGCAAACCTTCAGGTTCTTTATACGGGAAAAGGCTATCCGCAGGAATACCATCAACAAAATAGTTTCCGCCCTGTGGTTCCCCGCCACTAAGTTTGAAACCGGGAGCTGTATAGCATATTTCCTGGTATGGCGCCAAGGCAACAACAGGGAGTGGTTCAAAAGTGATATCCCGATCGATGGCAGGTCCGTCGCCACATCCGGCGTTCTGACCTTTTACTGAAAGTATGCCCTCAGTGGCATTAGTGTCAAAATTAAGAGTAGCGTTCCTTCCTGACTCCTCAATTGTTGTGCCTTTCCCGGAATAGGACCATGTATAACTGCTTGAATTCGGATCGTTGGCTACAAAAAAATCAAGACTGCCGGATGTTCCTATACAATGAACGCTGTTGCCTGATAAAGCAGGGATTACAGGGAACCTTTTCGTAGTAAAAGTTACTGGTACAGTTTCGGACCAGGAAACAAACCACCATGAATTTATAGTTTTATTGTTTCCAAACTCGTTGTTCCAGGTATGGCAGCCGCTTGCGCTTACGCATCCTGTAGAAGAATTCGTTGTGCCGCCTATTTCGGAATCATCCCAAAAAATTCTCAATTGTCCACCTGCCGGCCTTATTTGGCTTACTATATATCCATAATCATTGCTTTCAATATCGAAAATAGGTAAGTGGGTTAGCCCGCTGAGATTAGTTATCGTGAATGCCAGGGATATCCCGTTTGCAACTGGTTTTCCATAGTTGTCGTTACCATCCCAGGAAATATGATTGTATCCATCGCCACCCGGCTCAGCTTTTACATCGGCTATGATCTGAACATCTTCGCCATCTGCGCCGGGATTTGGATTTATCTCAATAAGAAGTTTAACAGTTCCGTCTTTTTCAACTCTCAGGTCAAAGTCACCTCCTCCTGTAGCACAATCGGGTGTAACATTAATTGGTAAAAAAATGCCTGATTTTGCCTTTTGTGTCGGATATACAGTACTATCAGGATCATTCAGGAAAATCTTGTATTGAAGGTAATTTAACGGCCCGCTTCTGGATTTCCGGTCACTTTCCAGGTCACCGGTATTATTGCAACCTGTCATATTGCTTGAAATTGAAAATGTCCCGCCCCGGAAGCCATTACAGTCTACTTTTGTTACAATACTGTCGTCTGAAAGAATCATCATTTTTCCATAAAACCGTTCCACGTTGGAGTAATTATCAGGTCCACTCCAGAATTGCCACGCCTTTGACCAAACACGACCATCCACTGCTTTTTGGGCGGCGTTAATAACCGTAATATCAAAATATTCGAATAAATGCCGTGTGTCATCCGTATAAGGCGATGGATATTCGAATTCAAGGAAATAATCTCCGGTGGTTAACAAGGGTGGCAATTCAATATAATCATATCCTCCCGCAGCCGGAAACGGTCCAGCAATGGCTGCATTGTAAGTAGAAATGAACCCGGCACCCGATGTTGGGACGGGAAAAGGGCCATAAACAGTTGTGCCGGAAGGATTTTTTATCCTGTAAACGAGGCCTGGTGTATAATTACCCAAGTCCTTTCCAAAGCCAAACCTTATTTTTTCCGAGGTACTGGCAATTGAGATGTTAAGTCGTAAATCATCCGAAGCACCGTAAAAAGCAAAGTCACTCCTCGATTTATTGATACACAATTGCCCTTTCGAATTCGTGCCAGGCATTAGCTGTTTGGTGCCTTCAGCAAAAAGCATAGCAGTTGAAAAAACGACCAGACACAAAAAAACAGCTAAGCTTCTGAAAACTTTTCTCATAATAAACTGATACGCAAAGATACCGTAGTTAGTTTGATATCATTGTATAAACAGTGAATGGTTTTGTTAAAATATTCATAAAAGAGTTGACGAAATTGCAATTACACGTTTTGTACTATTCAGCAAAGGAAGTTTCATATCCTGAAATTACAAATCCCAAATCCAAGGGAGAAACAATAGGATTTTCCGCCCCTGGAATTTTGAATCTGGCTCCTGGAATCTGATTTTTATTTGTATCCTTCATTATGCACGCTTTTCACTGCCCTTCCTGAAGGGTCGTTCTGGTTGCGGAACGAAGCGTCCCACGCAAGCGCTTCGGGAGTGCTGCAAGCTACCGATGGTACCGATGGCACGCATTGCGCCGCTGCATCCGAAGGGAAATGATCGGCAAAAATGGAACGGTAATAATACTCTTCTTTTACCCGTGGCGGATTAATAGGGAAGCGGTATTTCGCGTTGGCCAGTTGTTCGTCGGTAACCTGTGAAGCGGTAAGTTCCTTCAACGTATCAATCCAGCTATAGCCAACGCCATCGGAGAATTGTTCTTTCTGTCGCCAGGCAATGCTCGCCGGCAGATAATCCTCGAAGGCTTTGCGGAGTATCCATTTCTCCATTTTACCGTCTTTCGCCATTTTGTCTTCAGGATTCAGGCGCATGGCAACGTCCATAAATTCTTTGTCGAGGAAAGGAACGCGGCCCTCAACACCCCATGCTGCCAGCGATTTGTTAGCCCGTAGGCAATCATACAAATGCAGTTTCGACAATTTCCGTACTGTTTCCTCGTGAAACGATTTGGCATCCGGAGCCTTATGGAAATAGAGGTAACCGCCAAAAATTTCATCGGCGCCTTCGCCCGAAAGCACCATTTTTATTCCCATCGATTTTATAACCCTCGACATCAGGTACATAGGCGTCGAAGCGCGTATGGTAGTAACGTCGTAGGTTTCGAGATGGTAAACCACATCGCGTAAAGCATCCAGGGCTTCCTGTATGGTGAATTCAATTTCGTGGTGTACCGACCCAATATGATCAGCCACAATCCGCGAAGCTGCCAGGTCGGGCGAACCTTTGAGGCCAACTGCAAATGAGTGAAGCTGGGGATACCAGGCTTCCTGCAGATCGTGCGATTCAATACGGCGGGCGGCATATTTTTTTGCGATAGCTGAAATAACCGAAGAGTCAAGACCTCCTGACAGCAAAACACCGTAAGGAACGTCGGACATCAGCTGACGGTGAACGGCTTCTTCCAAAGCTACACGCAATTCGTGAATATTGCTCTGATTGTCTTTTACGGCTGAAAAATCTTCCCAGTCGCGCTTGTACCATTTACGCATTTCACCGTCTTTACTGTAGAGGTAATGGCCTGGCAAAAACTCCTCGATGCGGTTGCAGGTGCCTTCGAGGGCTTTGAGTTCTGATGCCACGTAAAAATTGCCGAACTTGTCCCATCCCATGTACATAGGAATGATTCCAATGTGATCGCGGGCAATGAGGTAACAGTCGTTTTCGACATCGTACAGGGCAAAAGCAAAAATGCCGCTCAGGTCCTCGATGAAATCAATTCCTTTTTCGCGGTACAGGGCCAGAATTATCTCGCAATCGGAATGTGTAAGAAACTCATAGTCATTTTTTAAGGTTTTGCGAAGATCCAGGTGATTGTAAATCTCACCGTTAACGGACAAAATCAGTTTTCCATCTTTACTCTTCAGCGGCTGTCCTCCCGATTGTGGATCGACAATGGAAAGGCGCTCATGAGCCAGGATGGCTTTTTCGCCACAGTAAATACCCGACCAGTCCGGCCCGCGGTGGCGTATCTTTTTCGACATTTCAAGTACCTGCAACCTTAAATCCTGCGAAGCCGTCTTCAGCTCAAAAACTCCTACAATTCCACACATAAAATTTATTTTTTAAAGTAAAACATTACATCAACCGTTCACACAGGGCAATAAAAAAGGCCTTCCTGTAAGGAAAGCCACTTATGATTTTTCAAACACAATACAGCTTTCCTAATCCGCCAGGGGATTATAATTATTGAAAAGTGTATTATGATTTAACATTTTGCCTGTATTAGTTTGTGGCACAAAGATAATAAGAAATGATTATATACTGACAAAAATAATTTGGTCTGGATATACATACACTTTTTAGAAGAAGCGCTCGTTAATAAATTTCTGAAATTTTTCCTTGTAGTTTTCGGATATGGGAATGTATTCCTTGCCGAAAACGATACGGTTGCGTTCGATGGTCTTGATTTTATCCAGGTTCACAATAAAGGAGCGGTGAACACGCATAAATTTAGATTCGGGCAGGTTTTCTTCCAGCGACTTCATGCTCATGAGCGAAAGGACAGGTTTTTCATTGTCTTCGAGGCAGAATTTTACATAGTCTTTCAACCCCTCGATATATAGAATATTATTAAAATCAATCTGAAGCAGTTTGTAATCCGCTTTTACAAAAATTGAAGTGCGGGTTTCGGGAATTGCAGCTTTTTCGAAGTGCCCGAACCAGCGTTTCGCTTTATTTACCGCGTTCAGGAATTCAGGATAACTGATTGGCTTCAGAAGGTAATCCAGCGCATCCACCTTAAATCCTTCGAGTGCGAATTGCTCAAAAGCGGTAGTAAAAATCACTTTTGGACCATCCTTCAGGCTTCGTGAAAACTCAAGGCCCGAAAGCCCGGGCATCTGTATGTCAAGAAAAATAATATCCACTTCAGTTTTATCCAGCATTTCCATAGCCTGGAAGGCACTGCTGCAACGTCCGGCCAGTTCGAGAGAGGGAGTTTTCGAAACGTAACCTTCAAGCAAATCCAGCGCCAGCGGTTCATCGTCAACAAGTAAGCAACGGATGGTCATGGTTTCTGATGATATTTAATTGGATAAAGGTGAAAAGTGAAAAAGTCAAGATCCAAGTCTCAAATTCCAAGACCCAAATTCCAAGCGCCTAAGATTAGATATTCCCTCATTGTTCCACAGTGTTCTTAGTGCCTCCGTGGTATTTTTATTCCTCTTAAAAGCAGATACTCCTTCTCTGTGTTCCTCCGCGTTCTCCGTGCCTCCGTGGTAAAAAAACCAAATCCCTATTTCTCCGAACCTGTTTTCAAAGTCAGTGTTGAAACATATTTTTCACCAATTTCTTCAATAGTAAGCTCAAAAGCTGATGGATAAATCAGCTCAAGCCGCTTACGCAGATTGATAAGGCCAATGCCTGATCCGCTTTTATCCGCTTCAGGTTTAGGGAAATTGCTGTTTTCGACGCGGCATTCCAGTTCGTTGGCGCCGGTCATGCTGATGCGGATCGAAATATATGAAGGAAGTACAGGACTAACACCATGCTTAAACGCGTTTTCGACCAGCGAAATAAAGAGCAGAGGCGCAATTGTAATACTTTCGTCGGCATTCAATATTTCCGTATCCAGTTTTACATGCGACGGAAGCCGCAGGCTCATCAGTTTAATATAATTTGTGGTGAAATTGAGATCCTTGCTCAAGGGAACTTTGGGATGATCGCTTTCATACAACACATACCGGATCAGGTTACTGAGCTGGTGAACCGCATTCTGAGCGTTTTCCTGGTTGATCGAAATCAGGGAATATATATTGTTAAGTGTATTGAAAAGGAAGTGAGGATTAAGCTGGTGTTTCAGGTTCTGAAGTTCCGATTCGATATGAAGTTTTTCGAGTTCTTTTTGTTCGGCCTGCGATTGGTACCATTGGGTTGTCATTTTTATGGCTGTTGATAAACCTGCTGTAACACTCATCGAAATTATATCGCGGTACAGGATTATTTCCCTCATTTTATCTTTGGGAGGGACATGTTTATTGGTTGATAACTGAGCATAGTAGGAAGAAAAGAAGAATTGCCTGATTAAATCCATTACCAATAAGCACAAGGCAAACAGTATGAGATTGGCCAGGAAAAACTGCCAGATTTTTTTGTTGAAAAGATACCGGCGTATGATCAGGAAGTAATTGGTATAGAATACAACCATCAGGAAAACGATAGGCAGCGAGAAATCCAGGTATCGTATTATATTCCTTTCACCTTCACTGTAGATGAAGATCAATGGGAAAAACAGAATAATTCCCCATAGGATTAAGTGTATTGAAAGCTGAACAGAGCTGTTTTTTCGTGTTTCAGACATGGCTGGATTTTAAGCTGTTTTCTTATATTTGATTTTGTGACAGGTGACTTGATTCCTTCCCTTCGGCTGGCTTCGGTTGGCTTCGGCTTCGCTCAGCCAACGCAGCTCAGCCGCCGCCGTTCAGGGTAAAGTTTGCGAATTGTATTTCACATCCGACATCCCACATCCCACATCCGACATCCTTTATTCATACCTGATAGCATCAATCGGATCGAGGTTAGCCGCTTTTTTGGCCGGATACCATCCGAAAAACACTCCCGTAAAAGTACAAACTGCAAACGATAAAACAATAGATGAAGTTGTAATTACAATCGGCCAGTTGAGCATGCTTTTTATGATAAACGAGCTTCCAACCCCGATGGCAACGCCGATAATACCTCCGACAATACTTATCAGTACCGCTTCAATTAAAAACTGGGTCAGAATATCGAGTCCGCGGGCACCAACAGCCATTCGAAGGCCTATTTCGCGGGTACGTTCCGTTACCGAAACAAACATGATATTCATAATTCCTATACCACCAACTATTAGTGAAATTCCTGCTATTACAGCCAGCAAAATCGTCATTACTGAATTGGTGCTGCTGAACATGGTTAGCATTTCCTTTTGCGAACGCACATGAAAATCATCGTCATCACCTTCTTTTATCTTGTGCTGAACCCGGAGTATAGCTTCCATTTCCGCTTTGGCTTTATCGCTTACATCTTCTGTAGTTGCTGAGCAATAAATTCCGTTTAAATAAGTAATTGCCACCACACGTTTTTGAACCGTTGTATAAGGTGCAAGCAGAACATCGTCCTGGTCCTGGCCCATGCCGTTTTCACCTTTTTCGGTCAACACACCGATTACTTCGAATGGTATTTTATTGTAACGGATTGATTTACCGACCGGGTCAGCGCCTTCGCCAAAAAGTTCTTCTACTACCGTTTGCCCAAGCAGACATACTTTTGCAGCTGAATTTATTTCCCTTTCGGTAAAAATTCTGCCACTTTGGATTCCATACTTGCGGATAGAAAGGTAATCCTGGTTAACTCCCTGCATGCCCACCGGCCAGTTGTTAGCTCCGTAGATAGATTGTCCGCTGGCATTAACCATAGGTGAGATGGCTGAAATGTAGTTGCTTTGCGCTTTCAGAGCATCATAATCTTCGAGTACCATCGATTGATTGGCGGAAGCCGACATCCTGGCACCACCTGAGAACATATCAGCACCCGGTTGCACCATAATCATATTGGACCCCATTTTCGAAATCTCGTCCTGTATGCTCTTTTTTGAGCCTTGCCCGATGGCCAGCATTGCGATGACTGCCGCCACGCCGATGATAATTCCCAGCATGGTTAGCAGTGCCCTGAACTTGTTACTCACGAGGGCTTTAAGTGATATCCTGAAAAGATTTGCTATGTTCATGATTTTATTTTTTTACCTCATTGTCTCCCTTCTCCAGTCTTCGACTTGCTTCGGCAAAAGCTCAGCAGCCACCGCTCAGCCATCGGATAGGAAAGATTGCTTTTACTCTATAATGGCTTTGTGGACCGACGAATTCTTGTTCAATTAAGTCGCCTCTCGCCCCTTCGCCCCTCACCCTTTCGCCCCTCAACTAATAAGTATCTACCTCCACGGGCAATAAAGCCAGCGATTCCGCAGCCGAACCAACTTTTTCTCTTTTTTCATCCTTTGTTATCCTTCCATCACGAAGCATAATGCTGCGTTGGCTGAACAAGGCAATATCCGGTTCGTGGGTTACAAATGCTATGGTTTTACCCTCGGAATTCAGTTGCTGAAACAACGACATAATTTCGTAGGAAGTTCGTGTGTCGAGGTTACCGGTGGCTTCGTCGGCAAGGATAATTACCGGGTCGTTAACAAGAGCCCGGGCGATGGCAACACGTTGCTGCTGTCCGCCCGACATCTGGTTCGGCATATGGTGCATACGTTCGGCAAGTCCAACAGATTCGAGAACGTGCATGGCTTTCTCGCGGCGCTCTTTGGCTGAAACTGCTGAATTATACATCAAAGGCAGTTCCACATTTTCGAGGGCGGTGGTACGGGGCAGCAGGTTATAGGTTTGAAAAACGAAGCCAATCTTCATATTCCTGAGTTTTGCCCTTTCGTTTTTCGACATGGATCGTACTGGTATGCCATCAAGCAGGTATTCTCCTTCTGTTGGCGTATCCAGGCATCCGAGAATATTCAGAAGCGTAGATTTACCTGAACCGCTGGTTCCCATTATGGTAACAAATTCGCCTTGCTGTACCGTAAAGGAAATTCCCCTGAGTGCCAGTACTCTCTGGTCGCCAACTATAAACTCCCGTTTTAAGTGGTCAACTTTTATTATGTCAGTCATGATATCGTATGCCGGGTTTTATTCCGACGATTTTAAAAGTTTCATTAATCACCCTTTGCTATATTGTGAAAGGAGTATTCTTAATGTAAAAAAAATCCTTTTATCTTTTTCCAAATCTTCATAATCCTCATGTCAACCCATCACTCCATTTCTCCATCTCTCCATCGCCCCTTCGCCAGGTCGCCAGGTCGCCCCTCGCCTGACTATTTCTTTGTCGAACTCCCCGGTCGTTTTGGCATAAACGGGCTGCTTGCCGTTTCCGCTTTTACTTCCGAAGCTTTTACCTGTTCCATTGAAACAACAACTACCTGGCCTTCTTTAAGTCCCGAGATAATTTCTACATTGGTTTCGTCGGTCATGCCGGTTTTTACCCGGACAGGATAAATGGAATCGCCTTCTTTTACCCAAACGGTTTTAGACGCAAGAGATTCATCTGTTTTTACACCACCATTAAGGCTGGTTTCCGGAGGTTGAAGAATCCCTGTCGCAGGAGCGGCTTTTGCTCCTCCAACCTGCTGTTGCTCTGCAGTTGGAACGGCTGGTGCCATCTGAGCCATCAAAGTGCTGTCGGGTTTGAATCTCAACGCTTTTGCAGGAACAGTTAATACATTTTCAACTTGCTGGGTATAGGCAATAATGCTTGCTGTGAGTCCCGGTTTAAGTTTCAGATCGGGATTTGGAGCATCAACAACCACGCTGTAAGTAACTACATTTGATGTGGTAACAGCCAGTAACCTGATCTGTTTTATGGTTCCTATGAAATTATCGTCGGGGTAAGCATCCACAGTAAAAGTAACTTTCTGACCTTCTTTAACCTGTCCGATATCGGCTTCATCCACATTGGCCACAACCTGCATTTTGGTCAGATCCTGGGCTATGGTAAAAAGGGTTGGCGTACTGAAACTGGCTGCCACTGTTTGTCCTTCATCCACCGCGCGGCTGAGTACAACTCCGTCGATAGGTGAATAAATCATCGTATAGCCAAGGTTTGTATTCGCCCTGTTCACTTCCGAAGTCATTTTGGCTAAATTTGCTTTCGCGTTGCTGTATTGATACAGTGCAGCTTCGTAATCGGTTTTGCTTACAGCCTGTTTTTCGTAGAGCTCCTTAATACGGTTGTAAGTGGCTTCCTGGTAAGTGGCAGCGCTGGCCGCCGATTCCAGGTCAGCTTTCATCGAAGCTAATGAGGCCAGCAACGGAGTTTTGTCTAATTCTGCCAAAAGATCACCTTTTTTAACTATGGAATTGTAATCCACATAAATTTTCTTGATAACGCCCGAAACCTGGGTTCCGACACTCACCTGTTTCACGGGTTCAACCGTACCGGTTGCAGTTACCGTATTGCTGATGGTTGCACGCGCAACAACAGCCGTTGAATATGTTGTTACGGTATTGTTGTTTCCCCTGAAGAAAAACCAGTAAACTGCTGCTGCTGCGAGCAAGCCTGCGACTGTGAAGCTTAGAATTCTGTATTTTTTCATTGTTTTTGGATTTTACGGATTCGCTATTCGTATTTTTTTTGTATTCGTTTTCTTTGATTTGGCTGGAAGTCGGGAGTCGGAAGTCGGAAGAAAATCTCTTTTCATACTTCATTCTATCTCATACTTCATCTTATCTCGTTCTCTTAACTTCGGACTTCCGTCTTCCGTCTTCGGACTTCCGTCTTCGGACTTCCGACCTTTCTCCCTTAAAGCTCAATCGGCTTATTCTGATAAAAATCAAGGATTTTATAATTCAGAATTGCCGCGTACTTTGCCTGCAGGTATTCCTGTTGAGCAGTGAGGTAATTGGTTTTCTCCGTGAGCAGCTCAACTGTGTTTTTCATCCCAAGGTTGAATTGTTCCTCAATAAGGGAATAACTGACCAAAGTGAATTTAAGCTGTTCGGAAGCCGCCTGGAAACGGCTTTGTGCCGATGCCGCATCGAGATAAGCTGTTTCAACTTCGGTGAGCAGGTTAGTCTGGATTTCGGCATACGAAAGTTTCGCTGTTTCAATCCCGATCTGAGCTTTCGATAAGGATGATTTTACCTGCTTTTTATTGAAGATCGGAATGTTGAGGCTGAGGCCCGCGTTCTGGTAAAAATTGTTGCCTAGCTGGGTGGCATAATTGCCGGATACCAGTGAATTATGACCCGTTGCCAGGCTGGCACTCAGCGAAAGGCTGGGAAGCAATCCGGATTTGGCAATATCCAGATCAATGGCAGCAACAGCCATATTTACTTTGCTGTTTTCAACTTCAGGCATGGTGTTAAGAGCCGTATTGAAAACGTCCTGTTTCACCGGCAATGCTTTTAAAACCTGGTTATCATCCAGTACCGGGAATTTTACAACAAGTGTATCGTTAATACCTAACTGTAATAATTGTTTTAACTGAAGTTTCAGCAGGTTCAATGTGTTGTTGGCCAAAACCAGTGCATATTTATCCTTGCTGTATTGCGATTGAACCTGGGCGTAATTGCTTTCGGCAATATACCCCGACTCAAATAATATCTTTGCGCGCTTGTATTGCGTTTCGGACGAGATCAGGGTGTTTTCGGCATTTACAACCGATTCTTTAGCATACAGGATTTTAAGATAGGCGGCAGTTATGGTAAGTTCCATGTTATTTTCTTCTTGTTTTACGGTCAGTTCGCCCGATTTCACCAAAAGTTCCTTTTGCGAAATCGTGTTATTAAGTTTGTTGCCGTTGTATAAAACCATTTCCGACTGCAGGGAATAATTTCCTGTAAAGGATTGTTCCTGGCTACTGCCCGAAGCTGCCATCTGGTTGGTGAAGGACTGGCCGATTCCGCCATTCAGGCTGGGAAGTTTTTCGGCTTTGCTTTGTTCGAAGGTTACTTTGCCGATTTCAACGGATTGCTGCTGCATTTTAATCTGGATATTGTTTTCCAGTGCGTAGTTAATACAGCTTCGCAGATCCCATTCTTTGGGTTTCTGCTGTCCGGAAATTGTTGGAGCAATACTTATGAATCCAAGCAGAATGATGAATGATATTAGACTTTTACTTTTCATTATCGTATTCTTTGATTTAACGAAGCAAAAGTATACCCACCCAGATATAGTTAAAAATTATATATAAGTTAAGGGAGAGTTTATGGATAAAGAGGGGAAATTTATCGACGAAACAAAAACTACATTTTGCTTTCAGGACTAAGTCAGGTTCAAAATGTGAGAGTTGCGACAGGTAAAAAGACCGATAATCCACAGATTAAATTCTCTGGTTAAAAGAAAGTTTACCTTTACAGATCAAATTTTAAAAAAGAAGGAATGGCAGCTTTACGCGAATTGATGTTCAAAGGTTGGTACTGGTATGTAAGTAATATCGACAAAAAGGCGGAAGTGCTCTTTATGAACTACGGCTATACGCATCACAATATGCCGGTTACCCTGGAACCACACGATGAACCCAACAGGTATTCGGCTCAATTGTATCACCTGCTTGGTGCAGCTGCCGATTTAAAAAATAAGGACATAGCCGAAATAGGTTGCGGTCGTGGTGGCGGGTTATCGTACATTGTACGAACCTTCTCCCCGTCAACAGCCATAGGTGTTGACCTCGAAAACCGTGCTGCAAAATTCTGTAGCAAACATTACAAACTAAAAGGATTATCATTTCAGCAGGGCGATGCCCAGAATTTATCTTTTTTAAAAGACAACTCATTTGATGCAATCCTGAATGTTGAATCGTCGCACCGGTACCCTGATATGGGGCTTTTCCTGAAAGAAGTTCACCGTTTGCTGCGCCCGGGAGGACATTTTTTATTTACCGATTTTCGCTGGGATTGGGAAAAACCGGAACTGAAACAGCAGCTTGCCGATTCAGGATTGAATATCATTAAGGAAGAGATGATAACCAATCATGTTGTGGACGCACTCGATGCTGACGATTCGCGCAAACGCACACTGATCAAAAAGCTTGTTCCCGGATTCGTTCACAAAGCAGCTCTTAATTTCGCCGGCACCATCGGAAGTAATACGTATAATCATTTTGCATCCCGCAAATACGAATATTATAATTATGTTATGCAGAAAGCATGATTTGTTAAACAGATCATGCTTCTCATGTATCCTTTGGATGCCAGGGAATATCTACTTCAAAAAAAGCAACAACCCCTTCATAAAAATGAAAGGGCTGTGCTGACTATCAATCATGCGTACTGAGTAAATACAAGCTACGGGGAAATCTATTTCTTAACTATTCCATTCAGCTTCACTTTAAATTTAACAGAAGTGGCTGAACTCAATGCACTTGAAGCCTGTCCATCAGGAGATTGTGGTTTTGCCCCCATTCCTCCGCCAGGTGAACCGCCTGTACCACCACCACCTTTCCCGCCACCACCACCTTGATGCTTTCCGCCTCCGCCAGGTGCTCCTCCTTGCATACCACCTTTTCCCGAACCATTTCCCTGCCCAGCCAAAGCATCTATTTTGATTTTTAATCCAACAACAGGGTTATCCTTACTAATGTTAAAGTCTTTGTTGTAGAATGAATTTAAGGGTATTGCCACTTCATAGGTCATGAAATTTTGTTCATTCCAGTCAATAGCAGCCATTATGCCTTTGGCATCACTGGTTAAAAAGGTTCCGTTGTATGCAGGCAGAAAACCACTTAATGTTAGTTGCGGTTTTTGAAGCTGATATTCTTCAGCCAGGTTGATTCTGCCTGGATTTCCCCCTTTTGTAATCTCCTGGTTTTTACCATTGTTTATCGGTTTCTGGCCATATTTACCGGGTAGAGGAAAATTAACACAAACAGCCTCTTTGTTTTTTCCGGAAGGATCAAGCCAGATTTCCATTCCCGAACTTAATATCTTCATTTGAATAGGTTGCTCCGTGGCGCGTATACAGATATAAAGATTCGTTTCGTCGTTGGTAACAGTATACTGCAAACCGCTTTCCGAATCGCTGTATCGCAAGGGCAATGACCATTCAGTTGGATCGCCGTCGGCCAAAACGGACTTTGTTTGCCATGATGCCTGGTACATTTTGGAAGAACAGGATACAGACACCAGGAGGAATACGATGCTGCCGATTTGTCTTGTTAGCTTTTTCATTTTATTTTTATTGTTAATAAATTTCATATGATCGTTCAGATTGTATTTCTAAAAAAGAAAGGAGTGAGAAGTTCCCAATCAAACCAGCATACCCCGGGCGGAGTCTCTACTCTCCGTACTCCTCACTTCCTTTTCTTCGCGCAACAAAGCAACAAAACCAAACTTAATTTTTTCTGTTCCCCGACCTGAAGGTCGGGGCAATGATTAATTTGCAATTACTTCAAGGTACGTTGTATCACTCGCCATTCCGGTAAAAACGCCAAAACCATTTTTTATCAATGAAACCGGGCTGGTAATATTATTTGAATTCACTTCTGTTTGTGAGTATAGATCTGCAAATTCATCATTCACCTTGAAAAGTATTATCCGATAGTGCCCAAAGAAATTCAGGTTGCGGGTACCAAGGCGGGCTTCCGATGTATTGGTTGGCGAAATGCTTGTAGTATCTGACAGTTCGAGGTATACTGAGCGGTAATTTATAAAGTCCCTTGTAGTTTCCATATACTGGATCAGGCCATAATAATAACTCTCATCAGCGTTATACCAGCTTAGCATAAGATCTGCCGGTGGGGCCGATGGGATACTGCTACTAGTGATGGTAATGCGATCCATATAAATGATATTGGACGAAATGCTGAAATCCAGAGGTTTATCCGGAATGATCGTTGTGGAGGAAACAGTATCCGAAGCATACACGAATTTCAAAACATACGATTCTCCGGGCTGTATTCGTTTTTCGCCAAGCGCCAATGTATAAATCCCGAAACTTGTTTCAGAGAGGTCAGCACCATTAATCTGGGGATGCAATCCGCTGATAAATTCAGTAGCGACGATTGTATCATCCGAGAATGGAAGTATTTTAGTGACTTTAATCGTAATAATGCTGTCGCCGGCATACAGGTAGGATTCCACGATGGGCAAATCATCAGGTGTGATGGGCGTATTGAGCTCTTTACTGCACGAGGCAAATAAGCCTATCATCAACATCATTGCGGGTATAACTGTTTTTTTCATTTTACCTGATTTGAACTGAGAGTGAAATGTTAGGTGTGATACCTAATAGATTTACGTTAGTTTCGGTAAGACCTGTTTCGTCGACCGAAAACTCTTTATACCATACATTTGTATGGTTATACACGTTGAACAAAGAAAATCCTATTGACCCTTTGCCCGTTTCACCCATATTTATATCGTATTTTATAGCCATGTCGAGACGCTGGTAATCAGGAAGCCGGGCTGCATTTTTGCTGCCCGGAATAATTATGGATTGGGTTGTGCCATCAGGCATGGTAAGCACATATCCCCCGATTGGTTGTGTATATGGCAAGCCGGTTGAATATACCCATGTCCCTGATAAAGTCCATTTTTTAATTTTATAAATGGCTACAACTTTCAACTCATTTGTAACGTCCTGCGACGCGCTGAAGTATTTATCCCCGTATACCGGGAATTTATATCTGGTTTCGGATAGCGTGTAGGCTATCCAGCCGCTGAATTTACCAAACTTCTTCTGAGCCATCAGGTCAATTCCACGTGTGTAGCCATTTCCTTCGTAGAAAAGAGATGAATAATCAACACTTTGACCAAACGTATGTGAAAACCGCAGCGTATATTCTGTTAGTCCTGTAAGTTGTTTATAATACGCTTCAGCATCAAACAGGTAATCCTTAGTTTCATAACTTGCACCGGCAATGTAATGGATAGATCGGCTCACAGGAATATTTTCACCGTTTGAAAGAACCCATATCTCCCGGCTTCCCGATTGAATATCTTCCCTGATAATGCGGTTGGCAAACTGGTAATAAACGCCTGTTGAAGCCTTTAACTTGAATTTTTTCGTCAGTTCGTACGACCACTGAAACCTTGGCTCAATATAGGGTTTCCGCGTGTTGCTGTAATACGATAAACGCAGTCCGGGCATTATAGTCATTTTCTTGTTCAGGGGGCTGAGCCGGTCCTGCACATACATGGCTATAAGATCCCCTTTGTCGATCATATCAAGAATGGAAAGGGTGTCGTTTTGAATATAATTGTACTTAATGTCGTAATGGTTGTATTGGGCGCCGAATTCAATCTGGTTCAGCGAATTCCATTTCCACTCGTTATCCGTTTTGAAGGAAAAATCCTTAAGTATATTGGTTTCCATGGAACCACTGTTGAAACTGCTGCTTGTACCATCGGTAAGGATAATAGTACGGGCATCACTGCGGTCTTTCGAATTGGAATAGTCAGATATGGATAACAGGTTATTGGAGTATAATTTTTCGCTCCATTTCCGCGACCATTTCGCGCTGCTACCCCAGTTTCCCCATTTGGTAAGGTCAGTAATGCCACCGCTCATGCTCATACCGCCACGACTGTTGCCCATGCTGCGGGAATTGTCGAAATAGTCCTGGCCGCTGAAGAAAGAAACAGAAACAATATCTCTGATGCTGAAATTGTACGTAATTTTAGCATTGAGATCATAAAAATAGGAAGTAGGTTGCTGCTCTTGAACATTCCGGCCCATGCCACCGGGACCGCCGCCTAAAGGAACAGGATTAGTAGTTGTGTTGTCCTGGCTGAATGAGTCGAAGAACTTCTGATACAGAAAAGTTTTAAAAGAGCGTCTACCTGCAATAAAAACCGATCCTTTGCCCTTAATAGGGATTTCGGCGTAAGCATTAAACGCAATAAGGCCAACATCTACACCAGCATTAAACTTCTGATCATTGCCGGTCTTGCCGATGATCTCCATCACACTCGACAGGCGTCCACCGAATTTGGATTCAAAACCTCCTTTATACAGTTGTACTTCCTTTATTGCATTGGGATTGAACGCGCTGAACATGCCAAAAAGATGTTCCTGGTGATAAACGGTAAAGCCATCGTAAAGGATCAGGTTCTGATCGGGAGTGCCACCCCGCACATACAATCCTGCTGATGAGCCACTGCTTCCACCTATACCAGGCATAAGCTGGAATGTTCTGAAAATATCTTTTTCACCAAGGCTGGGAAGTTCAGCGATTTTGGCAGGAGCCATTTTAATTATGTTATTGCCTTCCGAGGCCTTTAACAGGTCTTCCCTGTGCCCGTTAATTTGTACTGCATCCAGCTGCGTGGCAATCGGATCCATCAGGATACTGATATTATTGACATTGGCGTGCGGGCTAAGGTAAAATGTCTGTTTATAATAGCCCAGATAAGTTGCCATAATGGTACAAGTATCTGATGGGATCTTAGGTAAAGTAAAATACCCGTCAACATTGGATTGGCAGCCCTGGGTGGTGCCTCTTACAGAAACGGAAGCAAAAGGCAAGGGCTCACCACTTAACTTATCTTTAATAATTCCGGTAGCCGTGAAACGGAATTTTGTTGGCTTACCTTCATATTTCAATGTTGTTGACGACAGTTTACTGGCATTCAGGATTGATCGCAGCGTAACATGAAATACACTGTTGGAATCTATAGTATATCCGAGAATAGTGTTATCGCGGAAAACAATCTCAATGGCACGGCTTGCCGGGGTTTCGGTAAAAAGGTAATCGAATTTCTGATCTTTTGCCTCTTCAGGATTATATTCAATGGCGATTTTGTATTTGTTTTTGAAATCATCCAACACTTTTACCAATGGCTTTCCCCAGTAATATTCGTTAATTTTAATTTCATCCGAAACCTGGGCATTTGTAACCGCCGAAACTGCAAGTAAAAGCGATAATGTTAGTACACAAGTATTCGTTCGAAGGTTTGACTTAAATAACCATGACATATTAACAGGTTTTGACAGTAAGTTTTGTGCAGAATATTTCATGGAGAATTTCCTGCTTTAATATGTATTTCTTAGCGTATTGCATATCCAGCCTTTTCCGCAGGTTATCAAGCCCTATGCCTGAACCACTTTGATCCGCGTTGCTTTTGGGATAATATGTGTTCTCAACAGAAAGAATGACCGTTCCACTGTCCAGAAGCATTTCAACGTGAACAAACGATGGTTTGCTGGAAGAAATTCCGTGTTTGAAAGCATTTTCAATTAAAGGGATAAACAAGAGAGGGGCAATTTGCCAAGCCGGCAATTCATCAGGGAATGATGTATTTACTTTCACATCATCTCTCATCCGCAACTTCATCACATTGATGTATTGTTGCAGAAACTCTATTTCCTTTGCCAGGGAAACTTTAGGCGAAGTAGTTTCATACAAAAGATACCTCATCATTTTTCCCAGGCTGTGAACACCTTGTTTCGCCTTTTCCTGCGATGTATCGACAAGGGAATAAATACTGTTAAGTGAATTAAAAAAGAAATGGGGTTGCAGCTGATATTTAAGGTGCGTCAATTCGGATTCAAGACGCTGGTTATCGATTTCCTTCATCACGGTTTCGGTCTTTAACCATCTTTGCGTTGTTTTAATAGCCAGGCTGGTAATTACAGGGATAAAAAAAGATGCTGCCGAACGCAGGAAAAAGGGAGATTTTGAAGGCTCAAAATGCTTACCCTGCGGCGGAAACATAGGGAAAGTGGGTTCCGGCCTGGGCATCAGGTCCATCACCATATTATTGAGTAAGGCGAAAATGGCAATCAGCAAAATATTGATGCCAATAAAAGCCATCGTCTTCCGGTTAAACAAAAAATGGTTCAGAAGAAACAGATAGTTGGCATAAAACAAAATGGCCGACCAAAGCAATGGCAACCACGAAGTGCGTACCAGGAAATCATTATTAACAAACTCATTACCTGAATACAGGAACGGGAAAGAGAACAAAAACGTCCAGGACAGCATATGTAAGGCTATACCGAGAGCTTTCTTTTTCCATGAATCGAGAGTCATAATAGCAGCAGGTTTTTATACGTAATCTGGTAAAAGAGCAAAATGCCTGATAGCCCTATTGAACCGGGTGCAAAATTGCAGCAAACGGTTACACTGCCAAAATGAAATATACGGTTGGCCGCTTTTTTCGTTTAAATCGGTTGATTTTACCCATCAAAGCAAAACAAGACCTGATAGGTTTTAATTCCTTTAAGGTCCTGCCTGAAAAACAAAAACAGGCCATGAAGCCTGCTTTTAATCTTGTTTGAATTGCATCTGGAACTAATTATCTGTTGTTCCGGATAGTATCGAAATATTTAACGACCTCCTGCCGGGCAATTCTCATGTAAAAATTTCGAACTGATGGTTTTCAGGTGTTCTCGTGTTCCTTCGCCCTCGTATATTCCGTGCGAACGCATTGGGTAGGCCATCATCTGGAAGGGTTTGTTATACCGGATCAGTTCGTTAATCAGCTTTTCAGCATTGGCATAATGAACATTGTCGTCGCCGGTACCATGGATATAAAGCAGGTTTCCTTTCAGGTTTTTAGCGTAGGTATAAGGCGAACCTGCAATGAAATCAGCGCGGGTTTCCTGTGGGATTCCCATATACCGTTCCTGGTAGGTGTTATCGTAGGCTAACTGGTTGGCAACCGCAGCTACAGCGATACCGGTTTTGAAAATTTCGGGATACTGAAACATAAGATTAAGGGTCGATGAACCTCCGCCGCTCCAACCGGTAACCGCCACGCGGCTGGTATCGCAGAACGACCATTTGAGCACTTCCTTTGCGCCCATGGCCAGGTCGCGGATATTTATGATTCCAATCTTGCGGTAAATAGATTTCCGCCATTCGCGGCCCCGAGGTGACGGAGTTCCCCGGTTATCAACGGAAACAAAAAGATATCCCTGATCGGGAATATTATCGCCAAACTGGGAGTTCCGGCCTACTCCATACTGATCCATAACCGTTGAAGACCATGGTTCGCCATAAACATAAAAGAAAACAGGGTATTTTTTCGTTGGATCAAAATCTTTAGGTTTTGAAATCCAGCCATCGAGCGCGATATTGTCTTCGGTTGTCACTTTAAAGAATTCAATCTGTTTGCCATACGGATCTTCTTTAAGGTTCTTTGCAATGGATTTACTGTCATCCAGGGGTTTCATCTCCTTCAGACCTATCCATTCCGATGATGGCATATACAAATGGCTCGAAAAACTATGCCTGGCCCACTTTCCATTCGGAGACATAACGTAATTGTGTGTTCCGGGTAAATCAACAGAAGTAAGACGTTCAGGAGTTCCACTGCCATTAAGACTGGTGCGGTACAGATAACGCTGGGTATAATTATCAGGAGAAGCAGAGAAATATAAAATGTTGTTTGTTTCATCAATCAAATTCAACCTGATCACATCAAAATCTCCTTTTGTGATAAGAGTTTCTTTGCCATCCATTCCGATGCGGTACAGATGCCGCCATCCATCTTTTTCGCTGGCCCAGACAAAAGCCTTCTTGTTTTCGATCCAATCCCAGCCCACATTATCACCACTGTTCCAGCCGGCTTTTATATCAATCCAGGCTGCATCGCTTTCGGTCCATAATTGTTTACAAACTGATGTTTTCGAATCCGCCAGAAGAATATTGGTTTTGTTCTGTTTACGGTTCAACTGCTGAATGATCAGTTCCTTGTTATCAACCCATTCCATCCGCACCAGGTAATTCTGAAGAGGATCGCCCTCAATTTTCATCCATTTTGTTTTAGAGGTGGCAATATCAACCACACCGATTTTAGCCGGCGAAGGATCTTCTCCCGCCTTCGGATATTCCACCGGAACCGTAAATGAATAGGTGGAATCGGTAGTGTTAAGCATCAGGTAATTCCGAACCTGTGAAGCGTCGATATTCCAGTAAGCAATGCTTTTCCCATCCGGGCTCCAGCGGAAACCATCCTTGCACATTAGTTCTTCAGCATAAACCCAGTCGAAGGTGCCATTTATGCTGCGATCGCGGGTATCGAAAGTAAGCTGTTTGATTTTCCCGGTTAAAATATTTTCAACATACAGGTTATAGACAACTTTGTTTTTCGATTTATCCTGGTAAACATAAGCAACACTGCTGGCATCAGGCGAAAACTTGGCATACATCAGTCCATCCAGGCGCAGGCTTTTACCAAGCTGTTTCAATGTTCCGGATTTTGGTTGATACAACCAGACTTCTCCGGTAGTTTTGTGATAAACGGTTAAGGTATTGATTAAAAGCAGGCATTTATCCTCCTTTGCTGACCACTGAAAAGAGTTAAGTTGCCTGGGGTGAATGCTGTCCTTCGGGAAAAGTTTTTCAGCCTCAACCAGCGTGGTTTTGGTCATGGAAGGCAATTCCACTTTCACTATTTTGCCTTTTTCCAGGGTAGTGTAACTATTTCCATCCGGTGACCAGTTCATCACCCCGCCACCCATAGGTTGCGAAAAGGCTAAACCTGAAAAAGCAATTATTGCCAGCAATAGTAAGAATCTTTTATTCATAATATTTTTAGATTTTAAATCGGGGCGCAAGATAGCAATTATCGGTTTTCAAAATTAAAAATACCTTTCATAATAAAAATGGCCGTCAGAAAAAGACAGCCACTTATATTTCATTAAAATCATTTAAAGTGCTATTTAACAAATTGCTCAGCATAATACCTGGCAGTTAGTTTTTCGCCGGTCGCTTTTTCTATCATTACATTCCAGTGGTATCGGGCACCAGGACTAAACACTTTTTCTTTGAAATAATCGCCAACTTCCTTTTTGCCAAAATAGCTTTGCCCGAAATCTTCAGATTTAAGAATTGAAGTAGCGATGTAATGATTAAACTGCGATGCCAGTAATTCTCCCAAAAGGTAATTATGATAATAGCATGGCGAGGTTGCAATATGAATTTTGCTGGCCCAGTCAGGTTGATCGCGATTGGTCGGGCGTTTGATCATCTGGTATTTCTCAACAAGGTCCCACCAAAGCGTATTCAGATCTTGTTCAGGATTTTCGTACAACGCTTTTTCGAAACGATACATTACCTGTGCCCAGCGGCTGAACGTTAATTGTTCAAGACGAAGGACTTTGAATCCTTCCGCTGCAACTTTATGTGCATCAGCCTCATCAGTGAGTTTCATATCAACGAGGAACCCGGCATTCGACGACATGCGGCCAAAAAACATGGCAATGGCTTCGGTTGTAAAGGTGTGAGCCGGATTGCGAAGCGTAAACGGCAACTGCGGATCAATGTATTTATCGTAATTGGCGTGCCCGAATTCGTGCAGCATGGTTCCCATCCAGTTCTGGTTGGGTTTAATATTGCAAAGTACTCTCACATCACCCAGGTTATCAATATCAATGCAATAGGCATGCTGGTTCTTACCGGTTTTTTCGTAAAGATCGCTTTGGGCAAGCATGTCTTTTATATCAAGACCTAAGCTCAAATAATAATCGGTAGTCAATGTTTCAATATTCCGGTCCTGGTAATATTTGTCGAGGTCGATGCTGTAAATTGCCGGTGGTTCCTGGAAAAAGCGGTTCTGGTAATGCCAGGGCATCAGTTCTTCCACGTTTACATTGTCTCGTTTGGACAAGTATGAGTCAATTTCCTTTTTTAATTCAGTAAAAGAATCACGGGTCAGGTTGTCGAGTTCATCGAACAGGGAACTTATCTCTTCAGGATCCTGTTCGCTGAGTTTCAGGCTCATTTCGTGGTAGTTGCTGAAACCAAGCTGCCGGGCAATTTCGTTCCGTTTTTTTACCAGGCCGATAATATCCCTGGCCACAACCAGGCCGATGGCTTTGTGACCTTCCCAGGCTTGTTTCAACTCACCGGAATTGGTGGAAGTTTTCAATACTTCTTCCACTTCGTTGTCGCTGAGTTTTTTGCCCTTTACATCAGCACGGAAATTCGAATATTTCTGTTCAATTTCGGTCTGCATCGATATAACGCTGTTCAGTAGTTCCGTGTCAACCTGGTTTCCGAGATAGGCATCGTACATTACATCAAGCTGTCGCTTCAGCAACTCATCAGTAATAGTATCCGAATCTTTAATCCGTTTAAGGATAGCAAAATCCTCTTTATTCGAGAAAACCTTTGTGAGCTCTATATTCAGTTCTTCTGATTTCTTCCAGTCTTCTTCTTTCCCGCTGATAGAAGCAGTCCAGTAAGCCAGCGAAGACGCTTTGGTAAGCGGTTGAACAACGGATTCGAATCTTTGTATAAAAGTAATCAGTTCTTTTTGCATTTGGTAAGGATAAAGGTCAAAGGTTTAAAAGGTCAAAGTGCTGCGCTGGTCAAAGTGCACTGAGCGGTGGTGGCTGAGCGAAGCCGAAGCCAGCCGAAGTGCAATTGGCTGCGCCGTTCAAAGTGCAGTAAGTGGTGGTTGCTGACGGTGGGTGAGCGGTGGCTGGTGAGCGGTGCCGAACTAAGCCGGACCCCCGAAGCAAAATAAAGTTCAAAGGTTGCGCCGTTCAAGGGTTCATAATTCAGGATGCAAATCCAAGATTCCACCGCCGAAAATTACTTATTCATTTCTTATTTAATGTTATGTGTTTTTCATTTCTTAAAATGAACACATAACATTAAACACTAAATATTAAATGAAAAAGTATTAGAGATGATTACCAATCCGGCATTTTTTACTCAATATCCCAGGTAGCTCCATCCTTCGTATCCTTAATGCTTACTCCAGCCTGAGCAAGTGCATCACGCAGCCGGTCGCTGGTAGCCCAATCTTTATTGGTGCGGGCTTCGCGGCGAAGGTCAAGGATAATGTTCATCAGGTTGCTGATTACCTGGTTGCCGGCTTGAGGATCATTTTCAGGAAGCAATCCGAGAATATCGAAAGTAAACGTATGCATCATGCTTCGTAACAGTCCGATATCATCAGCTGTCAGACTTTCTTTCTTATCATTAGCAGAATTGATAATTCTTGCCCCTTCAAAAAGATGGGCAATCAGGATCGGGCTGTTGAGATCGTCGTTCATGGCTTCATAACATTTGGCCTGCAATGCGGCAATATCAACCGTTGATTTATTGGCCGGAACCAGTTTTTCAAGGGTTGCAATGCTTTTCATCAGCCGTAAAAAGCCTTTCTCAGAAGCTTGCAGAGCTTCGTTGCTGAAATCAAGCGGGCTGCGGTAATGAGCCTGGAGGATGAAGAAACGAACGGTCATTGGACTGTAGGCTTGTTGCAGGGCAGCATGCTGCCCTGCAAAGAAATCATCAAGCTGAATAAAATTGCCCAGCGATTTACCCATCTTCTGCCCGTTGATGGTGATCATATTGTTGTGCATCCAGTATTTGGCCGGAGTTTTATGGTTACAAACCGTGCTTTGCGCAATTTCACTTTCGTGATGCGGAAAGAGCAGGTCCATACCTCCGCCATGAATATCGAACTGCTCACCAAGGTATTTGGTGCTCATGGCCGAACATTCGAGGTGCCAGCCCGGGAATCCATCGCTCCAGTCCGAAGGCCAGCGCATAATATGTTCAGGTTGCGCCTTTTTCCATAAGGCAAAATCAAAACTATTTCTTTTCTCGTCCTGGCCTGCCAGTTCGCGGGTGTTCGATAAAAGATCTTCAACTACACGGCCAGAAAGAATTCCGTAATTATGAGTCTCATTGTATTTTTCAACGTCAAAATATACTGAGCCTTTGCTTTCGTAGCCCATACCGGCATTCAGTATTTTTTTCACCATGGCAATCTGCTCAATAATATGACCTGATGCGCGCGGCTCAATGCTGGGTTTCAGCACATTTAGTTTGTCTATGGCAGCATGGTAGCGATCGGTAAAATACTGTACCACTTCCATAGGTTCAAGTTCTTCCAGGCGAGCTTTTTTTGCAATTTTATCTTCGCCTTCGTCGGCATCATTTTCGAGGTGGCCGACGTCGGTAATATTACGCACATAACGCACTTTATATCCCAGGTGGCGCAGGTAGCGGAACACCAGGTCGAACGAAATTGCCGGACGGGCATGACCCAGATGAGCATCGCCATAAACAGTTGGCCCGCAAACGTACATGCCTACGTGAGGAGCATTAAGAGGAACAAAAAGTTCCTTCTGGCGTGATAAGGTATTGTATACGAATAAGTTGTTTTCCATGCTGAATTATTTAGCAGGGTGCAAAGGTAGGGAAATTAAGGAATTGAAGGAGTTGGCCAAATTAGTAGCTTATAAAAGGTTCAAAACAATTTAGAGTTGAACGAAAAGATTCTTATTCAAATAACCACTTCCACGTTGGAAGAAACTGAATTTGACATTCCCCAATTTGCAATGTTTCTTCCGAGTCAATCGTCAAAATAAGGCCTGTTTGCAGATTATAAGTATGCATTGCATCCAGCAGTCCATTTATTTCACGTTGTTTTGTCATTTCATTTTCAAACGAATCGCACACTTGAATCGCTGCAGTTATATTAAAACCATTTCGAAGAACAAAATCACATTCCACTTTACTCTGATGATAGAAAATTTCTAATCCACGCCGTTTAAGTTCAATAAATACCAGATTCTCAAGCAACCGGCCTCTGTTTTGTGAAAAATTAAATCCCAGTTTAAGAATCAACGCATTATCCACAAAGTACGTTTTTTTGGGATTCAGGATTTGAGATTTTAATGAAAAGTCAAATCTTGCTATTTGAAAAATCAGGTATGTATTCTCAACAAAATGAATATAGTTGCTCACTGTTGTCGGGTTTTTAACTCCGATAATACCAGCAAGGGACTTATTGGTGGACAGTCTTGCCGCATTACTGGCTAAAAAATAGACTAATTGAAGCATCTCCTTTTCGTTGGTAAGATTATTCCTAACCAGAACATCTTTGTATAAAATCGATTCGTAAAGTTGCTTCAGATATAAGTCCTGTTTTGTTTCCAGAAACAAAGGAATGCCGCCCTCCAGCAAATATTCCTGAAAAAGGCCGGCTATTATTCCTCGCTCCGAAGTGGTAAGGATTTTGTCGGAAGGTATTTTTTTTCGCTTATATGCAATATATTCCTGAAAAGAAAACGGGAATAGTTCGAAACGCAAAAACCGTCCAGTGAGGTGGGTTCCCATTTCACGACTGAGCATCATTGCATTGGAGCCGGTAAGAAAAACCTTGAGTCCGGAATCATAAAGCCTTCTTACAAAACGTTCCCAGCCCGAAATGTTCTGTATCTCATCAAAATAAAAAGTTGATTGCTCCCCATACATTTCAATAAATACTTCGTGTAAAAGCTGGAAATGCTCAACCCTAAAGTTCAGCAATCGTTCATCGTCAAAATTGATAAAGAAATCCTGCTCCTTTTGTTTTGTTCGGATTTGTTGTAACAGAACAGACTTGCCACATCTGCGAACACCTGAGATAACCAGAATTTCATGAGCTGTAATAAGTACCTGAGGAACCTTACGTTCTACCTCTAAAGCAACGGTGTGTCGTACTCGTTGTTCTTTAATTACAAATCTCAATATTTCTTTCATTGTATCTTGCTTTTTTCAGAACAAAGATACTATTGTTCTGTTTGAAATGTATCTTTTAACGATTATTATTCTATTTGTAAAAGATCTTTTTGTAACCGGTTATCGTTTATATGATTTACAGAGAGGTGCTGGCTATTCTTTCGGATGGGGGAAGTCGTAAGCTTTCAAAACGTTAAAAACTTTTAAACTAGCAACTTCCTTCTTCGTTCAATAATTTATACTAAATTTTTTTTGTAGCTATCCCACAATTGCGGAATATAGTTCAATCGCCCTGCTCACAGCAACCAGGCAGCAAAGGAAGGCCCGGTTTTTCGGGCAGAGGATTATGCCTATACCGTCGCTTTTGATTATTCAGGTGAAAAAGGAATATTGGATATATTTGTAACTGAAAAAAAAATAAAAGATATTGGGAGCTACGGGCGTTGAAAAAATCAATCAAGAAGTAGAAATTACTCAAATAAAGATTTAAAAATCCGTATAAATTCATGGAATAAACTTTAAACTATTAATATGAAAGGGATTATCTTAGGCTTCGTACTATTTTGGGCAATGTCTCAACTAAATGGACAAGAAATTAATATTGATTGCAGTTGGGATACCTTATTTGCAAAAAGAATTGAGTTAATTCCCTTACCAATGTATTTTGATTGCTCAGGTTTAAATATTAATAAGCAAATTGCCTTTATACCTGCTCCACAAGAGTTGAATGAAGTTTTGCCTAAAGAACTTATTGAAAATATTGACCTTAATAAATATAACCTATTTATAAGAAGTTGTTCAACATCCGGATGTAAAACACCTTCAGTTAAATGTCTTTTATTTAAAGATGAAACTAAACAAGAGACCTTTCTTAATGTAAACATACTTGAATTTGGTTTTTGTAAAATAGCACGACCAACTATTATAGCATTCCTGGTTAAAAAGGTTGATTGTCCTCAATTGAATACTATTTGTATTACCAAAAACAATAGGGAAAAATGAACAATAGCGTCCTAAACGATTAAAAAAAAGACAAAAAGAGAGAAGGGATTCTCGTATCTCAAATTACCTTTGAGTTGCACAACAAAAACACCCCTTCTCCCATGACAAATATAACATTGTTTAGCCAAATCATATCCA
>CAIRMR010000205.1 GCA_903879715.1 uncultured Bacteroidales bacterium
CAGAAGTATGGCTCGATATGTCCTTGGATTATAAGTATATCACTGCTGAGTTACACTCAGAATTATCAAATAACTATTCCGAAGTGCGAAAAATGTTAATTTACATGATAGAGCATCCCGAACAATTCTGCATCAAATAGAGAGAAAAAGGAAAAAGAAAAAAGGAAAAAGGGAAAAGGGAAAAGGGAAAAGTGATGAGTGATGAGTGATTGGTGATGAGTGAAATCCTGCAACCTAAACCAAGGTTACAAAGAGAATAGAGATAAAATAGGTTGGGCGGATAGTTTCTATACCTAATTATAAAAATACAGCATGAAATTACTAACATCAAATAGTTTAACTTTGTGTTCTTAATTATACAATAGGTATGAATGTAGGCACAAAAATAAACCTTTTACTACAAGATATACCACCAGGAGTGGTGTTATTATCATCGTGGTTATGTAGTAAAGGCTATCCATACGAATTGCAGCAAAGATACCGCAAAAGTGGTTGGCTTACATCCATAGGAAAAGGAGCCATGAAGCGCAGCGGGGATACATTAACCCTGGCTGGCGCTATTTTCAGTCTTCAGTATCAGGGAGGTATTATGATACATATTGGTGGCCGAACTGCAATGGGAATGCATGGCCTCGCCCATTATATTGAATTATATGCGAAAGAGTCTTTACTTTTCGCTCCGAGAGGGGTAAAATTGCCGGTCTGGCTCCGAAATAACGATTGGGATACAAAACCTATTCTGATAAATACTTCAGTACTTCCACCAGAAACAGGGTTAACTCAATTCACAGAAGCGGGATTAGAGATAAAAATTTCAAATCCCATAAGAGCGATCATGGAGTGCCTCGAAATGGTTCCTGATCGCTTTAGCATGGAGGAGGCTTATGAATTAATGGAAGGTTTGTCATTCCTCAAACCTGATGTTATTCAGTCACTACTCGAACAATGTAATTCTGTTAAAGTGACCAGAACGTTTCTTTTTCTGGCCAAAAAAGCAGGACATAAGTGGATGGACGACATCCAGACGGAAAACCTGAAGCTGGGAAAGGGAAAAAGAGTTATTTCACGTAATGGCGCATTTGTTTCGGAATATCAGATAACAGTGCCCAAAAATATGTTATGATTGATGGCAGATACAAAAAACAGGTTCAGCTTCTTCTTCGCATCTTACCGGAGATAGCAAGGGAAGAGTCGTTTGCATTGCATGGGGGTACCGCTATAAATTTATTTTACAGAAATATGCCCAGGCTTTCGGTTGACATCGACCTTACGTGGCTTCCTTTTGATAAAAGAGAAAATGATCTGAGAGCCATCAGGGAAAAGCTTATAGCCTTACGAACGAGAGTTTTACGAGTAATCCCGGGTATAAGGGTGCAGGAACCTGTAATTGAATCAGAAGAATATAAAATGCGTTTTTCAGGTACTGATGGGGCCGATGTGAAAGTAGAAGTCAACACAATTAACCGGGGAGTCTCCGGTAAACCGATAATTTTAAACCTTTGCCCAAAAGCACAGGAATTGTTTGAAATGTATTGTGAGATCCAGGTTGTTCCATTCGGTCAGTTATATGGGGGTAAAATTGTTGCAGCCCTTGACAGGCAACACCCACGGGATCTATTTGATATCAGGAACCTTCTGGATGAATCCGCATATGGAGACGAATTGAAAACAGGTGTCATTTTCTGTATGCTTAGCAGTAAAAGGCCATTTCAAGAATTGCTTAATCCATCACGACCTGATCATCGGAGGGTTTTAGTATCCCAATTTGGAGGCATGACAGATCAGATATTTACTTATGAAATGTTTGAAGCCACCAGAAATAAGCTGATTGATGCTGTTCGTAAAAGCATGACCGATCAGGACCGTTCATTTTTGCGAAGTTTCTTTCTGGGTGAACCTTCATGGTTCCCTTATGATTTTAGCAAATTTCCAGGTGTTCAATGGAAGCTATTAAATATTAACATGTTAAAAAAGTCAAACCCTGCAAAGCATAAATTTCAGCTTAACCTGCTTGATGACGTTTTGGCATCCTTATAACAAATTTGTATTACGGCCTTCCTGGTTTGGTTTGTTGAAAACTGGCCGGAGAGTTTTAGGATTATGAAAGAAAAACCGGAAAATCAATATAATTTCAAGTAAAAAAAGGAGAAAGGAAAAAGGAAAAAGGA
>CAIRMR010000206.1 GCA_903879715.1 uncultured Bacteroidales bacterium
AAAGATACCTTCAATCCCGAAATTATGAACAAATTTAACTCCTTCGAGGGTGTTGAACATCCATTCCGGCGTGTAATATGCACCAAGTGAAGGGGTGAATTTTCCTTCATGCCTGATATGCTTTTCCAGAGCTTTAATTTTATGGCTTATTCTATTTCATAGTTCAATTTTCGTATATGCAGGTTTAAAGCCAGGCGGGTTTTGGCGTTTCTGAAAAACAAAATAGTTTACAAAAAGAATAAAATAATGTTACTTTTGTTTTCGGTTGTTATTAAATATTATATCAGGCAAAACTAATAACGTAACTAATCAGCCTGCTTAAAAGGCTTTTTAGACACAGATTTCGCCGATTACACAGATTAAGATTGCTTTTAGCAGTTTTTTCGATGAAATTTGAGCATACGTTGTCTAAATTTATCTGTGTAATTAGTGTAATCTGTGGCAAATATATGTTTGTCAATGTTTAAATGAACTGATTAGTTACCTATTAACAATCAAACTATAAGAACAAAAAATGACAGCCATGAAAGCAAAAATTCTTTTTTTAATCCTTTCGGTGTTTTTAAGCTCGAAGCAGTTTTATGGACAAGGCCTTAACCTAAACGCAACTTCCGGTTCAAAGGTTTCGGCAGCATCAAAGGGAAGCCTTACCATGGATAAAATTATCAATGCGCACAATACCCGGGCTGACCTTAAAAGTGCCGCGGAGATTATTGAAGCCTTAAGGCTTAAACTTTCCTGCGACGCAAATTCCTATTACGATGAAGCTATAGTTATGTTTAACAATACTGACCCTACCCAGGGTGCCGTAAAATTCATGAGTATGTACGCCGAAGCTCCTGAATTATGGTCGGTAAAGAATGGGTTGAATTATTCAATCAGTTTTTTAGGCAGTCTGGATTCAGTAGTTGTTGTGCCGATTACGGTAAAGGCGGGCCTGCCTGGTAATTATACCCTTACTGCCAGCCTGTTGGAAAGCTTTGGCCCTAATACAGAGATCAGCCTCGAAGATCGTGCTGCAGGTACTTTTATTAAACTGGGTGATACACCCGGGTATACGTTCCATGAAAGCGCCGCTGCTACTCTTGCTGACCGGTTTTTCCTGCATTTTGTTGACTTAACCAAGGTTCCGGTTAAGGATTTAACCGCAATTCAGGATAAGGAAGCTGCTCGGAATTTTAAAATTTACGCCACTGACGGGGCCATTATGGTAAGCTCACTTCAGCAGCAAAGCGGTAAGATAGCGGTATTTGATATCAATGGCCGCAGAATTGCCACTTGTCCTGCCGATGCCGGAGCCACTACCCGGATTGATATGCAGGGAAATACGGGTGTTTATATAGTGAGTGTGCTTACGGGCAAAGGAAAAAGCAATACCAAGATTCTGGTAAAGTAAAGTAAGGTTCCGCAGGGAAAACTAAGCGTGGAAATTGAATTGATCAAAGTATTTTTCTAAATGCATGTCAAAAAAAATCATTCCACCAGGTAGTTCATCACGGTTAATTCCTTTGTTTGAGACTAATCAGTTTAGCTAAAATAATGAATAACAGGTATATGCCACAGATCACACAGATTTCACAGACAATTATTCATCATTTTTAATCAAATTTAATTGAAAAAACTGCTGAAAGCAGTTTGAAATCTGTGTAATCCGTGTAATCTGTGGCAAAAATGCATATTGATCAGACTGATTAGTTACCTTTGTTTTATTGTCAGGGAGACATCTATCGAAAGTTTAAAACGATAGGTGTCTTTTTTTATTTATCATCTCCGGGTCTGACCTTCAGCTTTCATAGGCCTGTTTTCATTTGCTTAATGCCATTAAAAATGCAAGATGCTTTAAAAAGACTTGAATGTCAAAATATTTACAGGATAGTGTAAAATATAATTTTCAATTACTTATTGAAATATAATTTGATGTTTTATAAAAGAGGGATAATTAGCTGATATTAGGTTGCAATTGTTGTATATTTACTTATGCAGACTGGAGACAGGAATACCTTTCAAGAAGGGTCAGTACATGCTATTCGGGCTGTAATATATAAAAAGGCCTGAAAAGCAATATGTTGCAGAACAGGAATGGGGGTATCAAAAACGGGGTATGCATATAATTTTACCCTGAATAGGCCAGGTTATGTATTCGGCAACGAAATCACAAAACTAGTTTTAAGGATATTTGCGTAATACATGTAAAATAAACTTACATCTATCAAGATGATTTTTTTGCGAAAAGGATAAAAAATAAAATTAACAGTATTGTATCGGACAGCTTTCCTGCAAAATTGTAACGACTAATTGAAAACTATAAATTAAACAAATACTGAATTGTACCCAAAACAAACTCCTGCCTGCTGATAAACAAAATATACTCTAGCGGGTAAGTGGTAATACTATCCTGAAAAACAGTGTTAAAACAAATTCCTGATTCGTAATCAGATTAAATTATCCGGTTCCAATCAGTCAATATATCTGAATCAACTGATAACATAAAATTTAAAACACAATACCATGAAATTAGTATACTCAATTAAAGCATTGGCATTAACGATAGGGTTGGTGCTGGCGGTAAGTTTTGTGAATGGGGCAACCTATTATGGAAAAACCGGATTATCTCCTCACTTAACTAATAGTTGGGGGACTGCACCAGGAGGTATTGGAACAGCACCCGGTGGAGCATTTACAGTTGCTGGAAATATTTTTATTATAGAAAGCGGAGTTACGATGACTGCAACTGCAGTTTGGCCTGTTGGCTTAGCTACAAATCCAGGTACTGCTTCAACGCTTCAGATAAATAGTGGTGGCTCATTAAATATGAGTACTTTTTTATTGACATTAGCAAGCTGCAATTTTACCAATGCCGGGACTTACTCCGGCTCAGGCGGTGTTACCATTTCTGGAACTAATGGAACAATTTCTATTGCCGGCTTTACAACAACAGGAACAGTTAGTATGACCAAAACTGCTGGTACTGCTACCTTTACTGGCAATGTGAATGGTGTAGGATTATTAATGAGTGGGCTTGGAGGAACCCTAAATCTGGGAACAGGACTAACGCATACATTCTCCGGAACCTGGACAAGAACAAACGGTACATTGAATGGTGGATCAAGTACAATAAATTTCACCAAATTAACACCTGTTTTCAGTGGTACAACAGGATCATTTACAGCTGGCGCCGGCACAGTAGGATTTACAGGTGCAGGTATTCAAACACTACCGGTTCTAACATATAACAATATAACACTTGAGGGGTCAGGAGCAAAAACCTTTTCTGGTGGCACTTCTACAATAAACGGAATACTCTCATTGGGAGGCACAGCCACTGTAACCTATACGAGTACACCAACCATGTCTGCCACATCAATTCTGCAATATAACAAACCAGCGTTGTTTACAGCTGGAGCTGAATGGCAGTTGCCCCTTGCAGGTGGCATAAAAATCATGAATGCCGGAGCTATTACTTCCCCGTCCAGTACAATGAGTGTTGCCTCGTTAGCTATAGATGCTGGCGCACAGCTTACTGTACTTCGATCGCTGACAGTAAGTGGAGCTACCAATATTTCAGGTAAAGTAATCTGGAGTTCTACAAGCACTAACAGCCGGACAATGAGATTCACTGGCAATGTAATCCTTAACGATGGCGCTACCTGGACTGAACCTGCTACTGGAAATGGAGCTATTAATACCTATAATTTCGCAGGTAATTTTGAAAACAATGCAACTACATTTACAGGCGTTGGCACAGGTATTCATACTTTTTCGGGAACAGCTAAAACAATTAGCGGATCAACCAATACTTCTATACCAAATATTACCATTAGCGGTACCATAAGCAATAGTGGCATAATAACAGGAACAACATCTTTGATTGTTTCCGGAACAGTTACAAACACCGGTACCATTACAGCTACGACTTCACTTTCTGGTGGTGGCACTCTGACACAAGGAACTGATGGCAATCTGAATATTGCAGGCACCATATCAATTACAGCTCTGTCAGCCTCAGCTAATGTAAATACTGTATCGTATACAGGGGCTGCTCAAACCGTTAAACCGGTAACATACTATCATCTTACACTTTCCGGTTCTGCTGCCAAAACTCTGACAGGCATCTCCACCATAAACGGCAACCTTACTCTTAGTGGGACTGCTACAGCAACGTCAGCAGCGGCACTCACCGTTGGAGGCGATTTAACTGTTGGTGCTGGAACTTCATTTACAACAGGAGCCACCAATACCTATACATTAACAGTAACCGGTGCAACATCCGTTAGCGGAACTCTTACTCTTGCCAATACTGCCGGTAAATCATTTGGCGGATTGGTTACCATTGGAGGCACATTGAATGAGACCGGAGTTGCGGCTATTACATTTATGGGCGGAATTGACAATACCGGTACTTTTACGCCAAATACAGGAATACATTCTTTTACCACTAATTCCCAGTCACTTACCGGAGTTCCTTCTCTTGCAAATATTACAATCGATTTAAATGGAGCAGTTCTAACATGTAATGGTGATTTAACCTGTTCCGGAAATTTCATTACTACAAGCGGAAGTACACTCGATATGCTGGCTAATGCTCTTTCTGTTACAACCATTTCGCATGCAGGTATTCTCAGAACAGAAAAAGCAGCAAGCGCTTTTACCAGCGGAAAATCATGGGGAGGAACCATTGAATACGCCGGAAGCAGTGCTATTACCGCTGTTGTAGGAACAACTTATACTAACCTTACCATCAGTAATACGGCAGGGGTTTTAGCATCCGATAACTTTTTGGTCAGCGGAGTTCTTAATCTTAGTGTCAATAATCCTTCTTCTACATCCGGAAGTCTCGCAATGGGATCTTATACACTTACCATGGGTTCAGCTGCAACTACAATCGGAGTTGGAGATGTAACCGGAATTGTTAAGCGTACCAGTTTTGAATTAGGGACAGACTATACTTTTGGAAGTGAATTTACAATATTAAATTTTTCGGGAGCTCCATTAGTGTCAACAGAAATAAGTATAAAAATAGTATTAACTAATACACACACATGGTTTCCCAATGCTATACACCGTTATTATGATATAATTCAAACCGGAGGCACTTCATCTACAATAGTTAATATTACACTTCATTATTTAGATGATGAATTAAATGGAGCGGTCGAAGGGAATTTGGATATTTACGATTACCATGCAGGAGGATCAACCCATGACCATGGGCATTCAAATGCCAACATCACAAACAATTGGATTGCACTTTTTGGCAAAACACTCACTTATACAGCACCCAGCAGTAATTTTAATGTTAAGTATTGGACAATAGGTCCATCAAGCCAGATAAGCGAAGTTACATGGCTTGGGGCAGAAGATGCAGATTGGAATAATACAGCAAACTGGTCAGGAGGAGTTGTACCCACATCTGTTACTAATGTTATTATTCCAGATGCTTCAGATCCGGATAATCTATTTGATCCGACATTACCCACAACAACAATCAATTCAATAACAATACTGACTGGAGGAATTCTAAATGGCGGATCAGGAATTCTGACTTTAGAAGGAACCGACGCATGGACCAATTATGGCACTTTTGATGCTGGTAGCAGCACAGTAATATTTACTAATCCATTGGCTACATATGCGGATCCAACGTATTTCAATAACATAACAATTGCTACAGGTGCCAAACTTTCTCTTGGAACAGATTCGTATTTCGGAATTTCTGGTAGTATTACAATTGAGGGAACAGGTGTATTGGATGCTGCAAGTAATCATTGTACTGTAGAGTATAATGGAATCAGTGAACAAACAGTAATCAATCCTAATGCTTCTGTACCAGGGTACCATAATCTTATACTTAATAATGTAGGTTCTCTTATTTTACCTTCAACCAAACTCTACATTCGGGGAGATTTAACTAACAATAATAGTGCGGCCATTTTCAATAATGTGGAATTTAACGGCCCTTATACTATGCAGCAAAATATTGTTGGTACTGCCACATTCAATACACTAACTATAAATTCCACGAATGGTGTAACATCGGCTAACGATTTGACGATAAATACCAACTTACTTTTAAATAATGGGATTCTCACAGCTTCTGGCAGTAAAGTAATTATTGCTGGTACGGGAAGCGTAAGCAGATTATCCGGCTGGGTGAATGGAATACTCGAAAAAACGTTAACCACAAATTCCACTGACTATCTGTTTGAAACCGGCACTACTGTTTATGCGCCAGCTACAATAAATATGACCGGAATGGCTTCGACTGTCACATTGGATGCCTCTGTCACATCAGGTACCCCTTCCTCCCCTTCAGGATTAAATCCTGCAGCAATATGTGATCATTATTGGACTATTAACCAAACAGATGCAAATGCTTTTGGAACCTATAGTGCTACGTTTGATTTTACAAATACAACAAATAGCGGAAATACAGCAGCTTATGTGGTAAAAAAAGGGAATAATCCTCTTTGGGATCTTGTTACAAGTAGCATAACAGGCACTACTATTACAGCCACTGAATTAGATGGTTTTAGTGAATTTGCTCTGGGTGAAGCAGGTAGTTTAACAGTTGCTACACAACCATCAGCTTATACGGTATGCCTGTTCGATGGTAGTATTGCCACTTTTTCAGCAACATCAAATTCAATTCCTGCACCTGGAATACAATGGCAGCGGTATGATGGAACTTCATGGAATGACATAACATATTCTGGTTTGGATATTGGGATTGATATTACTTATGCAGGTTACAATTCCGAAACACTATCAATTATTCTTGGCGGAGCCTCTTCAGCCTCAAACGGATTTCAATATCGGGCTTTATTCAGTAACGTGAATGGAACAGTTTTTTCAAATGAAGCAGTACTAACAGTAATCCCATCCAGTGTTGGTGGCACCATAGGAATGAGTGGCACAACCGTATGTTATGGTGGAACAAAACTATTGACACTGAATGGTAATACCGGCAACATTATATATTGGCAGTCCTCAACAGATCAGGGTGACACCTGGACAGATATCGCCAGTACTTCTAATCCATTCACCACAAATAGTATTATCATACCAACTGTTTATCGTGCATGGGTTCAGAGTGGAGAATGTTCCGTGGCAACTTCCAGCACTTCTGCAGAAATAACCATTTCGGGCGATAATACCTGGCAAGGTTCAACAACAGGCGATTGGGAAGTAGCTGCCAACTGGTGTGGTGGGGTTCCAATCTTCTCATCAGATATTGTGATACCTGCTTCAACCACTGTACATATTACATCAGCACCCGGCTCACCAGCTGTTTGTAACAACCTGACAATAACAGCAACCGGAGCCTTAATTATTGATGCCGGGAAGGCTTTTACTATTAATGGAACTTTGACTAACAGCGGCACCATCACCATTAAAAGCGATGTCACCGGCACCGGTTCCCTTATTCACAATACCGCAGGCATTGCCGGAACCGTTGAGCGTTATATTGCAGGCTGGAGCGATGCCAATCACGGCTGGCATTTCCTCAGCAGCCCGGTGGCTGCTCAGGCAATCGATGATTTCCATAACATTAGTTCAGGCAATGATTTTTATAAATGGGATGAAATCACCAATTATTGGATTAACCGTAAAGCTGGTGGTTTCGAAACAGAATTCGCCGTCGGCACAGGCTACCTTATAGCAAACGAAACCACGGCTATTCCTGCTTTCACCGGTAACCTGAATGTAGGCGATGTTCCTGTAACTGGCCTGACTATGACCGGCAGCCAGGAATATACCGGCTGGCACCTTATCGGCAACCCATACAGCAGCGCGCTTTCGTGGAACAATGGCGACTGGAGCCTTAACCAAATCTCTGCCAATTGCGAGATATGGGACGAAGCAAGCGCAAGCTATACCCCGGCTGTTATTGCTCCCGATGAGGCTATCCCGGCTATGAACGGCTTTATGGTTCATGCCGACGCGGCTGATGCCTCGCTTACCATTCCTGCTTCGGCAAGGGTGCATAACATCCAGGCATGGTATAAAAGCGCTGAACAAAACAGTGATATGATCGTACTCATCGCCCGTGATCCTGTTGGAAAAACAGCCCAGAGGTCGGTTATACGGTTTGCTGATGATGCCACCGAAGGATACGACACGCAGTACGACAATTATTTTCTTTCGGGCTTTGCTCCTTTGTTCTATAGCGTAAGCCAGGATCTGAATTATATACTCAATACTTTACCTGAAACCGGCAAAACCGCCACTATCCCAATGGGATTTGTGAAAAACAGCAGCACCCAGTTTAGCATTGAGCTTGCCAAAACTATTCCGGGTCTGCCAGTATACCTTACCGACCAGAAGATTAACCAAACCCGGAACCTGAACGATGGCAGCTATGCTTTTACTTCCGAAGTTGGAGATAAGGCAGATCGTTTCCTGTTGAGTTTCATGGAAGCTACCGCTATTGCCGATCCTCAGAAAGCTAAGGATTTCACTATGTTTGTTTCTGATGGTATTCTGAATATTCAATCCCTGAACCAACTGGGCGGCAAAGTACTGGTAAGCGATATGCTTGGCCGTACCCTTGCTACAGGCAGCGTTGAAGCAGGAGCAACCGCACATATAAATATACAGGGTAAAGCCGGAGTATATATTGTAAGTGTGCTTACCTCCAAAGGCAGGAGCAATACAAAAATCATTGTTAAATAGCTGGTGCGGAATAACCTATAAATACTTGTCTTACCCGGAATACTCATAAACTGCCTCTAAGACCCGGAGACCACGAACGTAAACGGAGATCATGTCTTCGTTTATTTCGTGGTTTTTCTCTTTCTTTTAGTCCGGGTGCGACTTTGGGACGTGCCCAGGCTAAAATGATTGGCTTTATTTTGGTCCGGGTTAGCCTTTTCTCTTTTAGTCCGGGTGCGACTTTGGGACGTTCTAAGACTAAAATGATTGGCTTTATTTTGGTCCTGGTTAGCCTTTGAGTCGCGCCCGGACTAAAATGCCGGGCGTTCTCTTTTAGTCCGGGTGCGACTTTGGGACGTTCTAAGACTAAAATGATTGGCTTTATTTTGGTCGGGGTTAGCCTTTTCGCTTTTAGTCCGGGTGCGACTTTGGGACGTTCTAAGACTAAAATGATTGGCTTTATTTTGGTCCGGGTTAGCCTTTTCGCTTTTAGTCCGGGTGCGACTTTGGGACGTGCCCGGGCTAAAATGATTGGCTTTATTTTGGTCCGGGTTAGCCTTTGAGTCGCGCCCGGACTTGCCGGGCTTTCTCTTTTAGTCCGGGTGCGACTTTGGGACGTGCCCAGGCTAAAATGATTGGCTTTATTTTGGTCCGGGTTAGCCTTTTCGCTTTTAGTCCGGGTGCGACTTTGGGACGTGCCCAGGCTAAAATGATTGGCTTTATTTTGGTCCTGGTTAGCCTTTGAGTCGCGCCCGGACTTGCCGGGCTTTCTCTTTTGGTCCTGGTTAGCCTTTGAGTCGTGCCCGGACAATTGATAAATCCTGATTCTGTGTTATGGTAAAAAACCGAAAGAGTAAGATAATATTACATAAGGCGTTTTGGGACCATATTTAATTTCCGTTCATTATCAGTGGTTTGCATGTCCTAAATTTTATTCTGAATAAGCCGGACAATTATATTTTGGATATTTTAAAATCGCGTTGTATTTTTACATCGCCAAAATGAAAACGTAATATTACGCGTATCGGGTAAGATCATAATTTCATTTTAACGTTTTAATGATCTGTTATACAGTGTTTATAGAAAAATCAGAATCTTGCATCACGTTTTTTGGCGGGCGGCAAACCGGATTGGCAAATACGCTGTGTTTCTTTTTTTTTCAAAAAAATGGCTTCTATCCCTGGCTGGGAAAGCCGAAAAAAAAATGCAGTTTTATTTTTTAATGGTTTAAGAAAAAAACTTTACATTTGATGTATTACTTTTTACCTCTATGTAAATAAATAATAAATACAAAATTTGTGTCCCGGCCAAATTATTCCGGGAACAATGGTTTAACCAAAAAACAAGTACAAGACATCATACATTATTAATTAAATAACAGGCGATATGAAACGCAAAATCTTTACCCGGGTACTGAAATCATTGTTTATACTGCTATTTGTTTTGGGAATAGGAAAAGTGGGATGGGGGGAAGATATTTTGACTTTCCCGTTCTCCACTAATGGCACAGCAAGTGCTACTTCTGTTATTGTGGCAAACCGAACTAGTACTGTAACCGGCGTTAATATTACAACAGGAACTATTACAGGAAATTTTTATAATGCAAGTGCATGGGCAACAACCGGAACCCCCAATGATTATTGGACAACATCAAATTTTATTTCAACCGGATATTGGCACGTAGCCGTTACTGGTTCAATTAAAGCTGCTAATGGGGGGCCAAAATCTTTTAAAATTCAGGCAAATATTAATGATGGTGCTTGGTCTGATATTGGAACAGTAACACTTGTTACAGTAAATACACCAGTATCCTATAGTTTTAGCCTTCCCTCTGAATTTGATAATAAAACTAATATTAAAATCAGATGGATGCAAAATACTACTTTAACTTTTTCAGGTAGTGTAACAAGTGGTGGGGTGGCATCATTAGGTGGTGTTAGCATTCAGGCTGATCAATTTATAGCTCCTACATCACAGGCAAAGTTTATTAATATAGTTTCTGTTACTCCAACTACTATTACCATAAATTGTGCTGCGGGTGCAGGTAATAGAAGAATAATAAAAATAAAATCAGGAAGTGATACATGGCATGATCCTGTAGATGATGTGGCACAAAATGCAAATGTAAATTATCTTACCTATGGTTCTGGTGATCAGGTAGTTTACAATGGAACAGGCACATCAGTAACCGTCAATGTAAGTGATGCCCATAACATATATGACTTTAAAGTATATGACTATAATATTCTGGATGCTATGACACGGTTTTGTTTATTAGATGCAACTTTCAATAGTAACCCAAAACTATGTGCTCTGGAATCGATTCATACTCCTACACATACAAATATAAAGTTAGCAACAGCATACCTTGGTGCTACAATAGATAATTCATCAGGAATTATTGCTGCCCGGGGCATCTATTGGAGCACTAGCCCTAATGTTGATGATATTACTGGGTATCAAGCAACAGATATAGATGCAGCTACCGGAACTTATTCATTTGAGACTAGTGGATTGCCAAGAAGCACAAATATATACTACAAAGGCTATGTAACTAACGAGTCAGGAACTATAATGTCAGAAGAATCCAGTTTTAACAATACTCCTGTGTTTACCGGCACCGGCACCTGGGAAACTGCAGCCCGTTGGAATGTACAACAAGTACCAGGTGAAACTGGAGATGTGCCTTATGCAGCTGGCGATGGAAACTATGATAATCCAACAATTGATGGTATCTGTACTTTAACTGACCATAATGGCGTTAACAATCTTACTATTAATTCAAGTAGGATTTTGAATCTAGATCCAGCTATAAATCTTACAGTTAATGGCACTCTTACCAACAACGGCGGCACCGCTGGTTTAAAACTTTTAAGCTCATCTGCCGGTACTGGCTCCCTGATGCATAACACGAATAATGTTGACGCAACTGTGCAACGCTATATAGCCGGTTCAGATCTTCTGACCGCGAAAAAATACCACCTTGTTTCGGTACCGATTACAGGTAGTTTATATCTTTCCGGTGTTTGGCTTGATTCGTATCTATTTACTTATCTGCAGGGCAATGATACATGGTATAACTGGGATGATCCTGTAATTAACGAATTGGATACTCATACCGGGGCTATGGTATATTATCCTAACTGGGGCAGTACTACTTCAAAAACATACAACATAACCGGAAAGCTCAATAATGACAGCTATACGCCATCAATAACTTATAATTTTAATGGATATAACCTTATTCCGAATCCATACCCATCAGCTATCGATTGGGATTTGGTTACAAAAACCGGAGTTGACAATGCAATCTGGATTTTCAATCCTAAAGATGGATTTACTAATTATGACTCGTATATCGATGGAGTTTCCTCAGGTGATGTCACCAACATAATTCCTGAAGGGCAGGCATTCTTTGTTAAAGCAACCGGTTCAGGGCTAACTTTTAATAATGATATCAGGTTGCATGAGCAAACAATCGGTTTCTTTAAGAAAAGCTCAAGCCAGATAAGTAATGTGCTTAACCTGAAAATTGCTGGCAATGGCGGAGGCGATGGTATTGCTGTGCGGTTTGTTGATGATGCAACCACCGGTTACGATAAAAAATATGACGCCGCCAAGTTTTACGGAGATAAAACTATACCACAGCTTTCTTCCTACACCGCCAGTGACCCTAATCTCCTGAGCATTACAGGTCTTCCCGCCGGTCAGAGTTCAACCATCGTTCCTCTTCACCTTGATATGGATTTCACCGGCCCATTAACCTTTACCGCTAAAGGCATGGAAAGTTTCAACGAAACATCAATAGAGCTTGAAGATAAGCAACTTACCAAGTTAATAGATCTGCGCGTAAACCCGGTGTACACATTTGACCATACCAATACGGATGCCATTGATCGCTTTGTTCTTCATTTCAGCAGTATAATGCTGGGAACATCAAAACCAGATGCGAAATTACTCAGCAAGGTAACGGTAACGAACCATGAAATTTATCTTCAGTACGCTGCCACAGCCAACGGCAAGTTGATAGCAACTGTTTACGATTTACAGGGAAGAGTAATCAACCAGGTAAAATTAAGCGGCAAAGGAAATGATCATTTAAGTATCCCGGCATCCGGCGCTTTCCTGGTAAAACTTAACCTGCCTTCGGGTGTAGAAACGCATAAGATTGTTGTTCTCTAAATACTGGTTATAGTTGCCCTCAACAACTCGTGAAAAAAACATAGCAAATCAACACCATGAAAAAGATATCTAAAATTATCGCATCCATTTTACTGACAATAATATTGACTGTTGCCAGTTCAAGTTTATACGCGCAGCCTGGTGGCGTGCCGGCTGATCCATCATTACCAGACGCGGGTTTACCAACAAATGGTGCTGTAGGCCACCCGGTAGGTGCCGCGCTTGCCAGCGGTTTGTATATTCTGCTTCTGCTTGGCGGTGTGTATGGTAGTTATAAGTTGTACGAAATCAGGAAGAAAAAGCTGGCACTGAGTGAAGAAGCAATGGTTAAAAGCGAATAATGCCCTTCCCCTGTTCCGGCTAAAGCGCAGTTGCCATGCTCATGGTAAGCGTGAATAGTGTTGCTTCGCTCCGTTCGCAATGACAGATCGCAATAACAGGGAAGATGTAATATTGGATAGTGAAACCCTGAAACCCTGAAACTCTCAGTCCTTTTTTACCTGATCGTTAACCCCCCTGCCGCCTGCAACACCCGAAATAGCGAAAAATTCAATATTTACTCCTGAAGTTACTACAATGACCGAAAAATATCCACCCAACACAGACTACCAGGTGCCATCCGAGATGGGACAACAGCCTGCTGCAGGCGCTGCATTCGATATGCAGGAAGGGTCGTTTGATATTATGCGTTACCTTCAGGTATTATATATCCATAAATGGAAATTCCTTGCCATCGCACTGCTTGTAACTATTATTGCCCTGATCTACGCGCTGAACCAACCTAAATTTTACGTTTCTGAATACGAGGTTTTCTATAACGAGTCCATCAAAAATTTTGTTGTTGAATCGAATGTGCCGGTAATTAAATCGGACTTTGATAAAAATTTCTGGCTCAGCACCATGAAATCGGATGAAATGGCCAGGCTTACCCTTCGTAATTCCGGTTTGCCTTACAATACAGCTATTATCAAGCGGATGTTCAAGGTTGAGATGGTTGATAAGAAAGAACAATCCACTCCTGTTTATAAAGTTACGGTTACTTCGAAAAATAACGCTATAATTCCTACCCTGATCAAAGCGTATGTGCAGGCGCTAAATGATATTCTGCTTAAAAACCAGGTGAATAATTCCGAAAAGCTGGTTACCTTCCTTGCCCGGCAGCTTACGGAAAACAATATCAAACTCAGCCAGATTGACCAGCGGATGCTTCTGGATGGAGCCAGCAATCCCGCTATGATACGCGACATAAAGAAGCTTGGTAATGACCTTGACGCCTTCCGCACCGACCTGCTTAATACGCAGATCAATCTTTCATCCGCCATGGCTTCAAAACAGCGCACCGAACAGGAATTGAAAAACCTGGATGGCACCATTGTAAATGAATCGGCTTTTTCGGAACCACTTAAAGTGCAGCTGATGAACCTGCAGGTTGACCTGGCCCGTGCCCTGACGAAAAACAAGGAAAGTCACCCGGCTATTAAAGCCATACGCGATAACATTTCGCAGATCAACAGCATGCTTCGCGACAGCATACAGCAGAAACTCGAAATTAAAAGCCTGGTGCAGAATCCACTGAAAGCCCAGCTGATGAGCAAGCTGATGGAACTGCAGATCACCGAAATATCATTGCAAACGCGCGTGCTTTCGCTGCAAAGAGTTATCAGCGAATTCGAGGGCAAAATGCTGCCTGATACTACCGATGAAAACCAACAGCAGCAATTGCGTAACCGCGAACTGGTTTTTATGACTATCAACCTGCTGAACTCAAAACTTATCGAAGCCCAATCGGCCGCCCAAGGCAGCCTGAGCCGTTTTGTAATGATTGACGAGCCTGAAGTGCCTATGGCTGCCGCCAATAAAAGCACGCTGCTGATCCTGCTTATGGGTCTGATGGCCGGACTTTTCCTGGGTGCCGCCGCGGTTTTTATCCTGGACCTGCTCGACAACAGGTTAATGCTGGTATCGGATTTTGAAAAATTTTACAGCTTCCCCTTACTTGGCACTTTATTGCACCGGCGTAACCCTGAATCGTATTATGAGGATAAGAAACCGGGCGAGGTTTCCTATAAAAGGATGAATGAACTGGGTGAGATAATTGTAAATATAAAGCAGGCAATAAAAGATCCTGGCAAGAAACTGTTTTCGGTCTGCAGCCCTGTACGCAAAGAAGGCAAATCGATGGTAAGCCTGCAGCTGGCTACTGCGCTGGCCGAGAAAGGTCTGAATGTTTTATTAGTGGATATGGATATGTTCATCCCGAAACTTACCGATACTATAGGGATGCGCAATGCGGCAGGACTGGTTAATTTCTGTAGAGGTGAAAACCTGCTTGAAGAAATTATACATCCGACCGATAATGCTAAATTGTCATTTACAGGGGTTGGCAACACAACCAGCCGGCAAGATTTCCAGTATGATGATCCAAACTTTATCAGTTTCACGAAAGCTGTAAAACAGAAATTCGACATTGTGATTTTCGACACCCCGGCGGTGTTATATATACCGGATATTGTTACTTTTCTTGATCTTATGGATAGCGTGGTGATCATAGTCCGCTTAATGCATACTACGCGCAAATCGCTCGATAAACTTATTAAAATGATGGGTCGCGACAGGATTAAAATTGTCGGAACTGTTATCAACGACCTTAAACTGAATAAAATAAACAGGCATAACAATTATTATCATTACGGCTATGAATACGGATATAACGAAAGTGGTGAAAGGGTGAAAAAGCATAAAAAAATTGGCGTTGAACATTCGCGTGTTGCCTGATCCTAGCTGTTTCTATAGGTTCTGCGTAAGTAATTGTATAATAATTTAACTTGTAAACTCAAAAGAAGGCTCATGGTTCCAGGTATCAACTCCGGGTTCCCGACATTAGCCCCCCTATGCTACATAAGCTTTCTCATTATAATCATACTTTATAGATCAGTATGCCTCGTAGGAAAACATTACCTGATGAAACAGCCGCCAAATACAGGAAACGAAAATTCTGGTTCTGGGCTGTATTGGTATTGTTGCTGCTGATAAGTGTCGTCCTTTTTTTTCTGATTCCCTATTTAACAAAGGATAAAGAACAAAAATTAATCCGGGTTGGAATATGCGGAGAGGTTCACATCCCCGCGGTATACACTATGGCTTCAGGCGCCGACCTGTCGATGTTGGTTCGCCGTGCGTATGGACTAACACCCAATGCTGATATCAGGCACGTAAATATGGATCGTTTGCTCATGAATGATACAATATACCATATTCCGGGCAGGGGAAATGCACATGCCGGTGCCGATATGCAGGAAGCCCTAGCGGCAGCCATGAAAATTAATTTTAAGGATATAGCGGCAAATACTACGAGAGAATCCGTTGACAAAGAAATCCGCCAGATCAATGTTTTGTATGTCGGTTTCCCGGCGGTATATATGATCATCAATTATTATCCTGATTTTAAACGAATCAGCATTACACACATTCCGCACACAACCCTGTTTTTGAACAACGATTACCGTCTTATCGATATTTTCTTCACCATCGGCATTGACCCCACGGTTAAATTGCTCGAAAACCGGCTAAACCAGCGTATAGATTATTACCTGATCCAGGACAGGTTTTCGTTTATCGACCTGATAGATATGCTAGATGGAATAGACATAGAAATTGACAAGCCTTATGCCGAAGCCTACGATCTGACTCCCGGCCCGGGACATATTGATGGATTTCATACCTGGGAATACATCAGGTTTCTTGATATGAAACGGATTAAGCGTACCTTTACAAGAGGAACCGGGAAAGATCTTATACGGATAGATAATTTCAAGGCACCACCCTCCGAATGGCAGCTGGCATACGAAATGAGACAACACCGCCAGCAAGTGGTTATGACTTCGCTCCGCAAAGCCTACGCGCTGATTAACCCGGCCCGGCAGGCGGAAATACTTACCAGGATCACTAAAACATTTGAAACCAATATTAAGCCTGACCTGATGCTCGACTTATACCGGGATGTGCTGAGTACACCCAACTTTTCGTACGGAACATTACCCGGTTATTACCAGAACGAAGGGGATAAATTATACTTTTATCCTGATCTTCCATCGTTTACTGCGCTCAGGAACCAGGAAATAAGAACTTACCTTGTAAAACCCACTACCAGAAATCAGGCAACGTATTGATGCATAGCTAATTCTCCTGACTCCTTAAAAACAGAGATTTATTTCCTTCAACAACACCTCAAAAAAGATACTTAAATGAAGAAACTTATAATTCTTATTCTTGCAGCATTTCTTGCCGGTTTTGCAGCCCGGGCACAGGGCGACAGCTACATTATCCAGCGTGGTGATGTTCTTGATGTAACCGTAATGGAACATCCGGAATTTTCGCTGGGCAGTATTATTGTATTGCCTGATGGCTTTGTGCAGTACCCGGCATTGGGAAGCGTTAAAGTTGCCGGTATGAGTTCGGCTCAGTTAACGGATTCGCTCACCAAAGCATTAGAGAAATTTGTGGTTAATCCAATGGTATCCATCTTTATCCGTAAAATTCAAAACCAGCAAATGAATATTTTCGGGTATGTGAATAAACCCGGGCAATACCAGTTGTACGAAAAAGTGGACCTTTTTTCAGCCATTGGGTTAGCGGGTGGTTTGAAAAGTTTTAAGAAAGCAAAATCAGTTACCATTGTTCGCGTAAACAGGAAAGTGGAAGAGTTTGACCTGCGATTGCTTTTCAGCGCGGATTCCACAGATAATGTAAAAATTCCGATGGTATACGCAGGCGATACGGTATATATTCGGGAGCCGAAAGAGACAAACTGGGCGAAACTGTCTTTCTTCACAACCCTGGCAAGCGTTTTAGTTTCCGTGCTTGCGTATTCGAGGTATTTTTAATGCGTTTAGTTAGTCCGGGTGCGACTTTAAGTCGCGCCCGGACTAACTAAATCACCAGTCCAAGTTGTTCCACTTTCTGTTTGTTGGCAAGAGTTTCCTTACATAGTCCTTTAAGTTCAGCATAGGATGAGAATTCCCAATCTTCGGGTCGGGAGACTAAGCGGGCATTTACAGGATTGTTGTGTATATAATTAAAACACGTTTGAATATATTGGTATTCTGGAATTTGCATCTTCATAAAAGTAATACCATATGAAGTATACCAATTTGAAGTTATCCCACTTATTTCATTCATGCAAATAGCTTTGGTTTCGGACCGGAATAGTGAGCCACTGCTTTTTTTCTGAATATTAATAGCTCTTGTGTAAGATGCCAGCATGATGCCAATGGAATGATTGAGGGAGATTGTTGAGGTTGCTGAAGAGTTGTTATCTGAAAGTTTAAGTGTAACCGGAGTTAGTTTAATTATTTCTTTAGGTAGCTCAACTTCATTAACAGATACCATCAAATGAAAATGATTGGGCATCAGGCACCAGGCCAGTATATCAGTAAATGGCAAAATATGATGTCTGATTTTTCCAAGAAAGTAATTATAGTTTTCCTTGGTGAAAAATATCTTTTGCCTGTTGTTACCCTGGTTGTAAATGTGGTAAATTCCGGTTTTTTCGAAATGCATAGTTTTTCTATTAATTTGTTATATTAGTCCGGGTGCGACTATTAGTCGCGCCCGGACTTGCCGGGCATGCTCTTTTAGTCCGGGTGCTATTAGACCTGGTGCGACTAAAAGTCGCGCCCGGACTAATAGTGGTTTTCTTTTAATACCTGTGCCTCAATCCGGGTTCGCCTGTAAAGCAATACCATAAAGAACAGACTTAGCATGAAAAATACCGTAATAGCCAATACCGAATATCGCATACTGCCCGTTATTGCCTCTATTACGCCAAAACTAAATGTACCGGCTACCGTTGCCAGTTTTTCCATAACATCATAAAAACTAAAAAATGAGGTATGGTCGGTAGTTTCTTCGGGAAGCATTTTTGAATAGGTGCTGCGCGCAAGCGATTGCGAACCTCCCATTACAATCCCGATAAAGAAAGCAGCCGTTACAAATTGTATGGTATTTGTGATGTAGTAGGCGCCAATGCAGATCAGTGTCCATGCCACTATTGTGATCATCAGCGCACGCATATTTCCAAGTTTTTCCGAAATCCTTGCGAACATCCAGGCTCCCAGCATCCCAACCAGCTGAATAACCAGGATTGTAGGGATAAGAACATCTTCTTTCAGCCCCATTTCTTTTTCGCCATAGGTTGCCGCCATAAACATAGTAGTAAGCACTCCCATCATTAAAAAGAAAAACCCGGTAAGATACATGCTGAGTTTATACGATTTCTTTATCTGGTTGAAAACTACCCGCAATTCCCTGTACCCATTGGTAAGCACCGATTCCCGTTTCATCCTTTTCCGGAATGTGTACTTCGGCAAACGGCTGAATGTAATCTGGGAGAATCCGATCCACCAGATAAAAACACTTAGAAACGAAATTCGCGCAGGTAACGAACTATCTGCTGCAATGCCGAACAAGCCTGGTTTCATGATCATCAGCAGGTTGAACAACAGCAATACAACACCACCCAGGTAACCCATCGAATATCCTCGGGCGCTGATACGGTCCTGGTCTTCGGGATCCGCGATTACAGGCAGAAATGAGTTGTAGAATACGATACTCCCGCCATAGCCAACTGTACCGAGCGCGAAAGCTATTACGCCCAGTTCAATATGGTTTTTATCAAAGAAAAATAATGCTCCGCAAGCTATTGCTCCTAACATAGTAAAAGCCCGCATAAATCCTTTTCGCCGGCCTGAATAATCGGCCATGGACGAAAATAAGGGCGATCCTATAGCTACCAGGAGATAAGCAGCAGCGATTGCCCAGGAGTAAAGCACAGTATTTATTATTGGCACACCGAAAAATGATACCGTAAAATTGTCCCCCGTCCGGGTAACTGTGTTATAATAAATCGGGAAAATAGCCGATGCTATCGTAAGCTGGTACACTGAGTTGGCCCAGTCGTACATAACCCAACCGCGAACCATCCGCTTGTCGCCTTTAACTATTGTCTGAACATCTTTGCGTTGTATCAAAGTAACCTCCTGTTTCTATTCGACTGCTAATATAAGAATTGTGTTACTTTAATTGATAATTTGTTTAAATGTTCTGATATTCGTTTTAGTAAATTCTTATAATACTGAGGTTGAGGTTGAGGTTGAGGTTGACCCTTCGGCTTCGTTTAGGGTGTCAGGTGAAGGGTAGTCTTTTGTTGCTTAACTTTTGCTGAGTCTTAGCCTTTTATTATGTTCAATTGCCTTACGCATATTTGAAATGTCTTTTTGAAACACACAGAGCTTTGGCACGATGCTTGTATTTGAATAAGATGGTTTTTGGTTTGACCTTGTACGCTTTTATTCAGCTTGTTGAGACTACAGATTTTGATATCCGGGTTTTTGACCAATAAAAACGCCCTGCAAATGCGGGGCGTTTTTTCGTTCAATTGTGTTTACTAGCTTGAAGTAGTTGTCCGGGTTTTTTTGCTTTCATTTTATTTTCTTTTTCTGGAATTAAGCGTTTGCGAATTTTAATATGAAAATTTGTGACTAATCAGTTCATTTAAAACATTGACAAACAAATATTTGCCACAGATTGCACTGATTACGCAGATAAATTAAGATAACGTATGCTCAAATTTCATGTGTTATTATTTATTAATTCATTGCTTATTTTCAGCGGTATTAATGCT
>CAIRMR010000207.1 GCA_903879715.1 uncultured Bacteroidales bacterium
AGACAAATTGATTGAACTTGCCAAATCAGTTAAAGAACTGGTAGATACTCAGGCTAAATTCCCAGACTGGGATAAGCGAGACGATATAAAGTCTGCTTTAAAAGTTGGGTTAATTTTACTTTTAGATGAATTTGGCTATCCCCCTGTAGAAAGAGACGAAGTATATATCGAAATTTTTGAACAGGCAGAGAATTTTAAGAAGAATAAATTGATTGCTTAAACTCAAATACATCAGTCTCTGTATTGATAATTAATTTCTGCCGAAATAAGGAATAATATGAGTTAAAAATTCCGCCACCCCTCTTCAGTAAATATCTCCACTCTTGACCAACCATGATACCCAGAGTTAATGACTTCTTTCAACATGGATGGCTTTTCTTTTGCAGCTGGGTAATTTTCCAATATTGATTTTGGGCTCCCCTTAACCGTAACCAGACAGATTTCAGCGAAATCAGAAAGCTTATAATCAGTATCCCGGTTCCAAACCAAACAGGAAGAGTAGCGGAAACCCCAGTGTTTGCATATCTCTAATCCAATTTCCAGCTGATCGGGCTTAACCCAGGTAAACAGGACACAGTCAGGTTCGCATATTTCTGCGATGGTTGTTTCAAGCATGATCATATGCACCCATTTTGTCAGATCAAGTAAAAGGATCTGGAATTTTCCGCTAGGTAAATGTATTTTATCCGTTACTCCTTCTTTGGCCATTGCTCGTATAACACCACTCACTTTTGTAGGATCACCATCAGTCCTATCATAAACCTCTTTTATAATGTCGTCGGATTTCGATGCCAATTTTGAAGCCGCGTCAATATTTTCATTAAGTGTGGCATTGAAGAATTTAACGAATGTATCATCATAAGTAGAATCCATTTTTTCAACCACTTTTAGTGCTTTATCCAAAGACCGACCCGACATACCTATTTTTTCTCCAACTATATCACGTGCTTTTCCAGGATCGTAAGATTCACCACCCTGTGGAAATGATTCCATAGGTGCCTCTGCATGAATCATTCTTTGGTATGCTTTCTTTTTCTCAATCTCCATATAGATTGCAGCTTCTCTGGTTTTTTGTACTGTTGTTTTCTCTCTATAGCAGTTCTCACCGACAAATAATTCAAGTTGCTTAATGTAATCATCCGGTGCATACTCGAAATCTACTTCCTGTATTTCAAGTGATTTACAGGCTTCAACTCGGCGGTGCCCGGAAATAATTGTATTGTTCCGGGTGATCAAGATTGGTTTGATCCAACCTGTTTTTTGAATACTTTCGATCAAATCTGTACAATCTGTATAACCATATATTCTGGAATTAAGCGGGTGAGGATTAAGTTTGTTGATTTCAATTTTCATTCCATAGTTGTTATTTTTTAACCTTAGGGTCGCATTTCTTCTCTTCATCCTGCAAGTATATCCGTAAGCTTCGACGAATGACAGCAGAGAGTTTCATGTCGTTTTCTTCGGCGTGGTTGTAAAGCTTTTCCGTCAAATCATTATCCAGCATTACCAGGAATTTATGATACAGCTTTTCATCAGTATTATCCATTTTTACCATAATTGTTTATTCTTATATATAAAACTACCCCAGTCCTAAAAAATAATTCCTTTAATTTTTTTGTGCAAATGCGCATTCCGACATTTACAGAAAAAAAATAACTGCCTATAAAATTAGAATTGTCATGGACAATAAGCCTAAACAAAAAAGAGAAATCAGATTGTTGCCGGTAGGTGAAAAGTGCAGAGATTTCACATTCGATGATCCGTTAGAAGAATTAAAACTGAGGTTTGTCAGACAGAAACTCGAAGACATGCTGAATGATAATATGAGGCCTCTTCCAACCATGATCTGTGAGATGGAAGATCCGGAATTTTTGGAACTCATTCGGCCTTTTGTAATGTTTGCAAATATGCAGCCATTTACATACCGTGAAGTTACTCCAGCGACCAGAGAAGAATTAGAAAGAAAGAAAATAAAGAGCTATGGGCAACTGTATTGTCTTATTTTTCCGAATTAACAATAAATGATTTATTAAAAAGGGTTTCTATCCTGTTGAATATAGTAGACTATCAAAGAGAATCATGTTCCCTTTCATATAAGTATTCTTTTAAATCTTGGATTGTCCAATTATAACCAGTCAGGTAGGAATAGCTTAGCAGTTGAACCATTCTATTAACTTAAACTTTGTTCGAGTTACTGCAAATTATTAAACATGTCAGAATCCCAGTGATAATGGTTTTCTCATGTCCTTAAAAGTATTTAGCTTATAATAAGAGTAGATTATTTTTAGCATCAACTGGTATGTCTTTAGGCCCATCCCAATCTTCTTCATCACAAAAAAGTGCATATGACAACTGATCAATGTTATTGAATTTTCCATTACTAAATTTGTCAATAAACATTCTTTGCATTATGTAGACGATTTCACGATGTAATTCAACAAATGTTGCAAACTCCTTTTCTGTTGTATCAGCGTGATCACAAATTCTCCATCTATTGGGTTCTAAGTAAATACAGAATCTGTAAGCTAAATGTTCTATGACGGTCTTCTTGAATTTGGATAATTTACTGTCAGGTATATGCCCAACCTTCCATGTTGTATAAAATTCAACATCGACAATGTGAAATAGGTGAAAATCTTCTTTCATTTTTTTTAGATTTAATGAGTTAATAAATTAATATTTAGATTATGTATTATACTGTGGATTTACTTGCTTGCTCTGAATTATAAATTTCAATTTGTGATCCATATGTTCTTAATTCCATTGAAACAGGATCAGAATAGAGTTCATACGAAACAATTAATTTAGGATCTCTGTAAAATGCTTTAGGTATACTGTATACAAATACATGATAGAATGGTGTATGAAGAACAAAATATCTAAGTTCAGCCTGAATTTTTACTCCTTCTGACATATTTAACAGCTGATTTTTCTTATCTTCTATCCGTTGTTGATCTACTGGTTTTCCTTCTAAAGCAAAAACAACTTCCTTGAATTTTTCAGAACTCCAGTATTCAAGAACCATTTTTACAAAATCGAGATCCTTAAAATTTGGCCAGCCCTGTTTTGCATATTCCTTCGGTGTGAAGGATTTGAAATATTTATATAGATGATGTGTATCTTTTTCTTTACTCTGTTTTACATCATCCGATATTTCATGATATAATTGGCCGGAAATTCTACCATGACATTTTTTAAATTTAATGCCGCTGCCACAGCGACACAGTTCATTTCTTAATTGTTTTTTGTCCATTTTAATTCTAATTGAAGTGAATAAATAAATTGTTTATAAGTCCTGGAGATCGATTCATAATCTCCATATTCATTATATACCAGGATTTGATATTTGTTTAAGTTTTCAATTATAAGAGTGAAAATTTAGCTACGGGAAAGTGTTATTTTTATTTAATAAGCTTCTGGATATCTGACAATAAACTGTGCTTCCATCTGATCATTGAATTATCCTTATATTTAGAATAAAGGTTATAAAGAAACTTTGGGTCTGTCATCCATCGCATAAGGTCATTACATTTTTCGATTGTTTCAGAATCTCCAAATCCATTAACTCTGGTTCGTGATAAAAGAAGGTTCGGTTTCCCGATCCAAATTGTATCGGTGACATAATGACTTAGCTGATTTATCAGTTCATCTACATTCTTATCCAGCAGTGGTTCGCAAGAAACACTGGTTTGGTATCCCATTTCGTAGGATAATTTCAAACACTCTAACCGTTCTTCGAATGAACTTGCATTTGGTTCCCAGAATTTTAGAACATTTGAATCACTTGATCCAATTGTAAATCTGAATAATATTTCGGCTTTATTTTCAGAGAAGGTTTCACATATCTTCGTGATACATTCCAAGTTTGGTTTACTGACAATTAAAACGGAATTACCAGACTTGAGGATATTACCCAACATAGTTATGCTTTCTGTCAGGTGTTCCGGGGTGATGTCATGAGTGCTTGGAAACATTACCGGCCCGCTAAATTTTGGAATCCTTTTGGTTAGTTCATTAGAACGAACAACCTCAGTAGACCAATTACCAGCAGTGTTACGTTTGTACCGAATGCCCATACTTTTTGCGTAACAGTATCTGCAATTGTTTTTACAGCCGGCAATGAAGTTGATAGTTTTAACAGACCACTCGTAGGTCCCATAAATACTTTTTGTGTTGTCACATTTTTCCATAGTGAAATAATTTAATTGTTATTGATTAATATGTTTTCTTATTATATCAAACCTTTTACAGAAAGTTTTCACAAAATGAGCTATTTTAAAAAAAAATTCAATTTCAGGTTACTATTTCCGGCTGAACAAATCTCTTTGCAGTGCCTTGTGACCCAAAGATATTAACCCTGATGTTTCCGACAGAGGGTGTATTTTGGTGACATATATATCTTCTTCTTAAGATTAGTTATTTAATACTATAAAGTATTTCTTTCCAATAATTCTTTACCATCCTTATTTTAACTGAGGAGTTTTCTGAAAGTAGTTTTTGTGTTACTCTTGGATACTGTATGGACAAATGTTTATAAATTTCTATCAATCTATTCAATGTTTCTTTTCTACGTAGTTTGCCTGTTTCTTTGCCGATAATACTTTTCTTTTGTTCCAGGGTTAACTGTTTATCTGGGTTTAACCATATTTTCTTTTTCTTAGTTCTTATCATCAATTCTTGTTTCCTGTGTTTTTTGAATGACCATTTCACTATTTTCCTTACATCATCCTTGGATAATTCAGGCTTACAGTGTTCGTAGTTGACTTTAAGTAATATCATCTCTAACTTGTTACAAGAGATATCTGGATTATTGAATAGTATTGAACTTGTAAATGATGATAACCATGTATGGCGTGCACCTTCTTTTATGATTTGTGGGATATATGTGTTTCTATATTCCCTTCCTTCTTCTATAACGATATAATCCATATTGCAATAATCATCCAGTGTCGTCTGGTACTTTATCTTATCCAAATGGGTTATATTAGATTGATAATTCGGCAATGTTGTGGTTATAGGAAATAATTCATCTGAGATGCTGCATGACTTTTCCGGAATTATAAGAGATACAACATTGTGGTTTATATAAATATCAGGATCATAGCTTATGACGCACTGTCTTGATATGTCTTTTGTATGAGGATCAATAGTTATATCTAACCCTAAGAAATAGTTGCTCAGGTATGACCATGAAGATTTAAAGTTATCTTTTTTCAACCCTGAAACTGAGACGAGTAATCCATATCCATTCCCGCTGAAAGATTTCCAAAAAGAATACACAAATTGCAAAGCATGCAGCTTTTTAACATCAATTTCATGGTCTATATCCAAATATATTAATCCAGTCAAATTTTCAATAGTGCCGACAGATCGTCGCTTTGTGAATGTACCATTCGGAGTAAAGGTTGGTGTCAGTGTTTTATTCTGTTCAAATATTGGATGACCCTTACCATAGATTCTTGATTCAATTATCTTGTCCTTGAAAGTACCAACTTTTATATGGTTTAGTACAGTAGAAATCCCTGCAGTTGAAATTACTTGTGGGGTTTTGACGTTTGGAAAGATGTTTGTTAGACAATTTTCATCGAAATTCTCTTTATTCATAGTGTGTACAATATTTTTTAATGGCCGTAGTGATGGCTGTTTATATTACCATATAGTCCATATTTTCAAGAAAGTTTTTTAAAGACCATAATCCTTGACATTTTATTATCTATATATTAAGCCTGCAATATCCTGTTTTTCCTATTTGCGGTTGGGCAGGTATGATGGTCCCTATCAGAATAGTATTGGGGTTAAGACTGAGTGATTGTTCAGGAGGACCCTTAAAAATGATTTATTTCATATCAGTTAATTTCTAAGCCGTGAACATACCGATATTAGATCTTGGGGTTTGCCCATGAAAAATAATGAGAAGTTGGCGCAGGGACATACTATTGGTCTCATTAGATAATCACAGTTTTAATCTTATAGTATCTCTTTCAATATTCTCGACCTTTCATAATTGATGAAGATTTCATCTAAATCTTCGTGGTTTTTTATAACCCATTTATTAAAATCTTCTTTATTTTCATATTGGTTAAATTCTTCCATAATAAAGCTTTTCCATCTCTCGACTTTATGAAATCTTGACATCAGTGGTTCTATAGTTTCATTTCCTTTAAATTCATATAATATTTCTTGCGCAATTTCAAGATGAATACCGATTAAAATATTGTGTGCACAATCGAGTTTCCCAACACTTCTTTTAATCCACCTGTCGAATTTTATATATTTTTTTACATATAACGATTGTAATTCATTTTCATCCATAATCATTGTTTTACTTTTGAGATTTAAAGAATTTCTATTCTGAAACTATCTCTGCAGGAATAGTATACTTATTATATCCAGTTAAATAAAGAAAGTTGTAATTGATTTATAGCAGAGCAGACTGCATTTGTATAAATAGTTCCAGTATAAACTAACATGGTTAAAGTAGCTAATATAAACCCGAGAAATAATTCTTCATTAAGCGAAAAAGTATAGTCATGAAAATAAATTATACTTTTCGAAATTCAAGCCTGGGATACAGGTGCCTCAACCTAGATCAAAGTAAACTGCTTATAATGAATATTCAAATATTGTATGCGGCAAAAAATAAAATACAGCTGAACATTTAAAACGAAACAGTCTAAAAAGTTGTTTCCATTGGAAAAGAAAAAAGGAGCTTTTTTAGCTCCTTTTTTTGCATCCGAATAAACGGTAACTAATCATACCAAATTACCAAGATTTCTTGCACACGTTTTATGTATGTTTCTAACTCGAACAATTCACCCTGTAATTTTTCAATTTGTTCTTTTTTCGTGTTGGCTCTTTTAGTGTAAGTTTCTAGCCGCTTCTTATTTATATCGTGAACACTTTTCATCATTTTGAGGAATTTAGGTATTGATCTATTTTACTTGCAACAACTCCGCTTTTCCGATCTTCTAGATACTTGCTCCATGCATCAACATAATGTTCCTTCAAATCATCCCACTTGCAAAATTTAACATTCCTAAATGTGAGTTCAGGAAATTTGGTACAAATACTATTCAGTTTTCGTGTTATACTTGCAATTGATTTTTCGAGTTTGGTCGCTATTTTTTGAATTTCGTATACATCGTTTCCAAGTCCATCTTTTTTATTACTTAAATCTAACAGCTCTAATAACTGTTCTTTAGTCCACCGATTAGATTTTACCTGCTCGACTATTTCGCCGAACTCAACCCAAACTTCATTTTCTATAGGCTGATTTTTCTCCGACATTGCATCTGGTTTAGGATCTCCAAGCATATTATTCAACGATCTAAACCTGAAATCATTAATTCTTTCCTCAGAACACAAATAATTCCTTACTCTTTCAATTTCAGTAGGTAGTTTATGTTTTCTGCTATTATATTCATACAAGTAAAGATATTTTTCTATTTCTTCATCAGTTGCGTTTGGAGATAAATTGCATAAAGCATCAAATTTCCGAAGGTTATACTCTTCTTTCATTTGCTTCTCCAGAGTTGACCTCGTTAGAACTATTTCATAATATTCATTATATTCATAGCAATTATCGAAGCCATCATCAGAGCCATGCATATCTATATAATCAATCTTATCAAATAGATTAGATAATTGACCATCATCATCATCGTAATTTAAGCCATTAAGAAACAGCCAATGTTCAAATCTTGAATTATGCCGATAGAATTCCTTTAGTCTTTCTTCTTCATCATCGAATCGATTTTCACCCTCACGATATATAAAATCATCATAAGCAAATACCTGAAAATTTTCATATGGTTCTTCATTCTCTTCAGGTACACCAAAATAATTCCAATCTTCCTGCATCTCTTCTTTGTCAATTTCTTCATTAGTTTTACCATCGAATTTTAAACATTCCCGGTAGTAAAACTCATCTTCAGGCTCGGTATAATTCATTCTATTGTCCAGAGATTGGTTTTCTACTTCCTGTGATATTTCAAGAAATATTTCATCAGCTGTTAAATAATTCTTATCCCTTTCAACTTGCAGCCAGATTTCCTCTTCAGGATCAAATTCATCATTAGGATAATACTCATAATCAGGATCAATTTCATAATCAGGTTCAGTATAATTCATCTTTTCATCCAGATAATTAGGTTCTGGTTCATTAGATTCATCCAATTCATCTGTCATCCACCTGTCGTCTTTTGCTTTGTCACCAAAGTAAAACCAGTCCCTTTCCATTTCTTTTAATTTTTCATTCAATTCATAAATTTTTAATCGTGTCATGCTATAAATTATTTAACCTGCACCAACTTGGAGCATTAATAGTGGTAGTTAAAAAAGAAGTAAAAGTTTATTATTTTAATGCTGTTGTCTGCTTTCAAATTGTTTAGAATATTTATAAGTTGATTGAAAAATACTGAAATGGATATAACGCTCTATGTGATATTCAGGCTTCAGATGCAAACACTATTAGGTCGTTCAGGATTGATGGTCCTCGTCTGGATGGTACAAGAGGTTGCATTGGATTGATCATTCATTAGGACCCACCGGAATTGGTTTTTTATGTGGGTTATGTGTATATATCTTCTTATAATAATTAGACGTGAACCATTTCACTTTTAATTGTAGATCAATTTATTATATTTTAAAGATTAAGTATAATCAGATCTTTTCGATATCTAATCAAAAATATTAATTCCTGCAAAGTACTTATTATCAATTATATTTATGACTGTTTTTAATCGGCGGCAAGATCATCTAAAATTGACTATCCAAGATTAATATATAACCTAAAAGAACTAAAATCACATGGACCTATTCTACTATTATGACCACGACCTCCTTTTGGACTTCAATTCTATTCGTAAACGAGTAAAATCAATTCCTGAGTCAACTTTATACAAAATTTTAAAGCGCAAGTGTACTGGGATTGTAAAGTATCAAAATAAGATTTTATATCGATATAGTAATTTGCTTGAATTGCCAGAGCTTTACAAAGAAATCAAAAACTATGAAATCTAAGAAACACGTCATGTCCTACAAAGACTACAGGAAGTATCGAAACCGATTTATGAATATGAAATTGAAAAAATGGCTAGATGATTTTCTTCCAAATGGAAACATGCAGGAACTACCAAAAAATCCTGATGAAACTGTGCCGGGCATGGAATATGGAAAGTCAAATAACATAAATCTTGATTCCATATAGGATATTATAGTATCCCTTTCTCTTCTAAGTGTTCCAGCAAATACCCTACTAAAGCTTCTGTAGGCTCATATACATCTATCATCAAATCACGAATATCCGTGTTATCGATACTGGTAAATCTAACTAATCCGTTAAACCCTTCTGGGAATGTACCCTGATAAGTATTTAATCCAATAATTTTGATTTTTTTCAATTTTGGCACTTTCAGCACCTTAACAAAATGGTTATTTAATTCAAAGCCTTTTTCTGATCTTGCTATGCGGGTTTTAGCCGTCAAAGCACTTTTTTCATCTCTATTCATAATTTTAGGTTTAAAAAATTGTTTGTATTTATAATCTTGAAATTGGGGTACTCAGGTAAGTCTGGTCAATTAACTTTTTAGATATTACATAGCTAAATTTCTAACATTCCCAAACTTGCCATTTGTACCTATAATACTCTTCCGTGAAGTTTATCTAATCATATCAGTCACAGGCCCATCTCCATTTCTTCCGGCGTACGTGAATGCTCTATTTTATTACACATATCCATCATCTGTTTTCCTTTGTACCCAGCAACCAGGAGTGAAATTGTTGCCGTTTTAATTTTGGTTGTTAAATAATCATAGACCTTTTGATTATCTTCTTCCAGGCCTTGCAGCCCTTTCATTTTTTCAAGGAATAACCTTGTGTAAATGTCAATGTTGATTTCTTCAAGCACTTTTTTTAATTTTTCCATAGGAGTTCATGAATTTTAGGTTTATGCCACTATCGGCGGTGTACTTACTTATATATGTATAATTGAAAAATGTAATCTTATACTTAAAACTCAGATATTTTACCTGTCAAGCAAAAGGCTCAAATAGGTGCGAATTCTTTTGATTCCTTCACTGACCTGAATGACATATAGATAAACACCGCTATGATTTGACCTGCATTATTATATGTAAGAATATTGTTACAGATAACTCTTCCAGAAATAGCAAAAAAGGTTTAGGTTTACCCTGCATTGTAATCAATGTGGAGAATAGTAACTGCGGTTGTTTCAAGGTTTCAATTTCTTCAAGTCTTGGTTTTGCCTGCATCTTTATAAGTTTGAATAATAGTTTAAGATTGTTCCAATGGTTTCCGGAAACAATGAGAAATGTGTTGGTTTGGCCTGCATCATTATAAGCTTGAATAATAGTTTAAGACTGTTCCAATGGTTTCCAGGAACAATGAGGAATGTGATGGTTTGTCCTGCATCTTAATCAGTGTCGATTATAGTTCCTGCAGATGTTTCAAGGCGTCACTTCTTTCAAGCTTTAGTTTGACCTGCATCATTTATAAGTATAAATATTAGTTCCAAATTGTTCCAATAGCCGGCACAAAGCAGTAAGTGAGTGTTTGCCCTGCATTATATTCAATGTCGAGAATAATTCCTGCGATTGTTTTAAGGTTTCACTTCCTGCAAGTATTTTATGAAACTATGTAGAATGTTTTGGTTTGAACTGCATCATAATCAATGTCAAAAATCAATTGTTTTAAGGTTTCACTTCCTGCAAGTATATTATGAAACTATGTAAAATGTTTTGGTTTGACCTGCATCATAATCAATGTCAAGAATAATTCCTGCGATTGTTTTAAGGTTTCACTTCCTGCAAGTATTTTATGAAACTATGTAGAATGTTTTGGTTTGGCCTGCATCATAATCAATGTCGATAATAATTCCTGCGATTGTTTTAAGGTTTCACTTCCTGCAAGTATTTTATGAAACTATGTAGAATGTTTTGGTTTGACCTGCATCATAATCCGCCAAACCCAAAACCACCTCTTTGTTATGGCTTGTGTTAGATTTAGTCGAAAACCGAATTTTTAGAACTCCTACCCTTTATAAAATTCTATCGGCAAAGCAAAAATGACTTAAACTTTTTATAAACCGGCGCATATATTGAATGTAAGCTGCAACGTAACGCAGATAAATAAAAAATAATCTTAAAAAATCATGACAAAAAATTTAACAAACAAAAAAGAAGCTATTGAAGGTGATTTAAATAAATCGCTTTTCACAATTGAAGAAGTAGCAGTTGAACTCAAGATGTCTTCCGAAGAAATCAAGGAACTTATTAAAAAATGGGACATATGTGCGGTAGATGTTTTACAAAATCCCATTTTCTTTGATTCAAATCTTGGATTTGAAGATAATAGTATAAACATTGATTCAGATGGAATAAGAGTCACGAGAGATTGCATAGATCTCTATTTGAGACGAAAGGAACATAGAGATGCAGTGGAGGCCTTTTCCACAGCTATCTCGAAGTTTGATTTGGCTCAAGAGGAGATTGAGTTTATTTGTAGCACTTATGCTGAAAAGATTTATTATGTTCCAGAAGAATACCTTAATAATGATTGCACACTTATCTATCAACAGTTTAGAGAGCTTCAGAAAAACCACCCAGATAACTGGCAACATTATATTGAGCTAGATCATGATCGAAGATGGAATTTGCCGAGGGAATATTTCATTAACAAAAACAACAAGATAAGGGAGATTTGGGACTATATCAATTATCTTAAAATAACAGGGCCTGAGGATGAACTAAATGATTTTGAAGATAAGTTCACAAAAGATGGATTTCCTACACTTGCAAAATTAATGCCGATACCTTGTGATAAGGAATTGATAATCCAAACAGATGCAGAAGAAGTATTTCCGGAAAATATTATTGGTAATAGGATGATGACAGAGGCTGAAAAAGAAGATAAAATATGGAAATGGTGCATGTATAACTGGGGCACACCATATGATATTGAAGAAAACGGTGTCAAGGTATATGGAGTAAGAGGCAAGAATAAACTCTTCACGCTTTTTAATACCAAACCGATCGACAGTTGGCTTAACGAGATTCAACATATGTATCCAAAACTAACTTTTCTTACTTATTATAGGAGCTGGGAAAGAAATATGTGGCATGTTGAAAGAACTAAAAATATAAATGGTGTGCCAAGGATTGAATATTATCAGGGCGGAGATATAAGTGATGTTTTTAATGACCCTAAAATTCAAAGAAAATTTATGAAGCACGAGATGATAATTCGAAGAATTATTGAATTTGATAATTGGTATAGACCAATAGATGAAATACTGAAAACGCAAGGAATCTTATCAAATAAATTTAGAGCCCATAATGATTTTGAATAATCTCAAGTATTACTATTAGTTGTTGCTTATCAAGGGGTGTGAATATGTCATACCCTTTTTTATGCGATATTCATCAGAAAAGGAACTAAGAAAAATATTAAGACAGCTTTTCATTTAAATAAATACTGAACCCGCACTGCTTTGCTTTTGGATAATCATATAGGACTGAATCAAATATTGCTTGAAGTTGGTCGAATTGATTTCCTTCCACACCAAAGAACCGGCTTAGGAACAATGTGTCAATTAAGATGCTATCAATCCAATGGATTATGCCGGTATAGCCAATTACTGCAAGTGTTCCTGTTTTTTGAAGGAAATCTTTAGCAAACTCCTCTCCATTTTTCCCTGCGAATATGTCACAACCTGCGAAAAATACAATATTATTGTATCGATCTAGTCCGCTAAACGCCTCGATAAGTTCATCTGAATCTATTTCAGTGACCGGGGTTTTTAGTCCACCAGGTTTACCATGTACTGCTATGTAGAACAAGTCAATACCAGCCAATTTAGGATCCTGCCATATCAGACCATCTGGATATTTAGTATAATAGGACAATCCCGCACCACTATCAATCATGCGGTGTGTGACCACTATTTCTTTTTCGATCATCCAACCAATTGCTTTTAGAAAGGGTTTTACGCTCAATGGATCAGTCATGTTTTGGTTCCAATATGATTCTAAGCAGCAAATCTTGGGTATATAAGATCCCAGGTATTCTTCTATTAATCCTTCCTGCTCATTATTTAAAGGAGTGTTTGAATTTTGGCTATAATCTGAAAAGGTCGTTATCATGAATGTTGAAGTAGTTTACCTATATATATAAACTTTCGAAAATGGGAAAATTGAAACTGATTTCTTTTTATGGCAGTTAAACGAATTACTTAATTCACTTACTGTCTGTATATTTTAATGAAAGTTCTTAGGATGAAAGTAAACCTTAGCTTCAAACAACAATCCAACCTATTTACATATTTTTTCCTGCAATGCATTTTTAATCAAACTACTCAATATGCTTATGGTCTTTAATTCGATAAGGTTTTACAGAAAACAAGTTCCAAACTAATGGAAGATCGTGTTGATTATGATTCAGGAGTTTCACAATCCTATTTGTTAATGCTAAACTGGTTTAAAGTTGAAATCCAGTATTAGGTTCGATTCCTGCACAGCTACTATTTTTGAATCCTCACTATTTTAAATGAGGTTTTTTATATTTCTCTAAATTTATTGATAATCTTCATGTTAGGTGTATATTCTACTCATTTTATTCCATCAATAAAAAAGATCACTTTTGATATATCCTTCAGCATCAAAAAGTTAGATATTTCATCAGGGTTGTCTACATAGAAGCCCGAACTCGAAGAGTTCAGGGCTTTTTTATTTTATTCCGTGCGTCAAGCTTGCTTGTAAGCAAAGGAATAAAATAAAAAAGACCAAAGCTCACGCAGTGAGCGAAGGGCTTCGTTGTTAAGCCCTCCCCTTTCAGGATCATGAAATAATCCTGTCCCCGCTACTACGAAGCCTTGATGCGAAGCATCAGGGCTTTTATTTTTTCAGGTGAGCTGCAAACGCGTTTGCAAGTGAACATGAAAAAATAAAAGACACAGGCGAACGAAGTGAGAATGAGGCTTCGTTGTTAAGCCCTCCCCTTTCAGGATCATGAAATAATCCTGTCCCCGCTACTACGAAGCCTTGATGCGCAGCATCAGGGCTTTTGTTTTTTCAGAGGAGCTGCAAACGCGTTTACAAAGCGACGAAGAAAAAACAAAAGACACAGGCGTACCTTCCTCAATCGGTCACTTACAATGCATTAATTTAAAAACCTGAAGATGTGACAGGCTTCAAAGTTGGAGAGTTCCTGATGAGCCATGACAATATTCTTGACTATTTCAAGCAGTTGGCAATATCATCGCCAAGGGTTAAATATGAAGTTTATGGTAAAACTCACGAAAACAGACTGCTTACTTTGGCTATTTTCAGCTCCGAAGCCAATATAAAACGAAATGAAGAAATTCGTCAGCAGCACCCTCAATTAAGCGATCCATACAATTCTTCTAAACTAAATCCCGTCGATTTGCCATTTGTTGTATGGCTGAACCATAGCGTTCACAGGAATGAGCCCAGTGGTGCCAACAGTGCCTTGCTGACTGCCTATTATTTAGCGGCGGCCACAGGCAAAGAGATTGACGATTTACTCGATAAAACAATTATCCTGATTGACCCTGCCGCTAATCCTGACGGCATTCAACGTTTCTCGACCTGGGCAAACGGGCATAAAAGTTATATGACAAATCCTGATCCTGCAAGCACTGAACATAACGAATCCTGGCCTGGAAGCCGGTATAATCATTACGGGTTCGATCTGAACCGCGATTGGTTAACACTCGTACAACCCGAATCGGAGTTCAGAATTAAGAAATTCCTTGAATGGAGACCAAATGTGTTGATCGATTTACATGAAATGGGAACCAATTCTACCTACCATTTCTCACCCGGAGACCCAAATCGGGTCAGCCCCCTTATATCATCTGCAAACCAGTTATTAGCTCATAAATTAGCCGACAATTATGCCAAAGCTTTTGATAAGGCTGGTTCATTTTATTTTTCAGGCGAACGTTTCGATGATTATTTCGATGGTAAAGGTGCTACTTATCCTGATATAAATGGTAGTGTGTCTTCCCTTTTTGAGCAATCCAGTGCCAGGGGCTTTGTTCAGGAATCAGAAAATGGATTACTCAATTTCCCTTTTGGAATCCGCAACAAGTTTATTGGATCCTTATCAACTATCAATACCGCATATACTTTTAAAAATGAATTTCTTGAATACCAAAGAAACTATTTCATTTCGGCCATTAACGAATCAAAAAAAAGAAAAACAAAAAGCCTATATTTTCGGAGCCGACTACGATCCCAATACGACCTTTGCATTTGCAAAACTCCTTAATGCGCAAGGGATAAAAACCTACCGGTTGAAAAAGGATATAGATGTAGGGGAAAAATCATTCAAGGCTTCATTGGCGTATATAATGCCACTTGATCAACAGCAATACAGACTAATGAAATCCATTTTCGGATTGCACCTTCAATCGAAAGACAGCACATTCTATGATATCTCGGCCTGTAATCTGCCACAAGCCTATAATCTGCCTTATGTAGCCATTAATTCCTATACTGAAATTATAGGAGATGCATATTCCCCTTCACAGTCACCATTAGGAAAAATCATCGGAAACAGAACAGCATATGCTTACATTTTTAAATGGCAGGACCAAATGGCGCCAAGGGCCCTGTCGCGCTTGTTACAGCAGAATATTATCGTAAAAGTGGCAACTAAATCATTTGAGACTCTGGATGGACTTAAATTTGAGCGAGGTTCAATTCTAATTCCGCTGGGAACAATTAATACGGATACATCCAAAATTGAAACTATAATTACGGAAATCAATAAAGCTGACGGCATTGATATATACTGCCTGAGTTCCGGTGATAACAAGGCTACAGATCTTGGTAGCCCTTATTTTTCTGTAATTGAAAAACCAAGGATAGCTGTGCTGACCGAGGGCTGGGTAGATGGTATCATATCTGGTGAGATCTGGCATTTGCTCGACACAAGGTACAAAATACCTTTCACATTACTTCCGTTAAAAGCATTGAAACAGTTAAACCTAAACAAGTATAGTGTTATTGTTTTTCCTAACGGGAATTACCAGGATTTAGATGAGAAAGTAGTTGGGAAACTTCAGGATTGGCTGGCTGCCGGCAATACATTGATTACCTTTGAAAATTCGGCAAGTTGGCTAAATAAAAATAAACTCATACAGGTCGAATTAGAAAAAGAAGAAAATAAAGCTGTTGGCTACTCCTACGAAAATGCCATTCTTTATAACGCCTCCAGGGAAGTGCCGGGAACTGCCTTTGAAACCGTGCTGGATTTGACTCATCCAATCAATTACGGCTATGAAACAGAGAAACTTCCGGTTTTAAAAGACAATAATATCATTCAGATGAAAGCTGAAAGTATATCAGCCAACTATCCTGCCAGGTATGGTAAAGCACCTCTGATTGACGGTTATGCCCCACCCCACTTTGTTGAAGCGCTCAGTGGTACACCAGCTTTGGGGATTTTTGGGGCGAAAAGCGGGCGTATCATTGTATTTTATAACAATTCCAATTTTAGGGGGTATTGGCTCGGTACGAATCGCCAGTTTATCAACAGCTTGTTCTTCAGCAACAAATTTCAATTACCGAAAGAATTTACCAATAACTAACAGATCTTCTGGATATTTTAACCTGTGAATGAAACAAATCAGCCCAGGTAATCTATTTGCCAATCTACCCCGGCAACAATGAGTGGGTCTAAATAAAGGTTCCATTCTGGATTCGGTCAAGTTGCAACAGGCAAGCTGGGGGCTTTGCGACTTCAAACACAGCATTATTTTATATATTTTTGCGCTTTTTTATCTCAATCTATTGGGCTATTTTAGCTCGTATTTTTGAATTATATTAATTTAATATTTGCTATAATACTGATAAACAAGCACATATGATCATGGCATAATTATTGACTATATTGTTTCATCTATTCCGAATTCCTTCTGAATAGCACATTTTCCGGCTTCAATTCACTTCTTAGTTACACTAATCTTTTAATCCTCAGCGTATGAAAAAAAAATTACTCTTTCTTTCAGTTGTTGTTCTTGGTTTATTTACAGTTAATAAATCTACAGCACAAATAAGTTTTACAGAAATAGAGGCATCATATTCGCAGACTTTTGATGCTGTTTTTGGTATAGGAGATATTTCTCTTAACGACAATGATGCCTTATTTCCCGGGCTCTATTCCTTCAGAACCGCAGGTAATACTCAGCCTCAGCTGATCAAAGCCTATGCTATAACAAATAATACCGGTAGACATTATAACTTTGGATTAGATGGTGATGCCGACCGGGCTCTTGGTACTATTTTCAGTAGTGCATCAGGTATAATCCAATTTGGATTCCGATTTGTAAACAATACCGGTGTTACTATTACCTCACTGGAAATTACATACACCGGTGAGCAATGGCGGACAGGAGGAAGTGCAACAACTCAGATTAGCAACATGCTCACGTTTGATTATCTGCAGGCAGCAACTGTTACTGATCTGATTTCAGGAACGTATATTCCTTTTGATGAATTATCATTTACTTCTCCGACTTTAAACCCACCGGCAACAACTCTGAATGGAAACCTGCCAGCAAACCAAACTAAAATAACAGCAACCATCAATATTACCATTCCACCCGGGGAAGAAATAATGATCCGCTGGACCGATGTGGATGATACAAGTTATGATCATGCTCTTGGTATTGATGATATGACAGTAACACCAAAGGTTGTAAATACAGGAACCAAAGACAATATTAAGGCAGATGTATCTTTTTATCCTAATCCTGCAAAAAACATACTGAACATAAATAATTCAAAATTTCGGGCCAGTTCAGTTGAAATTTATGACATAACCGGCCATCGGATAATGTCGCAACCGATGAATCCGAAAACCACAAGCCTGAATGTTGCAAATCTATCAGAAGGACTTTATATAATCAGGTTTAAAAGTCAAAATGAGACCTACACAAGCAAATTCATAAAAAAATAGAACGGGAATTACGGAAGGAGTTTGAATTAAGTTTCAAATTCCTTCTGTAATTGTATTTTAAAGAAAAGCAATAATTCGGAATCCTGAGTTAATGCATCCATAGTGGAATGTACTCTGCCATCTTCATTTCATTGTGCTGATTTAGCTCATATTCATCGACCGGATTTTTGCTGATGCAGATTAATGCTCTACCGGTCGCCCATTACCATTTATCTGCATACTTAAATATTACATTTATGGTTTGGCTTTTTTGACTTACCATCAAATCCTATAAGAAGCGTATGAGTTTTGAACTGATTTTACTGATATTGATGCTTGCCACTTTTGCGTTAAGTGTGTTTGTGATGAAAATGCCGGCAGGCGTATCTTTAATTCTGGCGTCGATTATAGGTGCCTTAATTGCCGGCGAGGGTATTCCTGTCAGGCATCTTGTCGAAGGCGGATTCGGGTTCATTGAGGCAATATTAATTATTGCAACAGCCATGATATTCATGAAAGTAATGGAAGCCAGCGGAGCACTGGCTCAGATTAGCCTTGGAATCATTAAAACATTTCACAAATCCCCGACACTGTTACTTATTGTAATAGTTTTGTTTGTTATGTTTCCTGGAATGCTCACAGGCCTGTCATCCACTTGTGTATTAACCACTGGTATGCTGGTAGCTCCGATATTATTAGCTATCGGAATGCCGCGGCTGGCTGCCGGATCGTTAATTGCCATGGCCGCTGTTTTTGGTGAAGTAGCGCCTCCCATCAGTATTCCTGTAATGATTATTGGTGGAGGAGTGGACATGCCTTATATAGGCTTTACAATTCCTTTAATGTTAGTATCTTTCCCTCCTGCATTGTTTACAGCAATCTATTACCGGATCAGGTATGTAAAACCTTATAACATTGATGACGTTCTGAAAAAACTGGATCATTTAAAACCATCGGAGCAGGGATTAAAAATTTTTATACCACTTATATTTGTAATAGTATACATGATAGGGGAAATTACTTTTTCCGGCTTTATACCTCACCTGGGAGTTCCTCTTATTTTCACTATTGGGGCAATTATTGGAATTGCAATCTCTCCGGGTATCAAAATTATTACCGTGTCGAGAAGTGCTTTGCGAATGGCTCTGCCTGTAATAGTTATCCTTGTGGGAGTTGGAATGTTTCTTCAAATCCTTACACTTACTGGGGTAAGAGGTTATTTGGCTGTCTCGGCACTTCAAATGCCCGATGCCATTAAATACCTGGCAGCTGCCCTGATGCCATTTATGGGATCAGCCTATGCTTCAGCCAGTGTAATAGGAGTTCCTTTGGTATACGTATTCATAGGAAAGAGTGCCATTATGGTTACAGCTTCACTCGTACTGATGGCTGCTTTAGGCGATTTAATGCCTCCTCCGAGTTTATTATGTGCTTATGCAGCTCAAACGGTTGAAGAAAAGAATCATTTCAAAATCCTGAAACAAAGTATAATTCCTATTATTTTTTCAATGGTAACCGGGTTACTTGTTTTGATTTATGCAAAAGAATTAGCCAAACTCTTTTAATACTAAATTGCTATGGTATTATATGTTATTTACACACTTATTCTGATCTATATCACTGCTGTTCTTGCAATAGAATTTTACCATGAAAAGAACTGGAAGATCATAATAGCCATGTCTTTTGTATTGTTGGTTTTTGTACTTCGGATATTGCAAATAAAATAAAGATGAGAGAGCAGAAATACATATTAAAAATCATCATCATACTAGTGATGTGCGCTGTTGGAACCCTTGCTGCTATCGATTTCAGGGCAATGCATCACTTAGCAAAACTTAATCCTGGCAAAGCTTTAACAAAGGTTGGCAAACTCAGCGATTATCATGCCGGGCTTAAAAATTCGAATGGAGATTCGGATGTATATTTCTATGACAGCGGCAAAAAGGGTGCCACTGTTTTAATTGTCGGAGGCACACACCCTAACGAATCTGCAGGATTTATGACAGCGGTTGTAATCCTCGAAAACCTGAAAATTGAAACTGGCAGGGCAATTATAATCCCAATGGTAAATCAAAGTGGCTTTACCTGTACCGATCCCATGGAAGCTTTGCCCATGTACTTCGAAATCAGTACCGACAAGGGCGTGAGGAGATTTCCTTCAGGTTCCCGTGCTTCCAATCCGCTTGATCAATGGCCTGATCCGTTGGTGTATACGCAATTTCCTTCAGGGCAGCGCTACTCAGGCGGCGAATCGAGAAACCTGAATCGCTGTTACCCGGGAAAAGCAAACGGATCCCATACAGAACAAGTGGCATACTCTGTTATTCAATTACTTAAAAAGGAAAAAGTTGACATTGCTTTCGATTTGCATGAGGCTGCTCCTGAAATTCCAATCGTAAAAGCAATTGTTTACCATGCAAAATCGGAAGCCCTGGCAATGGGAGCAATACTGGACCTTGAGATGGATGGGTTATCCTACACGCCGGAACTTTCGCCTCCGAATTTCCATGGATTGAGTCACCGCGAATGGGGCGACAATACCGACGTTTTACCTTTATTAATGGAAACGTCGAATCCGATCCAGGGAAGGTTAAGAGGCAAAACCAATTCCGACCTCATACTAAAAGGGTTTAGTCCAAATTACCAGACCGCAAAAGAAACCGGCGCATTAAAAATTGCCTATGATAAAGAGGGCGAAAGTCTCGAAAGCAGGGTAGGCCGTCACATTAACGGAATTGTTGCTATACTTAACAATTATAACCTGGAATATCCTGACAAAGCAATCAGCATATCGGGCCTGCCTACATATTTTGATTTGAAGAAAAATAAAATCGGTAAATATCTAAACTAAAAAATCATGATTAATAGAACATGGAGTGCATTTGTAGCAGTAATAATACTATTACCGCTACTTTCGTTTTCGCAAACCAAATTTGATCAACCCATACTGATAACCTCTGCCGGACAAAGTGCAGATGTTAAATTGGTGCAGCTGTTAGCAAAAAGACAAACAATTGCAGGGGAAACAAAAATTCTGGCAAAAGAGGCTGATATGGCTGGTGTTAAAACGCTTATCATTGTGCCCGGGTTTAGCTCAAAGGGATTAGGCTCTGCAGGAATCAGCCAGGAGGATGAAATGAACAGGGTAAAAGAATTAGTAAAAACCGCCCAGAAAAAAAACATCCCGATTGTCATGGTTCATATAGGCGGTACAGCCCGCAGAGGCGGACAATCCGACGGATTTTGTAAAATCATTGCCGAAAATTGCAAAGCTATGATAGTTTTGAAACAGGGAAATGAGGATGGTTTTTTTACAGCTATTGCCAAACGAAAGAATATTCCGATAAAAGAGGTTGAAAAAATCGGTGATGCTGCTGTTCCGTTGAAGGCACTTTTTAAATAACGATTTGCTAAATCAGGCCCGTATATAAATATAGAAGAATATGAAAACTATAAAATTCAGGTTACTTATAGTATTGCTGGCTGTTCCCTTCCTGCTCATTGCTCAGGACAGCAAGTTAGTACAGGGGAAGAACGGGATGGTTGCTACAGCACATCCTTTAGCTTCGCAGGCTGCCATCGAAATGCTGCAGAAGGGAGGAAATGCAGTTGATGCTGCCATAGCTGCTGCATTTGTAATCGGTGTTGTTGAACCTGATGGCTCAGGTATCGGAGGTGGCGGAGGAATGCTTATTTATCTGAAAGAAAAGAAACAATCCGTTTATATTAATTATTATCCAAGGGCACCTAAAACCATTCCCGATAAATTCAATTCGGCAACTGAAAGGTTTACAGCCAAATCGATATGCACCCCGGGAACTGTTGCAGGGCTGATGATGGCACATAAAAATTATGGCACCCTGCCCTTATCAACTATAATGGACCCTGCAATCCGGTGTGCCCGGGATGGATTTCCGATTGACAAGACTCTTGGATCATTAATTCTGGATAATACAGAGGCGCTTTCGCTGAATCCTGCAACGGCCTCAGTGTACCTTGATGATGGATACCCAAAAATGGAAGGAGATCTGCTAATACAGAAAGACCTGGCGGAAACACTTATTGAGATCAGGAAAAACGGAGCTGACGGATTTTATACGGGATCAGTTGCAAAATCAATGGTGGAAGGGATTAACGCAAGTGGGGGTACTTTTACACTGGAAGATTTTAAAAACTATAAGCCCGTTTTAACCATACCCGAAAAAGGAACCTACAGGGGCTATGATATTCTCAGCGCAGCCAATCCTCAATCCGGACTTTCAATAATTGAAGGTTTAAACATTTTGGAAAATGTGGATCTGAAAAGTTTAGGTCACTATACAAAAAATGCCAAAACCCTTCATATTATGGCAGAAACATTCAGGAAGATATATACCGACCGGTTTTATTTCGTAGGTGATACGGCTTTTGTTGATGTTCCTTTTAATGGGCTTTTGTCAAAAGAATTTGCCTTGGAACGATTTAAGGCTATTAATCAGCTTGAGCCTCAGCCGAAGAAATACCGTGATACCGAAACCGGCACTCCTCAAAAATATGAATCCAAAGGGGAATCGGATAATAACATCAAGGATGGGGAAAGCAAAGGAGAAACAACACATCTATCAGTAATTGATAAAGAAGGGAATGCGGTTTCATTAACTCAAACCCTGGGTACCTTTTTTGGTTCAGGCGTAACCGTAAATGGCGTTTTATTTAATTGTGCTGTAACAAACTTTTCCGGAGCCAATAATCCTAATGCTGTCGAAGGTAACAAGCAGCCACGAAGTTCTATTGCTCCGTCAATTGTTCTGAAAAACAACAAACCATTCCTTGTTATTGGCACGCCGGGCGGAAACCGGATAATGGCAACTGTTCTTGTGGTTATGGTAAATATTCTTGATTTTGACATGAATGCTGAAGATGCAAATCAGGCGCCCCGGTTTTATACTCAGAAATTTGAAGACTATTTGCATATTGAATCGGGTGTAGGTCAAAATGTGATTGATCAGTTAAAAAACATGGGGCATTCGGTGCGGGTTTATGAAGGCGTCGATCTGTTTTTTGGCGGAGTTCAGTTAATTACAATTGATCCGGTTACAGGCATTTATACCGGATCGGCAGATATTCGAAGAGGAGGCGTGGCAATAGGCTATTAAAATTACATTCTCAATATGTTGACAACTTTAGTGATTCTGGTTTTAGTTCTTTTCCTGATGATCAGCGAATCGCTGATCATCAGCAACTGTACCAGGAATATTGCTGTTAAAATTCATGTGAACGGTACCCGTGGGAAATCGACAATTACAAAATACATATTTGCCGGGTTACAGGAGAATGGACTGAAAGTTATGGGCAAGGTTACGGGCGAAATACCCACACTCTTACTACCCGACGGGACTATCAAAACTATAAAACGAAGAGGATCAGCACGGGTTCAGGAACAGTTCAATACAATTCGCCAGGCCTACCGCAGAAAAGCTGATGCGCTGGTTTTAGAGTGTATGTCAATCGATCCTGTCCTGCAAAAACTGGAAAGCTTCTTTTTTAAGCCTCATATATACATTATCAGTAATATAAGGGATGATCACCGCGAAAAAATGGGTACCACACTGGACGATCAGATTAATGCGATTTGCAGCGCAATTCCTTCAAATTGTAAAGTAATTGCCTGCCGGAGTGCTTACATGGATATAATAAAAAAAGTTGCTTCAGAATGTAAATCCCAATTTATTGAGACCACGATGCTTGATAATGAGGAGAAAGAAAGAATCCCGGATTACATACATGAAATCAATGTTAGGTTTGCTTTAACAGCTTGCATTGAATCCGGAATTCCCAGGGAAACTGCATTTAAAGGCATATTAAAACAAGTGGATAAGGCCATTTTGCCAATAAGTTCGGTTATTCAAAATAATCATAAGCAGTATTTCCTGAATGCTTTTTCGGTAAACGACATTTCTTCTGTTCAGGATTATTTAAAACACTGGACAAATGAGTTAAAAATTACCGGTAAAATGTCCGTTGTTTTTAATACGCGTTCCGATCGACCTTTACGAACCGATTTGTTTATTGAGTGGATAAAATCCAATCAGAAGAACATTGACACTGTTTTTCTTGCGGGAGATCATACAATGAGAGCAAATCGTTTGCTTTCCAGGTCAGGTAAGAGTATTAAAATCAAAAAAATCCGTAACCATCCCCAAACAAGAATTAAGGATATAATTCTTGAAAATGCCGGAAATTCCAGCTTAATAGTCGGAATTGGGAATATAAGGGGACTTGGATACCAGATAATAAATGAATTTTCAGAAGCATCATAATGACAGAGATATTTTTGATCGGTCTGATAGCCGGATTCCTATTTTATGAATTTGCAGGAATTTCACCAGGCGGAGTAGTTGCTCCTGCATATCTGGCTCTTAATATATATCAACCGGGGAAAATAGGCATGACAATCTTATTATCTGTCATCATCTTTTTTATCATAAAAACTCTTTCAAAGCATCTGATTATTTATGGACGCCGAAAACTACTGCTTGCATTGCTCTTAAGTTTTACCCTCAAATTACTGATCGAAATTTACCTCCAGCCATTAAATGCAATTAAGTTCGACCTGCAATCAATTGGTTATATCATTCCCGGATTAATTGCGAACGAAATGACGCGTCAAAAAGTTATACCAACTCTACTGTCACTTGGTATAGTATGCCTGTTAACCTATCAGATAGCCCAGTTTTTATGAGGAACCCAGCTCTGAATATAAGGCTTTTAATTGTTTTCAGCGTAATGCTGACCGGATTTGTCATTTCGAATTTTGGATTTACTACTACCAGGCAGAGCGATTATGCCAATGAAATGACACAGGCGGTTGACCTCACCATTAAATGGTTTGAAATTATTCAGCAACAGAAAGAAATACGGAATATACATTCGGATGCAGTCTCAAATGTTCCGAACAATTTCATGTTAGGCGACGATTATACAACTACAACAACAACACTCGGTACGCTTAATGCAAAAGAAATTTCGGCAAATCCGGAATTTGCTGCACTGATGGTGCGATTAATCAAGGAAGCAGGAATTAAGGAAGGCGATAAAGTGGGCGTCATCTTATCCGGATCTTTCCCCTCGTTATCCATATCAACATTGGCAGCCTTGCAGACTATGAAACTGGATGCTTTAATCACGAGTTCTCTGGGAGCTTCATCCTATGGCGCAAATCAGGAAGGAGCCAGCTGGCTGGACATGGAAAACTGGATGATTGAAAACGGAGGATTAACGTATCATTCTTCTTTCGTTTCGAAAGGAGCGGAAAATGATATTGGCCTGGGTCTTGGTGATGAGGGTAATATTATATTGGAAAATGCTGCCAAACGAAACAACCGGAAACTCTATTCCCCTCTCTGTTTATCTCAGGCTATAAGCGACAGGGTTAATTTGTTTACATCCAATAACATTCGATTACTCATAAATATAGGTGGTAATCAGGCCGCAATGGGAAGGTGTACTCATTCCGTTTCAATCCCAAATGGATTTAATGAAAGTATACGGTTATGTGATGATGAGAACAGAGGAGTTATTCAGGAAATGAATGCAGTCGGGATCCCGTTTATTAACCTGTTAAACATTAAAGAACTTGCCGCCAGATACAATATGGATATCACTCCTGGTATTCAATATTCTGCCTCCCCAAATCTTTTCATGGAAACTCATAAAAATAAGATTGCAATAATGATTTCTATAATAATCAGCCTTCTTTTTGCATTTGTTTTAATACCCGGGAAAACAGGAAAATAATCAATCGGCAAGCGCACAAACAACATACTAATGCAATAATTATGAAATAAACCAGGTAATAAATATAAATTAATTGCCCAATTATGGGGCATAACCAAGAATTGATTTCCCGAATAAAGAAAATTTAAAATAATGATAATTACGTAACACCAAAAATCAAATTAAAACGGTACGCTTATGAAAAATTTAATTTTATTTCTAGCATTCTTTTCGCTCTTCGGAATGCGGGCTTACAATCAAACAACTGTTACAGGAACAGTCAACGACAGTGATGGAACCATTCCCGGTGTTAATGTATCGGTCAAAGGAACAACGCTGGGAACAACCACCCAAAATAATGGTAAATATTCAATTACTGTTCCTTCAGGGTACGATATTCTTGTATTTTCATTTCTGGGAATGCAGACACAGGAAATCAGGATTGCAGGAAATGTACTGAATGTTGTTATGCTTACAGCTGCAGTCCAGCTTGAAAATGTTGTTATTACAGCGCTCGGGATTTCGCGTGATAAGAAGGCCCTCGCGTACACGGTTCAGGAGGTGGCAGGATCGGAATTAAGCAAGAATGGTAACAGCGACATTGTATCTTCCCTTGCCGCAAGAGCAGCAGGTCTCCAGGTTAAAAGTTCTTCGAGTAATGCCGGTGCTGCATCATATATGTCAATAAGAGGCGCGTCTTCGCTTACAGGGAATAACCAGCCATTGTTTGTTGTTGATGGGATGCCTATCAGTTCTGAAGCATCGTATCGCGGCAGCACAGGCCAGTCAGGCGTATATTCATCAGCAAGAAGTATTGATCTTAATCCCGATGATATTGCATCAGTAAGTGTACTGAAGGGTGGTGCTGCCACTGCTCTCTATGGCTTGCAGGCTTCCAACGGGGTTATACTTATATCAACAAAAAAAGGAGGCTTAGACCAGAAGATGAAAGTCTCCCTCCACTCTTCAGTTGGTTTTAAGAAACTTGGCAGGCATATTGAACTGCAAAATGAATATGGCCAGGGCCTGAATGGGAAATGGCTAAGTAAATACAACGGCGCATGGGGTCCCAGGCTGGATACCTGCAGCTATTCCCTTGATCCCGCCCTCTGGTTGAATCCGTCAATTGACGTGGATGGTGCAATTGTGAGTAATAACAGTACTTACGCCCCGACAAATACAGGAAGCCCTGTAAATGCATACGACCAGTATGAATTTTTTCAGACAGGAATGCTTTATAATAACAACATCAGTATTGAGGCAGGGAATAAAAGATCATCCTATTTCTTTTCAGTCGGGAATCTTAACGAAGAGGGAATAGTGCCGAATAATACTTTCAGCAGAACCACAATAAGGTTAAATGCCGACACAAAACTTTCAGAAAATGTAACTACCGGTGCCAATGTTATGTATGCCCATACAATAAATAACCTCATCAGGGAAGGCGGTACAAGTTCAGGCATTGGAATAGGTTTATACAGAACTCCTGCGTCATTCAATAATGCTGCCGGGTATAAGCTTCCTGATGGAACGCAGAGGACATATACAGGCGTTAACGGGTCATACAATAATCCTTACTGGACTGTCAACGAACAGTTCTTTAAAGATATCAACGACAGGTTTGTTGGTAACACTTTTGTTAAAGCAAAAATCAATGACTGGATGTCCTTATCTTACAATGGTGGCCTTGACTGGTACCAGAGGAGGTATCAGGAAATATACAACTGGTATAGCCAGGGCAACCAGACCGGAAATCTGACAGAAAGGGCAGAATATCATATGATGTTTAATTCAGACCTGATTGTGAGTCTTAAGAAAAAAATCGGGGAGGACCTCCGAATCAACCTGAACCTGGGACAGAACATGTTTCAGCAAGATTACAAATACATTTCTGCCAGTACCTCAGGTCTTTCTATTCCCGGCCTTTATAATATAGATAACACAGGCTCACAGACTACGAGCAATGGAACCTCGATGTACAGAACAGCCGCTCTTTTTGCGGATTTAAGCATTGATTTCAAAAACCTGTTATACCTGGGGGCTACGCTGCGAAATGAGTGGTCAACAACCATGCCTGAAGAAAAAATGTCAGCACTGTTCCCTTCCTTTAGCGCATCCTTTGTTTTTACTGAATTAGATGTACTGAAGAAAAACAAAATCCTTTCTTTTGGTAAATTAAGGGGATCATGGGCAAAAACAGCCAATATTGCAGGCCCTTACAGAACTTCATCATATTATGGTTCAGGAAGTGCAGGCGATTATTATACCGGTGGTGTTTCTTTCCCATTCTTGGGTACTGCAGGTTATACAGTAGGAAATACAGTAGGGAATCCGAATTTAAAGCACGAAACTCAGACTTCTTTTGAGATAGGAACAGAATTGAAATTCTTAAATAACAGACTCGGCCTGGATGTATCCTATTTTCTGAATAAAAATACGGATCTTTTACTATCAGTTCCTATTGCAGCTGCATCAGGCTTTACAAGTGCTTATATGAATGCAGCATCAATGGAAAGCAAAGGAATTGAAATCAGCTTCTACGCAGTTCCGGTAAAAACTGCTGATTTTACATGGGAATTCAGAGCAAATTATACCAGAATGAGAAATCCGGTAACAGGGTTAGCCGATGACGTGATTTACGTTATGCTTAACGGCGATACAAAAGCACAGATAAATGCTGCTGTGGGGCAGGATTATCCTACCATTTATGGTTTCGACTGGTGGCGTGATGTCAGCGGAAATGTTCTTATTAATGATGATCCTACGGATACTCATCCCGACGGATTTCCATGGACCAATAATACCTCAACCGTGCCTCTGGGGAAAGTCAGTCCTGACTGGATAATGAATATCTTCAACACATTCGCGTATAAAGGGTTCTCGTTAACAGCATTGGTTGATATAAAGAGCGGAGGATATGTAAACAACGGTACCCGATTCAATCTGAATTATTACGGACAGACGGTTGAAACACTTGACAGAACTACTCCAACTGTTTTTGAAGGTGTTTACGGACATCTTGATGCAAGTGGAAACGTTGTATCCACTGGTGTAACTAACACTACCGAAGTAATCAAGGATCAAACCTGGTACAGAGGGGAAAACAGTTTTACAAGCGGCGGCTCTGCAAATCAGGCGGTTGAAGATGCAAGCTGGGTTAAACTGCGGGAAGTATCATTATCTTATACCTTCATGAAACCTTTCCTCGCCAAACTTAAAATGCAGGGGCTGGAATTGTATGCAACAGGAACTAACCTGATAGTATCCAGTCCTTATAAGGGGGGTGATCCTGAAACAAGTGTTTACGGAGCAACAAACGGGCAAGGTTTTGATTATTTCGCAAGCCCGGGTTCTAAATCTTATGTTTTCGGAGTAAAAGTTTCATTCTAAAATTTGTCGGTTCTAACCTAAAAAAATAAAAACATGAAAAGTTCATATAAATTAAGGATCGCATTTCTGGCAGTAGCTATACTGTTGTTTACCGGATGTGATAAATGGATAGATCCGGATTTAAATATTGATCCGGACTTGCCATCAGATGTACCCATGAGTTTACTGGTTCCGACCATGGAACTCTCATTGTCCTATCAGCTCGGAGGAATAAGGGCTGTGAAGACTACAAACATTTACATGCAGCAGCTTAATGGTGTAGCCAGGCAATCCTACGGAGAAGCAAATTATATCCTGTCGCCAACTGATGTTGATGATTTCTGGAGAAGAATGTACTACCAGCCTATGATGGATGCAAACAGAATTATTCAGAAAGCCCAGGAGCTGAATTCACCGCATTATGCCGGAGTAGCAAAAGTTTGTCTCGCTCTTTCACTGGGGACAATGACCAACTTATTTGGCGATATGCCTTATGATGCCGCATTTATGGGTGATCAGGGTGAAATTACGCCTGCTTATAACACCCAGCAGGAGATATATACAGTTATTGACGATCTTTTATCCCAGGCAATCACTGATCTTGGTTCGACAACTAATATAATAGCTCTTTCAGGAGACATTATATACACCAATAACAGAACATCCTGGATAAAAGCAGCATATGCTGTAAGAGCAAGATATGCACTCAATAAGAAAGATTATGCCAATGCCCTTTCTTATATAGGTAATTCTTTTGCCGCAACGGATAAGCTTGTATTCACTTTTGGAACAAGTAATTCAGAATCCGGGCCAATGTATCAGTATGCAACGGTATCGTCCTATAAAAATGACATCAAAATGTGTAAGACATTTATCGATAAATTATCGGCCACTACTGATCCGAGAAGAACTTTCTTTGCCAAAACATTAGGAGGAGCATATATTGGCAGTCCTGCCGGTTCGGAAGACGCGAATGCCTCAACACTGGGTACTTATAATAACAGTGCGGCTGCCCCTGTTGTTTTAAGTTCGTATGCCGAAATGCAGTTTATCAAAGCCGAATGTTTGCTACGGCAAGCCACTCCTGACCCTGCCGGAGCCGCAGCCGCGTATAAAGCCGCAGTAGCGTCATCTGTTCTGGCTGTTACCGGAGCTGCTAATACGGCATGGCTGAATACAAACATCAATATTGAGGATGCCACTACTATTACTATCGAGAAAATTATCGGGCAGAAATACCTTGCAATGTATTCAACTGTTGTGCCTTACGATGATTACCGCAGAACTGGATTTCCCATACTCACATCTGTTGCCGGTGCCGGCCCTATCCCTTCAAGGTTCCCATATCCTCAGACCGAGATCTCCTACAATCCGAATTGTCCGGTTGTTACCGATAACAATCAGAAACTCTGGATCTTTCAATAGATCGGGATTAACGCCATCATATTTAAAAACAGAACAGTATAAATATCTGATATCCGGGAAGAATTTAATTCAATAAAACAATAATTATTCTTCCCGGATTCTGTTTTAACAGAATAAATTAAAAGTGTTTTGCGATTGTTTTAAATGTATTTTAGCCTCTGCTACAGGCTTAAGTATTAAATTTGTTTCAAATTAAACGGAATGGACAGATATGTTTACACTTTTCTTCTGCTTCTCTTTGTCTTCTTTCCTTTTGAGGAATCGGATGGTCAAACCACAACTGACCTGAAAGGCCTTTTTGAAAAGAAAGATATTACAATTGTAATAACTGATTCCGGTTTGGGCGGTTTATCTGTTATGAACGATATTGAAGAAAAACTTAAGACTTCGGGTAGTTTTAGTAAGGTACATTTAATATTTGTCAATGCACTGTTTGATGCTGCTACAGGATATAACTCGTTACAAACACGGCAGGAAAAAATTACCGTATTGAACAAAGTTCTCACAGGCATAGGTTCACGGTATAATCCGGATATAATACTTATTGCCTGTAATACATTATCGGTCCTTTACAACGAAACAGATTTTGTCAGAAAGTCGAAAGTACCGGTAATAGGTATTGTTCAGGCAGGGGTCGACCTGATTTTGGAAAACCTGGAGAAAAATCCTGATTCAAGGGTTATCATTTTTGGAACCGAAACTACCATCGAAGAGGATAGCCATAAAAAAGCGCTGCTGCAAAATGGCATAAAAGGGGAGATGATTATTACAAAAGCTTGTCCGCAGCTTCAGTCGTATATTGAACAGAACCCTTCAGGCGAGGAAACTGATATGCTGATTTCAGCATACGTAAGCGAGGTGCTTGAAACTGTTCCTGCTGGTAATGGATTAGTATTTGCCAGCCTGAATTGCAGTCATTTTGGTTATTCTGAAATATTCTGGAAAAGAGCCATGGAAAGTTCGATGTTCAAATCAGGAGGAATTCTTAATCCGAATTTCACAATGGGAAATTTCCTGATGAAGAAAAAATACAGCTTCAGATATCCTGAAACAAAAATATCTTATCTGGTAGTTTCAAAGGTGGAACTGTTAAATGAGAAATCTATGTTCAGCTTATTTAATGCAAAATCGCCCGGATTGGCAGATGCGCTTGAAAATTATCAAATTATTGAAGATCTGTTCTAAATGAATTTTCCGAAAACATATAACCGTGCTTTTATCTACGCAATTATCTTTACGGTAATTGTAACCCTCGCTGCAGTTTTTATATTCGCTTCCCTCTCGAAATGGCAAAAAGCTCTTGTAAAAGAGAACCAGTCAACCTGCGAATCGTTTGCCATTAGGCTTCACGATTCAGCCATTAGTAAGATAAATACTATTGGGCAAAAGGGGTTACTTGAAAATAAAAACCTTTCAACATCCGAGGTCAGACATATTGATTCAACACTGAAAAAACTATCAGAGGAACAGCTTAAAGCCGGGTCAGGGCTTGAAGGCGGTTTCTATCTATGCGGACCCGAAGAGTTTTACGGCTATTCATTTCCGACTTCGCCACCACCGGCTCCTGTCTATGGACCACCTCCCAGATCATACAACATTATTAAAAAGCAGTCATTAAAAACAGTAAAACAGAATAAACTCATAATTAACCTGCATTCTTTTAATGCTGCTGTATTTCCATTGGTCACCATGCCAATAACATATAACACAAAAGTAGTTGGTGCTGTATGGGTGAGGATTCATATCGAAAATGATCTGCCCATTATCAAATTAAAGCAGGTTGTTAATATTGCAGCAGTTATATCCATAACCGGATTTTTTATCCTGATGCTCCTTTCGGCTTTATGGGGCGGCGAGATCAGCGGCATAAAAAAAGAGATGCAAAAAATAATGCTTGAACCTGAAGTCCGCCTGCGAAAAAGACGGGGAATTTTCGGGTATATTTCTTCAAGTATTAACGATTTACTGAATACCATTTATAAAGACAACCTTCAGCGCAAAAAACTGGAACAGCAGCTCAATCAGAAAGAAAAACTTGCAGCACTCGGAAATCTGATTGCCGGTGTAGCTCATGAAGTTAAGACACCGCTTTCCATTATAAAGACAAGAATACAGATGTGGCAACAGGAAGTTCTGAAAAATCCTGAAATTGCTGAACATATTTCTCTCGAGTCAATGCAAATGGTAATTAATGAGACGAACAGACTCTCAGACCTGGTTAAACGACTTTTGATTTTTTCAAGACCTATTGATAAAAAAATGAAGGAAACAGATATAAACAGCCTTATTAAAGAAATAGTCAGTTTTATAAATGTTGAAAGAAACAATAAGTATATAACAGTCAACCTGTTGCTGAACGAAGGGATTCCGAAAATAATTGCAGATGAAAACTCTGTCAGGCAGGTATTTATCAATGTGCTTGAAAATGCATTTGAAGCAATGAACTCAGGTGGAGCGATAAATATAATTACAGACAATGATTTTAAAAATAACCGGATAGTGATCCGAATCTCCGATACCGGGAAAGGAATTCCGGAAGAAATAATAAATAAAGTCTTTGAACCTTTTTTTACATCAAAAGAAGCGGGAGTTGGGCTGGGACTGGCAATATCTCATCAAATTGTGACCGCACATAATGGTGAAATATACTTTTCAGATAACTCTGACAAAGGAACTGACTGTATTATTAAATTACCTGTTTCTCAATAAAATAGACCAACGTGGATACTATAAAAAAAATACTGATAGTAGATGATGAAGTACCGATCAGAAAAAATATTTCTGACTTGCTTTCACCCCGGGGATATGAAATACTGGAAGCTGGAAACGGGGAGGATGCAATGCTCAGGTTTAATCAGGACAAACCTCATGTAGTTATCCTGGATATTAATATACCTAAAAAGGATGGATTAACGGTTTTGAAAGAAATGAGATCCATATCAGCTGATATTCCCGTTATTATCTTCACAGCTTTTGGAACAAGCGAAAGAGCTATTGAAGCGATGAAGTTGGGAGCTTTCGATTACCTGGAAAAACCTTTTGAACTCGACGAATTCATAATTACAGTTGAAAGGGCCTGCGAATACAGGAATCTCCTGGCCGAAGTCAGGAAACTCCGCACCTTTGTTTCGGGGGCAGTAACGAATTTGCCAAAAGAAAATATTATTGGCCGAAACCCCAGGATGCAGGAGATATTCAAACTTGTAGGCCGTATTGCTCCGTCTGATGCAACGGTGCTCATACAAGGGGAAAGCGGTACCGGGAAAGAACTTATTGCTGATGCAATTCAACGGCATTCATTAAGAGCAGATAAACCCTTTGTAAAGATAAACTGTGGCGCTCTGGCTGAATCAGTGCTCGAAAGTGAAATATTCGGTCACGAAAAAGGGTCGTTTACTGGTGCCGATTCGCGAAGAAAGGGACTTTTTGAAATAGCTGACGGAGGGACTGTATATCTTGACGAGATCAACAGCATGCCTCAATCATTGCAGGTAAGGCTATTGCGCATTCTCCAGAAACAGACATTCTTCCGTTTAGGAGGAGTTACCCCTATATCCGTCGATGTCAGGGTTATAGCTTCGGCAAATACGGATATTAAAAAGGAGATGGAAAAGGGAAATCTGCGCGAAGATTTATATTACCGGCTTAATGTTGTAAAGGTTACATTACCGCCCTTAAGAGAAAGGAAAGATGACCTGGATCTGTTGATTGATTATTTTCTTCAAAAGCATAGTCCCATAAGGAAACTCATTATTCCGGCTGAAACCCTCAGCAAACTGCATTCTTATAACTGGCCGGGAAACATCCGAGAGCTTGAAAACACAATACACAGTGCCGTTGTTACAGCCAGTGAAAGCCTCCTGGTTATCAATCAGCTTCCGTTTCAATCAGCCACTGCTCAGGAGGAATTTAAGTTTATCTCACTAATTGAAAAAGGTTTGACTTTTAAATCTGCAATAAACTACATTGAAAAAAAGATCATCCAGGAAGCATTGATTCTCAACGATAATAACCAGACAAAAACTGCTGAATATCTGAAAATGAACAGAAGACTCTTATATTCCAAGATGAAAGAACTGGCTCTGGACACGCATGAAAAAGAAAAACTGAAAAGGTATTTTAAAAAGAAATAATTAGAAGCATGATTTTATAAACCGGTTAAACAATTGAGGAATATGAAAAAAAACAAATATCGTGGCATAATCGTTGTTCTGATTTTTACGCTTACAACTCTTGTTGCATCATCGCAGCCATATATACCGGGCGTGTCCTATTTTGGACGAAATAATTATATCGAATATATTGCCGGCAATATCCCCCTGATCATATCAGTACCCCATGGCGGACAGCTGACACCGTCTGAAATTCCTGACCGTGTTTGCGGCGACGAGACAGTTACTGACTCCTATACTTCTGAGCTTTCAAAAGAGTTATCAGCTGCCATCAACAAAATTACCGGTTGTTATCCTCATGTTATCATCTGCAACCTGAAACGCTCCAAACTTGATGCTAACAGAGAACTGGAAACTGCTGCATGCGGCAACCAGTGGGCTGAGATTGCATGGAATGAATTTCATCAATACCTGGATATTGCTTCCCAAAAAGTTACTGAGGAATCAGGCAAGGGTTTGTATATTGATCTTCACGGACACGGACATGCTGTACAAAGGCTTGAACTTGGTTATCTTCTTACAGCCGCTCAGCTCAGATTTTCTGATTATACACTAAATACAGCTACGTATAAGAGTTACAGCAGTGCACTTAACCTTATTAATACGAATATTTCAAGCCTCTCACATTCCGAATTGCTTCGGGGGATGAACAGCATGGGGACATTGTTTGCCATCAAAAATATTCCCAGTGTTCCAAGTATTGATGATCCTTTTCCTTTATCCGGAGAGTCATACTTCAGCGGGGGATACAATACTGACAGACATGGATCAAGAACACAGGGTACCATTGATGGTATTCAGATAGAATGCAACCAGGATGTCAGATTCACCAGCACAGCCAGGAAGGATTTTGCATCCAAAGCTGCCACAGTATTTCTGAATTACCTTACTTTACATTACTTTCCGGACCTGGCTGATAATTATTGTAATTCTGTTGGCGTTACAGAAATTAGCAATTCGAAATCCCAACTCTATCCGAACCCTTGCAGCAATGCACTAAATGTGCATGCCCAAATGCCATCCGAAATTCAGATTTTTAATTTTCAGGGAATCCGTGTATTTTCAAAATCCGTAAGCAATGACGAAATAATTGATCTTAGTCAGCTGAAGGAGGGGATTTATCTGGTTACACTCAGTATCAATGGAAGACCATTTCATACCGAGAAAATTATTAAGAAGATATAAAATTTCAAATTGAGTGTTTGCAGGTGTAGATGCAAACACAGGAGGTGAGGGAGGAAAGTGGGATTGCCGTTATAAATGCATAGGGTGACCGACTGGCCGGAGATAAATTTTGGGAGGTCAGTGATGAATGAGCATCTTATTTCTACTCTAAAAGCCGTAGGTTAGAATTCAACCAATACTAATGATTTATTTTAAAAGTCCATTATTTCAATAAGATTAATAGCTTTTAGAACATCTACACTATAGAAACAATAGATATTTCATCAGGGTAGTCTACTACGAAGCCTTGATGCGCAGCATCAGGGCTTTTATTTTTTCAGAGAAGCTGCAAACGCGTTTGCAAAGCGAGGAAGAAAAGATAAAAGCACAGGCGAACGAAGTGAGACTGAGGCTTCGTTGTTAAACCCTCCCCTTCCAGGATCATACAATAATCCTGTCCCCGCTACTACCCGATAATCTTCATCATTTTGGTGGGGATTTTGTTTTTCTGACCGCCAGATGTCATTGATATTATTGAAGTTAGACGAAAATATTGATTGGTTTCAGAAGTTAGATATTGTCTATTTAGGGTCTGCTGTTAAACTCAGAGTCGCAAATCAATGAAAACCCTTTTGGTTGGCAGTATCTGGAGACGTGAAATCATAGCATGCTGAAAAATGAGCACACGATTGATTAAAGCTGTTGCTATCTCCATAGCTGTTA
>CAIRMR010000208.1 GCA_903879715.1 uncultured Bacteroidales bacterium
ATAATAGCCCGGACTCAGTCATACAAATTATCACCAACTTCCTTTCTGGATTTAACACAAAAAAAGGCAGTGAAAGAACTGATTGACAGCCATTCGGCAGAAGGCCCGTGCGCCGGTCCCCTTCAGTGGTCAGGGGGTGGGCAGGCAGTAACAGTACAACCGGGAAAACCTGCCATACGTATGCTGGACAAGCCACAACCACACGGGTTTCAGATCCAACAGCCACCCACACCCTAACCCCTGAAGGGGGCTTACGCACAGTGACGGACTCTGGTTTTTATTCTTATAAAGAAACAGAACTGATTTACAGCCATTCGGCAGAAGTCCCGTGCGCGGGTCCCCTCAGGGGACAGGGGGTGGGCAGGCAGTAACAATACAGCCAGGTAAACCTGCACTATCCTGGACAAACCACAACCACACGGGATTCAGAGCCAACACCCACCCACCCCTAACCCCTGAAGGGGCCTTACGCACAGTGGCAGACCCCGGTTTTTATTCTTATAAAGAAACAGAGCAGATTGACAGCCATTCGGCAGAAGGCCCGTGCGCCGGTCCCCTTCAGGGGCAGGGGGTGCGTAGGCGGTAACATCGGCAGAAGTCCCGTGCGCGGGTCCCCTTCAGGGGTAGGGGGTGGCAGGCAGTAACAATACAGCCAGGTAAACCTGCAATACCTATCCTGGAATAGCCACAACCAAGCAGGTTTTAAAAGTTGGTTTAAAATAATTCCTACTGTAGTGCCTATAAATAAAGAGATACGGTGTGTACTTATAAATATTGTGCCTGAAATAAACATCAGGTTTAAGGATAAGATACCAGCACCACCCCGCCCGCTACCATCAGTGCCAGTGTAATATAATGAACCGGCCTTAACTTTTCCTTAAACACAAGGCTTCCGCCAAAAACAGTCAGCACCGGCGACATCATCCCGATAATAGAAGCCAGGAACGGATTTGCGGTTTTTAACCCGAGCGTTCCGCTAAGTATTGCCACAAAAATAACAACAGCCATTATAACTGTTTTGCGAAGTGTAATTCCCCCACTCGCCTTTTCGGGATTTGGTTTTACAAACATCGAAGCAATAAAAGTAATTGTCAGTACTACCACTTCCTGTGTGGTAATTATTGCCAGTGGAGGCAATACTTTAAGCTGCTCCCATTGTATCAGCATCGAGATCGCAAAGCAAAGTGTCATGCCAATAAGCAGCAAATGCTGGCTCAAAATAGCAGGTTCAGTTTTCACCCGGCGTTTTTCATCCAGCAGAAAAACCAGGTAACCAACGATTATAAACGCCGCACCAAAAAATGTTTTGTCCGAAACAGGTGCTTCCCTGAACAAATATGTATAAGCTGCGGCAATAAAGGTGCCGATTAACGAATAGTAACCCATGCGCACCAGGCTCCCGGTTTTCAGAAATGTCACCATCAGGAAAAGCCCGGCCACGCCAAACAGCGATCCCGCCAATACATACAAAGCTTTTGGATTATGAAGATACGCTGCCACATCAACACCGGTAGCCCAAACGGCTGCAAAGGCTATCAGAACCGTAAACACAGCTCTCCGGCTGATCAGATGCAGTGGATGTTCGTTTTTTACGAAAAATTTCCAGAGTACATTGTTAAAAGCATATAGAAAAACAGAAGCAAAAAGAAAGTACATTGTGTGAAGGTATATAATTTAAATCAGCAACTCTTTTGTAACAGAGGTTGAGATAAAGGTTGAGGGTAAGTATTTATCTGCTCAACCTTATCCTCTGCCTTAACCTTCGTTAATTCTCACTCATACTAAACGTTTTGGGCTAAGGCACACATTTTCAGGGAATTGTTATTTATTCGTAATCAAATCGCTGATTACCCGGTAATCATTCATAATATGATTATAAATAAAAGCCTGAACCAATAAAGGGTCAAACTCATTTAGTTTGTGTAAAGCATTTTCTTTTTCACCTTTCTGAAAAAGGGAATATGCCCTGTAAATCTTTATCTGGTTGATATTGATACGGTCGTCGACGTTTTTGCCTGCGTCATTGATATCAGGAGCAAGAGCTAAAACCTTATCAATCAGCTTATCTTCTGGTTTTGAAAACAGAAGTTTAACCATATACAGAGCCGTAGTGATCCTTTCAATTTCACTTAAATAATGAAATAACTCCTTGGTTTTATTCAGAATATCCGCGATGGCCTCGGGTGAATTGCTTGTCTCAAACATGAGGATAGCATACCAGCGTCCCAATGGAATATTGTGTACATGCGACGTATATTCAAATTGGTGAATGAAATCCAGCCAGGGGCTTGTAGGCAGATTGTTCCTGATGGCACGCTGGTACATCAGGCAATTGTAAAACAGCAGTGCTTCGGGAGTAGTTTTATGCTGATGATAAACCTGTAACAACTCATAATAATATCCGTTCAGGTTGTCCTCGTCAACATACCATTCAACCAGGTAAATCTGCGCTTTCGGGTTTGTGCCGTAATATTCAACAAGTTCAGGCATCAGCCCTGATTGATTTAGTCCAATTACCAGGTTGTGAATAAAATAGATAATTGTTATATCTGCATGGTTTCTTTCGAAAACTCCTTCCAGTTCAAAAAGTTTGCTCAGGAACTTAATGTCACGGTTTGATATGGCAATTTGAACAATGGCATCCAAAAGAGTAAAAAAATTTGGATGTTCTGTGTGCTTTTCAAGGATTTCCCAGATTTGCCTGTGGTCGCCTAATCCCTGGAGCTTATACATGTCAATAAGCTGGGACATGTCAAATTGCACTTGATTGCTTTCTTTTTCAATAAAATCATCCCAACTGCGGAACCCGATTGATTTACAAATCAAATCCAGCGTGCTTTTTGTGGGATGATTATCCGAATCATACTGGAACACCCTGCGGAGTGTGCTGCTGCTGAGCAAAGCTCCTGCACGTTCAAAAATAATATTTGATAATAAGTCGTAATTTTTATTAGTGTTCAACGAAAATGCCAGGGAATGAGCAACTTTAGCCTTCAGCTTTTCAAGTCTTTCCCGATTTGTATTTTGAACACCCTTTGGCATAAAATGTTAGTATGGTAGTTTGTATAAGTTAGGATCAGTTATACAAGGTGCAAACCGAATGTACAGTAAAGATAATAGAATTTGTTTATCTTCGTTTAAAAAAAATAAAAAGGTCATGTATGCTTAAATCTAAATTTTTATTCCTTTTATCAGGTTTTCTTTTCCTGCTGCCACTTCTTTCCGAAGCCCAGCAACTCTGCATGGTTTACTTCAAAGATAAGCAACACAACGAATTCAATCCATATTCCTATTTTGATGCCAAGGCGCTCGAACGCCGTATCCATAACGGTCTTCCGCTTGATGATCCTTCCGACTGGCCTGTAAACGAAGCTTACATGAATGAAGTTTCACTAATGGTTAACGAAGTAATTATTGAAAGCCGTTGGCTGAATGCCCTGGCTGTTGATGCGGATGATATGCAAATAAACAATCTCAGGCAACTTACTTATGTGCTTAAAGTCGAATGGATCAAACCTTCGGAAATGCAGATGACAAGCGTTGATGACTATGATACTTCGATTAACGCAAACGAAGCAAAAGTTTTGGCAGGACAGCTGAGTACACTTGGTGTTGATGCCTGGCGCAAATCCGGAATTGATGGCAAAGGCGTGAGAATAGCCATTCTGGATGTTGGTTTTGATCATGCTGACAAGGTTCCTGCTTTTGACCAGATACGAAACGAAAAACGTCTGATCGCCACTCGTGATTTTACCAAACGGGGAAATAACGAATATGTTTATTACGGAAACGGACATGGAACGGAAGTGTGGTCGTGTATTGCCGGTAAAATTGGTGATATCCAGATCGGCCTGGCAACAGGTGCCGAGTTTTTACTTGCCAAAACTGAGAAAAGCTCAGAAAAATATTCTGAAGAACTTTATTGGCTGGCTGCCGCTGAATGGGCTGATAAAAATGGAGCCGATATTATTAACAGTTCGCTGGGATATACCGGGAAACGGTATTTCAACTGGCAGATGGATGGAAAAACTTCGTTTGTTACCCGCGCCGCTAATATTGCCGCCGGGAAAGGTATGCTTGTTGTAAACGCGGCTGGTAACGAAGGTTCAGATCCATGGCATTATGTCGGGGCTCCTGCTGACGCTGACAGCGTGCTTTCAATCGGCGGTATTGATCCTGTAACAGGTTATCATACTTCATTTAGTTCCTACGGCCCGACTTCGGATAAGCGCATGAAACCTAATGTTTCGGCTTATGGACATGTAATTGCCGCCGCGCCCGCAGGGCTCACTTCAACGCAGGGGACTTCGTTTGCGTCGCCTTTGGTAGCCGGTTTTGCTGCCTGCGCATGGCAAACCAACCGCTCACTCACCAATATGCAGCTTTTTAAGGAAATTGAAAAATCAGGGAGCTTATATCCTTATTTTGATTACGCTCACGGATTCGGTATTCCTCAGGCCGGGCATTTTCTCAATAAGGATGAGGTTTCAACAACGCCCACATTTAAAGTTGTAGAAAATGGGGATAGTCTAAATATTGTAGTAGATAAATATTTCGCAGGTAAAAATATAGGCTCTCAAAACCCGGAATTCAAATCTATAAATGGTGTTGATATGGAATCAACAGGTAAACAGGAATACCTGTATTACAATATTATGAATAAGTCAGGTGTACTCGATAGCTATTACGTGCTGGATGTTATACAATCCGATGTGCTTACCATCTTGAAGAGTGATTTTGAGAATGGTGAAACCTTAAATGTGCATTTCAAAGGGTACAGTATTTCGTTTAAACTTTAATTGACAGATTATTTATGAAACATATACTCACAGTTTCCCTACTATTGATTTCACTTGGAGCTTTCTCGCAGGACATTCTGCTGCAACAAAATGTAAAAGCTGATACTGTCAGACCTGAGAAGGGTCCGAATCTTAAGAATTTCACCTATGGGTATATTGGTTTGGGTTTTCCATTCTATTCCAACGAAGCGGTAAATTATACCAAACCCGGATTATCATCCACATTTGATATAGGTATTCGGTACAAACGTAAATTCACTAACTCTTTAGCCTTTGGACTGGACCTGGGATTAAGTTCAACGGCATACAAGATAAAGCAGAAGGAGCCTAAAACGTTTCCCAACACCACGGTAAATGACAAAGAAAAATTCCAGGTCAGTACCCTGGCAAGTTCTGCGTTTATACGGATAAATGTGGGTAGAAGGGGTAATTACATTGGGAACTATCTCGATCTGGGCGCGTATGGCGGCTGGAATTTTCAGAAGAAGTATAAAACCATCAATACAAACGAAGAAGGGGAAAAAGTAAAGGAATCAACTACCAGATTGAAATATGTCGAAAACTTCTCCTATGGTTTACTTGGAAGGATCGGTATAGGCCGTTACGCGCTTACCGCTGGTTACAGGTTGAGCGATATTTTTAAATCCTCATATGCATTGCCTGAATTGCCAAGATTAATGGTTGGGGTTGAAGTTGGGCTGTTTAAATAGAAATTATCATTTCAAAATAAAAAAAGAAGCTGCCTTATCCGACAGCTTCTTTTTTTTTGTGAAAGAAATATTGATTGAGATTTTACTCAAACAATACTTTTTGATTCATCACGGCTTTGGTTGTTGTCAGCTTAATAAAATACAGGCCTTTATGTAAGTTAGGGAAGGCATAATTCAGGATATTTTCACCATTATTTAACATAACAGCTTTTTCAGCAACGATTTTACCTGTTGCGTCAATCAGTTGCAGGGTTCCTTTATCAGCCGAAGGAAGGAAAAAGGATACTTTCATGTTTCCATTTTGAACTGGATTAGGGTAAACAAGCAAACTGCTACTGCCCGAAGCTTTATTTAAACTTATTCCGGTTAACACCCCATTGCTGGCTTTATAAAGTGTCACGAAATTCTGATAATAAAGATTGGCGATGGTAGCATCGTGGATAACAAGAGTATTCTCGTCGTTATCGTTATCAGCGGCAGCACTCCAGTTGTGCGAGCCGGTCCATACCTGTGGGTCCGATTCCTGTGCGCCCTCATCTATGATCATATATTTGTTATGCATAATTCCCGGATCCCCATAAAAAACATAATTGGTTGACCCCAGGGCAGCAAGAAGAGTCGTATTTACGGTACTTGCGTTAGCGCCCGAAACATCGGTGAGCATATTAACAATACTTCCTGCTGTTTTACTTGCAGCAATAGCGGCGGCTATTTCATCCCGGGTGAGCAACATGGTTGCAATATTTAAATCGTGGTTGGTTGTGTTGATATGTTGCACGAGTTGAGCATTTACCCCGTCAGTCGGGCTGAAGTAACTTTCAACCCTTTTACCGTTAATACTAAACTCATGGGGTGTATTATTCTTTTTCGTTGATCCGAACCTGGCATTTGCTGCATTAGGTAGCTCAGCTGTTGAGCCCCACATTTCTTCAAATTCTATTTTGTAAGCTCTTGCCAGGCTTTGGTCTTGTATAATAATAACATTGTTGGCATCCAGGTTAATCTGCTCATCCGTTAAATTAGTCGATCCTGTCCATACCCATGGGTCATTCGGATCTGCTGACTCCGTATCAAAGAGGATAAACTTATTATGCATTAAGCCGGCACGGTTGTATTCGTTAGGGCCTATGAAGGTATGTACAGCTGAGCCTGCAAGTTCCTTAATACCCAGGTTAGCTGTTGTGCCACATCCGATCACACGTACTGTTAGTCCGTTGGTTGCAGCCGCTTTCAATGCGTTACTGATATTGCTTATATTGTCGTTGTTAAAATTGTAGATGATAAGGTCAATAGAATACTTTGCCCGGTTGATATACTGAATTAATGTATCATCAATACCCTGATAAACATAAATGGCACTTGTTCCGGCAGAATACGAATTATCAACAGGAGTAGTAAAATAAGACTTTATGTCCCCGCTTGAGTTGGAAATTGTAGCAAAGGGTATTATTTTGGAGAAGGCCGTGTCAGTTCCATTTACTGAAAACGCTTGTGCCCAGATAACCTGCCCTGCCAAAAAACCTGATAACGCAATAGTATGGCTGGTGGATGCTTCTGTGCCACTTGAATAGTTCGCTTTCACATCGGCAGCGGATAATCCGTAATACATCTCCGTAGTACCTGTAATATTGGTTATCCAACTGAAATCGAGTTCATTTTTTGTGAAATTCGTATTGTTCAGAGAACCCATAAGATAAATGGCACTGGTCTTATGAATATCATTGGTGTCGCGTGGGAGCAACTGGTAGCCTCCTACGCTGGTAAAAGAATATTGGGCCGACACGGCTGTAAGGTTTACCAGGCCATTGGGAATTGGCTGCCCCACGATATTCTGGCCGGTTTTAACAAAAATATTTACACTTTCACCGTCTGAAGTAATCCCATAGGTTTTATTCCCGGCAAAAATTCCGCCAGCATCATTGAAAGATGCATGATTAATCTGCACTAACCTGCCCTCATAGGTTTCGCCAACCTGAACCGGTGTTAATACAATTGGTTCCGGCAACGGGTTGCCCGATGATCTTACTACAACACTGGTTAACGGGTCCAGCTCGAGTAAGCCATTATAATTTTTTAGTGTCCCGGTAACCGTTATCGAATCCCCTCTGTTTACTGCGTTAACCAATGTTCCATAGGCGGCTATACCGGCTGTGTTATCCTGAAGATAACGAATTGAGCCGAATTCCGCTCCATGGGTAACAATACCTTTAACTGTAACCACTGTTCCAAGACCTTTTCCACGGGCTTCCAAAATAGTGGTTTGCGCATTTGTAAGGGTAGCAATGCCTAGAAAGACAAGTGCGAGAATAATTGTTTTTTTCATGTATTTGTTTTTTGAAGTTCTATGGTTTTAAAAATAAAATCTATTGGATTGGCTCTCCGATGTTTTACTTTGAATCTCACCCTTGAACGTGGGCAAGATAATCCATCAGAAAAAATTTTGGGGATACAAACGTACAAGTAATTTTAAAGCAATTCTATAAAAAAGAAAGATATTTATTTGTTTGTACCCGATAGGTGGATGCTAACATACTCTATATTACAGATATTCAAAGTAATATGCGGTTTTAAATCTCTTGTCAGCACTGATTTTAATACTTTAAATTGAAGGGAAGGCATTCCGGTGTTACCTGATTTAAAGACTGATACTCTTAACATTTCTTAAATAAATAATCCGTCTTGTATTTTTTTTTAATTTCGTCAGGTAAAAAATACGCTGTGTCCGATAGCCTGGTAATAATTCCCACATATAACGAGAAGGAAAACATCGAAAAGATGATCCGCAAAGTCTTCTCTCTGACCAAGAGTTTTCATCTGTTAATCGTGGAAGACAATTCACCTGATGGTACCGGGGATATAATCAAAAGCCTGATGCCTGAATATGCGGGCAAACTGTTTATCCTTGAACGTAAAGGAAAACTTGGCCTGGGAACCGCGTACATCGAAGGTTTCAAATGGGCGCTCTCCAAAGGATATGATTTTATTTTTGAGATGGACTGCGATTTTTCGCATAATCCTGATGATCTTGTTCTCCTTTATAATGCCTGCACAGTTGAGGGAGCCGATATGGCAATTGGCTCGCGCTATATAAAAGGAGTTAACGTGGTTAACTGGCCAATGGGTCGGGTGCTGATGTCGTATGGCGCTTCCATGTATGTGCGCTTTATTTTAGGAATGGATATTGCCGATACAACAGCAGGTTTCAAATGCTATTCAGCAAAGGTGCTTCGTACTATTAACCTCGACGCTGTAAAGTTTATGGGTTACGCGTTTCAGATAGAGATGAAGTACACCGCATGGAAACTGGGATTTAAAATTACCGAAGTGCCTATCATATTCACTGACCGAACCGAAGGTACCTCCAAAATGAGTTCCAGGATTTTCAAAGAAGCTTTCCTGGGCGTAATGAGTTTGAGATTTAAAAGGATAAAGCCTTTGGTTGGGTAAAACATAAGCTCGTTTAGTGTTGGGATTTATAAAAAAAGGTATAAGGTGTAAGGTATAAGGTGTAAGGAATAGAAAGTAATGATTTTTTTAGCTGTCTCAAAATCTAACAACAGCCTGGCAATTTTGAATCTGACATCTATATACGTTGTGATTTGAGTACGCTTTAAATCCTGATTAATAGTATCTTTTTCGGAAAATATATTTCGGACAGCTTCTTATCATTCTCATATACCTGAGCATAAATATTATTAACTTATTGGAAAATTAATTTGAAATACCTGCTATACAACAAAGTATTTACTTACTTTTGTTGAGTTAAAAAATGATTAAACCTAAAACTTATTATTATGAAAAAACTTTTACTTTTAAAGAAAATGATTATCGTTGTTCTTCTTGTCGGCTTAACTACGGCTGGATGGGCACAAGTATTACTTTATGAGGGATTCGATTATGCTACACCAGCATTTATCGGAGGAAATACTGATGTCCCTGGGGGATCTTCAAATAATTGGACTACTCATAGTGTTACAGCACCTCAAACAACTACCATAGATATTGAGGGCGGAAGTTTGTCTTATTCCGGATTAGCAAGTTCTGTTGGAAATAAAGTGTTGCTTTTCAGTAACGCAAACTTAACAAGCAGAGATGTAAACAGAGGTTTTACTACAACAGCAAAAGTAGCTTATTACTCAGCACTAATAAACATTGTAGATGGTAGTCAGATAAATTTGTTCGATAACTATTTTATGCATTTTGGCGCAAGCCAGGGCGCGGCCAATGCTACCTTGGGAGGCAGATTAGGTGTGAAAGCAGTTGGTACCCCAGCAACAAAATTCAGATTTATTATTGCGAATATTTCAGGAACCGCACCAATTTATTCCGACAATGGAGCAGATCTGGATTTTGGAACAACCTACCTGGTGGTTGTTAAATTTGACGTAAGCGCCCCGTTAACTGTTGCAACCATGTGGGTAAACCCCGCAACATTAGGAGGTGCTGAACCTGCCGGAGGCATTTCAAACTCTACCGGAGATGCAACTACTTTTTCTTCTTTTGCCACTGGTTCAATATGTCTTAGAAATAACGCCACCACCCCAAAAGCTAATATTGATGAAATCAGGGTTGGCGCAACTTTTGCCGATGTAACACCTCTTGCTCCTGTTGGCCTCACCAACAGAGATCAGGCTCAAAGGCAAACAACTATTTACCCTAACCCGGCAAAATCATCTTTCAATGTGAAAGCCCCAGCAGGAGATTACATTGTTTCAATTAACAATACGGTTGGATCACTTGTTAAAAGTGTTGATCTGAACAGTACCGGTAAAGTAGAAATGTCGGATTTACGTCCGGGTATTTATTATGTTACTGTTAAAAATGTAAATACTAACACGAAAGAAGTTCATAAACTTATCGTTAGATAAGGAGTTTACTTATTTTGTTTAAAAGGAAGCCAGGGGAATTATTCGCTGGCTTCCTTTTTTTATGCACCACTACATGCTTCGAAAGGGATAGGGATTAGATGTAAATTACCCCAAACAAGCAATTTACTCATAACCAGGTTTGATTCTGCCCGAACGAGGCAAGCCTGCCTGGAACCAGATTTGCCATTGCCCGAATGGGGCAAGCCTGTCTGGAAGCAGATTTGACTTTGCCCCAACCAGGCAAGTCTGCCCGGCACCAGATTTGCCATTGCCCTAACCGGGCAACCTCACCTGAAATCAGATTTGCCTTTGCCCGAACTACGGCAAGCTTGCCTGAAGACCGGTTCTTGCAACCCGAACTTCGGGATGTTTGTCTGAAGACCAGTTCTCCCGAACTTCGGAAAGCTTGCCTGAAACCTGGTTCTTTATTCCCGAAATTAGGCAGGCTTCCGCTGATTACCTCTGGACTTTGTGATTCCCTTTTCGAGACGATAAGTATCTTTCCTAAAAGGCATAAGAAATAGCATGCTCCACCAGCTTTTAATGCTGATCCTTTTAATGCTGCTTGGTTACAATAATTAAAAAGTGGGTGTCCTTCAAAAAAGGAACACCCACTTTTAATAAAGTTATTTAAGCTTAAGCTAAATGCTTTTACTCCTCAAATACATATGCATTCTTGACCTCCCAGGTACCAGCAGCTCCATCAGTCGCACTACTTAAGTATTTAAAAGCAATACGTACATTAGCTTGTCCCTTATAAGCGGATAAACTAAGCTTGCCAGAAGGTATTAAAGTCCAATTTGCACCAGTTGGATATGCAGATTCAGGTAGAACAAGCTGGGTCCACTCTGAAGGAACAATTGTTTTCCCATCGCTTTTGGTTGAAACCCATACGGAAATGGCAATTTTCATTTTAGAATTTTGTCCGGTTGCATCGCCAAAATAACGTCCTACATGGTCAAAGGATAGAAATGGATTTGTTCGTTCTGTAAAATTCATTGACGGAGAAACCAACCAATCTTCATTATCAAAATAAGATCCTGACACATATCCGGTCATTTGCATATAGTTATATGGAGACCAGGCCCAAACCTGCTCACCAACAACGTTTATGGCGGTAAATTCTCCAAGGTTAGAGCCTATGTTTGTTTGTAAACCCACTAAAATATCGGAATCAATAAATGTCCATGCGCCCGATTTAAATTTAAACTTAGCTACAGTTTTGGTGGTAGTGGCAAACTTACTCCAATTTGTACCATCAAAAACAAAAACTATTTTCTGTTGAGTTGTCGTTCCTGCATAGAAGGCATAACGAATTAGCTTTACATCGCCAGATTTTGCGTAAGGATTATTGATTTTTAACCAAATAGGAATGAAGAATGTAGGGCTAATACCAGCATCGAAATTATCGTATTTGCCTGGTTGGCCGGTTGCAGTACCCATTGCATTATAGTCATCCATTAATAGTGTATATTTATTTGCAGAAGCAATAGTTGTAGTATCATAGTCTGCAAAAATATTGTAAGTAAGCATGGTCACTGAGTTCTCATCCGCAAACTTATATTTGGTATTCAGTAGCAAAGGAGCGTAATTTCCAACAGCTAAAGTTTTGGAGAAATATTTATTAGTAGCAATGCTTTTTGCTTTTGCTGAATCTGCAGCATTAGCAGCAATTGCTAATGCACTTTTACTAATAGTAGAATAATCCGCATCTGCCAAAATGTAGTTATACGTAACCACATTTGAGATTTTTGTCATGTCATCTAGGCCTTCGAACTGATCGTTAAATTTAGCACAACTGCTGAGAAGTACTAAAAACGTCAAACTCAAAGACAGTGTATATAATATCTTTTTCATGTTTTTCAGGTATTAAAATTTAATTTTTAAAGTAGCAGAAAAGGTTCTTCCAAAACCGTAGAATACAGGTGATGTCTCCCAATCGTGATTGGCGCCATCTGTAGCATCTGTAATGTATTCGGCATCTAAAAGGTTCTGTATATTACCAATCAAGGTTGCATCTAAGCTACCGATTTTGAAACGATAACTTGTGTTCAGATCAAGAGTTGTTGCATCAGGAATTTTCCAGGGTTGTGCAAATTCGGCAGGACTCAGGTTAGTACCTACAGAAGAAATGTTAAAATAAGCGTAGTTACGTCCAAAATAATTGGCATCTAAACCCATTCTAAGTCCTTTTAGTAATTCATATTTAAAACCAATAGCAGCAGTTGTTTGTGCTGAATTGCCAACGTGAATTCCCCCAATATTTACATCTACTTTTGCATGTTCAGGGCCTAGTAATTCAACTACCTTACCTGTAGCGTCAACAGGATCGCCATTGCGATTATACAGATAACCTGAAGCATCATCTTTCCAGTTCCAATCGCCAATTGATACCATCCCGGTTATATCCAGATTGTCGATGTATTTGAAAACAAAATCTACTTCTACCCCTTGATGTAAGGCATTAACACCTTCCATATTTGCAACTAAACTTTCAGGGCTATTGGCATTGATGGCCCGAATCAAAGTTTTATCTTTCCAAAGAGTACGATAAACATTTGTATTAAAAGAAAAATAACGCGATTTAAAACCGTAACCAAGTTCATAGGAAATAGCCTTTTCGTTAATGGCATTAGGATTTGTTATATTACTTGTTGTGGACTGCAGGAAAGCTCCTCCTGAAAAGAAAGGTGCGCGTGAAATAATTCCAAAGTTTGCAAACACATTATGGTATGCATTGATGTTGTAATTGGCACCACCTTTAGCACAATACCCTAAGAAGTTAATAGTCTCCGATTTGGCTTTATCGCTATCATAATAAAAGCGATCATAGCGCCATTGCGATGTATTTGATCCTGATAATGAAATAAAAGCGCTTAAAGCTTCTTTATTATATTCGGCCTGCATAAAAATACCCTGGCTAAATACAAATCCATCATAATCGCGGTAAACAACGTCACCAACACCAAGCTTTTCTGTTTTCCAGCTCTGATCGCTAAGGAGAGGGCGTAATGAAGTAGCATCAATAAAAAAGCTTCCGCCGTATAAATCAGTAAGTACATTGGTATGTGTTCCTTTATAGTACCTAAGATCAATCCCTCCATAAAAATCAATATCCTTTCGTAGTTTGGTTGTAAAAGTAGAAAGAAGGCCATACCATTTATGCTGGTTCACACTTTTTGACATAGCCATTTTTGATCCTTCGAGACTTGCCTTATTAATGGTATAAATAGCTCCATAATCAAAAGTTCCATCGGGTGCGCGGAAAGCAGCATTAGGAATCCCATTGGAAGAACCATACCAGTTGCTGCGATCAGCGGATGTATAACCTTGTCCGCTTGTGCCGTAACCATCACCTATCGAAGCATAAACAACTGAAGAAAGGCTTGTTTTGGGGCTTATGGTCCAGAAGTGATTTAAGGATAATTGTGGTTTGTTATAAACATTTAGCGACGAAACTTTACGTTGCCCGTTCATATCGAAACCATAGGAAGCATTGTATAAATATTTATTTGGTTGTTTTTGCCATTCTGAGATTAGCAATTTGTCGCCATTGTTACGCTGGTTGTGCCATTGTGGCGCGCCAAAAGCTGTAAATGAAAGGGAATGCGACGCGTTAATCTTTTTCGAAATATTGACAAAATAAGAATACGATTCAAATTCAGTTCCCTGGATATATCCTTGTCCGGATGTTTTAGCTCCCAGAAGGGTAATCGCCCAGTTCTTTTCAGTTAATCCGGTCGAAACAGAAAAACCAATTTTATTATAGCCATCGCTGCCAATTCCAAATGAAATGGCGCCACCTTTTTTGGCATCGGTAGTATTGGTAAGTATATTGATGGAACCTCCCAATGAAGGCGCTGAAACTTTTGATGCTCCCAATCCGCGTTGTACCTGCATCGAACGGGTAACATCGGCCAAACCGGCCCAGTTCGACCAATAAACGCCGCCCCATTCCATATCGTTAACAGGAACTCCGTTAATCATAACAGCGGTATTGGCTGATTCAAATCCACGTAAATTGATACGCGAGTCTCCATAGCCTCCTCCTTGTTTTGTGGCATATACGCCTGGAGTTGATTTTAATATTTCAGGAAATTCCTGTGTGCCCAGTCTTTCTTCAATAACCTTAGGCTCCAGAGTAGACATTGCGACAGGTGTTTTACGACTGACCGCAACCGAAGCTAAAATGATTACTTCATTCAATCCAACCTGGTTTATTGCCAGGCCAATTGTGCCCAGATCTGAAGTTTGATCTTTTTTAACGTTAACTTCAATTTCAGTAGGAAGGTAGCCAACAAATTGAACAACAATGGTTTTGGTGCCCACAGGAGCCTCAAACTTAAAGACTCCTTTAACATCGGCAGAAGTTCCTACAGATGTTCCTTTAACAAAAACTGATGCACCAGCTAAAGTTTCGTTGGTTAGAGCATCCGTTACAACACCTTTAACGTAACTCTGAGCAAACAGACCTATGTTAAAAAATAATAATACTATTGCAAAAGCAATTCTTTGTGGTTTTTTTTTCATGATATTTGAATTTTCATAAATTTGGTTAGTTAACAAGTTTTAACTTTTTATTTGGGGTGTAAAAATAGATTTATTTTAAATCAAATTATTAAGAAACTGTCTAAATTTACTAACTAAATATTAACCCGTGAATGTATTAGGCGGAGCGGACGACCAAGATTTCAGTGAGGGCTTAAATATTTCCGGAAATAAATTTTATCCGGGCAAAATACTTTAATGTAACAAGTTATATGTCTGTTAGTTGAATGAAAATATGGGCTGTTCAGCAGGCTGTGAAGCGCTGAGTTTGAAAGATAAAACAAATATAAAATTGTAACTAAACAGCCTACTCAAAAGGCAATTTAGCCGCAGATTACGCCGATTACACAGATTAAAACTGCGTTTAGCAGTTTTTTAGATGAAACGAACATGACAAAATCTACCATTTTTGACTCCCAGTAGCATGATATTATTTGGTCATGGAGTTCCCCGCCTGTAGCGGGCAGGCATGTG
>CAIRMR010000209.1 GCA_903879715.1 uncultured Bacteroidales bacterium
GCTCAGCTTCCTCCCTTACCAGGCGACGTACCTCCAGAGGGAACTGAGGTTGGCGGAACCGGGGCAGGCGCCCCTGTTGGCAACGGCACCTTTATATTGCTAACCCTGGCAGCAGCGTTTGCTATACGGAAGACCTATTTATTGCGGGACGTAAAAGAAGAAGAACAGGAATAGCATTAGGCTATCCCGTCTTTTAAAGGGAAACTACCGGTAACACAGCTATGCGCTCCAGGGCGGATAGCTGTGTTTTTTGTTGTGCTGGATAAAAACAATCTCCATAGCAGGTGTCCTCCCTTAGGTGCTTTTATTAATCATTTTGCACCCTTTTTGTTAGCACGTGTCCCCCTTTTTTTTCAAAAGGGGGAACAAGGGGGATTCTTTTTTAAAATCTAAACGCAAATTATTACCCGGATAGCATTCAATCCCCCTGTGGTCCCCCTTCGCCAAGGGGGACAGGGCTTGCAGTGTACGCCTTTGGGTGCCTTTATTGGGTATCATTCAGTTATAAAAAAAAACACCTCAAAATAAAATCTGAAGATATTATCTTGAGGTGTTGGTTAAAAATCATGGCATTCTGATTAACCAAATGTAAATCCGCTATCCTATCTTCGAAAGCGCGTCAATAAACGCCTCAACCGATGCGGTTACTATATCCGTATTCGCTGAGAAACCATAATAAAGTGTTCCTTTGTTCTCAAGCTGAACATGTACTTTACCAATATCATCCGAGCCACGTGTAATGGCCTGGATAAGGAATTCCTCCAGGGTAACTGTTTTGCGGATAATCTGTTTTACCGCGTTAAAGGCCGCGTCAACAGGTCCATTACCAGGTGAGGTGGCTGAATATTCCTCCCCATCCACACTGATCACCACGGAAGCTACTGGCTGAGTAGAGGAACCACATATTACTTGCAGATGTTTTAACTGGATACGCCTTGAGTGTTCCGACTGTTCTACACCTACCAATACAAAAAGGTCTTCATCTTTGATTTCCTTTTTCTTATCCGCCAGTTCGATGAATTTATCATACATATCGTTCAAATCCTCAACAGAGAGAGTGAACCCAAGCACTTCAAGACGATGCTTCAATGCAGCACGGCCCGAACGGGCGGTTAACACAATGCTCGATTCGCGGATTCCTACATCCTGCGGATCAATGATCTCGTAGTTTTCGCGGTTTTTCAATACGCCATCCTGGTGAATCCCCGATGAATGCGCAAAAGCATTCCGGCCAACAATGGCTTTATTCGGCTGAACCGGCATACGCATAAAAGTGGAAACCATACGGCTGGTTTCATATATCATTTGGGTATTAATACCTGTGATCAGCCCCATATTTGGTCTTGTTCTCAGGGTCATCACAACCTCTTCGAGGGAAGTATTACCGGCACGTTCGCCGATACCGTTAATGGTAACTTCTACCTGGCGGGCGCCGTTCATGATTCCGGAAATAGAGTTGGCTGTTGCCATACCCAAATCGTTATGGCAGTGGGTGGAAAGAATTGCTCTGTCTACATTCTTAACATGATCAACCAGGTATTTGATTTTTTCGCCGTACTCATAGGGCAGGCAATATCCCGTTGTATCCGGAATATTAACAACAGTTGCTCCGGCTTTGATAACGGCTTCCACTACCCGTGCCAGATATTCATTTTCGGTGCGACCGGCATCCTCGCAGTAGAATTCTACATCGTCGACGAAGTTACGGGCATATTTCACGGCAGCGATAGCCCGCTCAATGATTTCGTCCTGGTTCGATTTTAATTTATGCGTGATATGGTAATACGAAGTGCCAATGCCGGTGTGAATACGTTTACGCCTGGCATATTTAAGGGCATCGGCTGCCACTTCAATATCCTTTTCAACGGCGCGGGTAAGCGCGCAGATAATTGGCTCATGAACCGCTTTCGAAATTTCGACCACCGATTTAAAATCGCCGGGACTCGAAATCGGGAAACCGGCCTCAATAACATCAACGCCTAAAGCTTCCAGCTGCTTGGCAACTTCAATTTTTTCAAGTGTGTTCAGCTGGCATCCGGGAACCTGTTCGCCATCCCGCAGCGTTGTATCAAAAACATAAACTTTATCGCTCATTTTTATTTGTTTTAATGAAGCATTCTTTTTTATATGACAAGGCGAGGGGTGATTGGGCAAGGGGATAAAGGGAGAGGGGTGACAGGGAGAGGGGCGATGGGGCGAGAGGCGAGAGGCGAGGGGCGACAGGGAGACCGAAGCCGGAACAATTGAACATTTTAACTACAGAACAATTGACCTTTGAACCTTTGAACCTTTAAATGCCGCAGGCATTTACACTTTGTCTTGTTTCGGGGGTTTGGCTCCGCTCACCCGCCTTCAACAACCTGCGTTTAGCGCCTTTGAACATTAGAGCTTTTAAACCCCTAAACCCCAACCCCTAAATCCTAACACCTTTCTAATTATTCTCCGGCCTCAATTTGCGTACAGCAGCCCCGGCCACCCACATTTCCGAATCGCGGAGTTCTTTCAGCTCAACTTCGAGTTTTTCGCGGTAATCAGGCTTGCTGTTGGAGTCAATCGAAAGCTGGGCTTCGTTGCCGCTGGCTACTTCGTTGTATAATTCTTCAAAAACAGGTTTGGTAGCATCACGGAACTTCTTCCACCAGTCGAGAGCGCCACGCTGCGCTGTGGTTGAACAGTTGGCGTACATCCAGTCCATCCCGTTTTCGGCTACAAGCGGCATAAGGCTTTGTGTAAGTTCTTCAACGGTTTCGTTAAAAGCTTCGGAAGGACTGTGTCCTTTGCTGCGTAAAACATCGTACTGTGCGGCAAAAATCCCCTGTATAGCTCCCATCAGAGTACCACGTTCGCCGGTAAGGTCGGAGAAAACTTCTTTTTTGAAATCGGTTTCGAAAAGGTAGCCTGATCCAACCCCAATTCCCAAAGCAACAACGCGGTCGAAAGCACGGCCTGTGGCATCCTGGAAAATAGCATAACTCGAATTGAGACCCCTGCCTTGCAGAAACATTCTCCTGAGGCTGGTTCCTGAACCTTTTGGCGCAACCAGGATTACATCAACATCAGCAGGAGGAATAATGCCTGTGCGTTCCTTGTAGGTAATTCCAAAGCCGTGTGAAAAATACAGAGCTTTTCCGGGAGTCAGGTTTTTTTTGATGGTTGGCCATAATGCGATCTGGCCGGCATCGGACAACAGGAACTGTAAGATTGTACCTTTCTGGCAGGCTTCTTCAATTTCGAAAAGTGTAACGCCCGGCTCCCAGCCGTCTTTAACTGCCTTGTCCCATGATTTGGAGTTTGACCGCTGACCAATGATCACGTTAAAACCATTGTCACGGAGGTTGAGCGACTGACCCGGGCCCTGAACGCCATACCCTATAATTGCTATAGTTTCATCTTTAAGGGTTTCGATAGCTTTTGCCAAAGGAAACTCTTCGCGGGTTACTACATTTTCTTCAGTTGATCCAAATTTGATTTTTGCCATTGTTTTTGAATGTTATTAGTTAATCGTTATTAGTAATTCGTTTATAAATAGTCGGAAGTCGGAAGTCGGGAGTCGGAAGTGTTTCAACCGACATAAATCTTCGTTTCGTTTAAGTTTTTTATTCATTTATTTTGTGATAGGCTTTTATGGAAGTGATTTGTCGGAAGTCGGGAGTCGGAAGTCGGAAGGGTTTCAACCGATATAAATCTTCGTTCCGTTTAAGTTTTTTATTCATTGATCTTGTGATAGGCTTTTATGGAAGTGATTTGTCGGAAGTCAGAAGTCGGGAGTCGGAAGGGTTTCAACCGATATAAATCTTCGTTCCGTTTAAGTTTTTTATTCATTGATCTTGTGATTTTTATTCTTTTGAATTTATTCCATTTTATTAGCTTTTCAAAGATTCCAGTTTCGGTCTTCCGTCTTCGGACTCCCAGCTTCCGACTTCCGACTTCCGTCTTCCAGCTTCTTACTTCCGTCTTCTGTCTTCCGACTTCCGTCTTCCGACTTCCGACTTCCGACTTCCAGCTTCTTACTTCCGTCTTCCGATTTCCGTCTTCCGACTTCCAACCCCTTTTCCCAACCCCTTCTCAATTCGCCTTTCTCAGTTTCCTCCTTGTCTCAACTCTCTCCAGCAGTTCATCCCTTTCTTTTAGAAATTCCGATAATTTTTCAATCGGCGAACGGGTCAAAGCAATCCTTCCTGAACGGATAAACTGCAACACTCCAAACTTGTTCAGTCCCTGGAAAAGATCCTGGGTTTCTTCTTTATGACCGGTTTTTTCGATAACGGTGTATTCAGGGGTAATTTCCAGAATCCGGGCGTTGTGACTCCGGATGAGTTTCTCAATGTCATCGCTTTCCATCAACGACTTTGTAAGTACTTTATACAAAGCTATTTCCTGGTAAATCATTTCCTCGTTGGTATGATAAAAGGCTTTAAGAACATCCACAATTTTATCAATCTGTTTTACAATGTTTTTGACTTTCTCTTCTTCTTCGTTGATAACAATTGTGATCTTATGAATTCCGGGCAGTGCTGATTCAGAGCCCGTGAGGCTTTCGATATTTACTTGCCGGCGGGTGAGTATTATAGTAATGCGGTTGGTCAAACCGATATGGTTCTCGCTGTAAGTAGTGATTATAAATTCTTTTTTCATTTCAATCGTCTTCAAAAACCAGTTGTTACACCTTGGCAATTTTGCCTTTGGATTCAATTTTTGCCAGCAGCGCGTCTCTTTCTTTCAGGAATTCCGAAAGTTTTTCGATAGGCGAACGGGTAATTGCTATTCTGCCTGAGCGTATAAACTGCAGTACACCAAACGGATTTAATCCGTTGAATAATTCCTGGGTTTCTTCCTTATGCCCTGTTTTTTCGATAACCGTGTACTCCGGTGTGATTTCAAGTATCCTGGCATTGTGCTTGCGGATAAGTTTTTCAATCTGGTCGCTCTCCATAAGTGGCGCTGTAGGCACTTTATACAAGGCAATTTCCTGGAAGATCATTTCCTCGTTAGTATGGTAAAACGCCTTGAGGACTTCAATCTGCTTGTCGATCTGCTTAACGATATTGCTGACTTTATCCCTGGTTTCGTTTACTACTATGGTAAATTTCGAAATGCCTTTCAGCGCAGATTCAGAAACAGTAAGGCTCTCGATGTTTACTTTGCGACGGGTAAATATGATTGTAATGCGGTTCAGCAAACCGATATGGTTTTCGCTGTATGCGGATATGATATATTCTTGTTTCATTTTGTCAGAAGTTAAACTGTTTAACTATTCTTGTGATACTTTGGTTCTGATTGAGGTTGAGGTTGAGGTTCAGGTTCAGGTTGAGATTGAGGTTGAGGCTGAGGTTGAGGCTGAGGCTGCAGGATTTATCTTAGAACTATCTTAACCTCTACCTTAACCTTTTCCTTAACCATATTTAAATAGCTGCCATAGGCCCTATTTTACCGCATCTTCAGGACTCAACAGAATATCGGAAACGGATGCTCCTGCAGGAACCATGGGGAAGACATTATCGTCCTTTTCAATATTAACCTCAAGCAGATAGGGGCCTTCGGTCTCGAACATAACTTTGATGGCATCATCAAGTTTATCGCGGTCCGTAACATGGTTGCCCGGAATGCCATACGCATCAGCTACTTTTACAAAGTCGGGACTTAAAATTTCAGTAAAAGAGTATCTTTTTTCAAAGAAAAGCTCCTGCCACTGACGAACCATTCCCAGGAAATGGTTGTTAAGGATCACCATTTTTACACCCAGTTTTTCCTGGGCAATGGTACCCAGTTCCTGGATGGTCATCTGGAAACCGCCATCACCGGCAAACACTACAACTTCGCGGTTGGGTTCGCCTAATTTGGCGCCGATGGCTGCTGGCAATCCAAAACCCATTGTTCCCAGACCACCTGAAGTGATATGGCTTCGTGGCTGTGTGAACCTGGAATAACGCGCCGTAGCCATTTGATGCTGACCCACATCCGAAACAATTACGGCCTTATTTTTAGTGTATTCCGAAACCCTGCGTACTACTTCTCCCATTGTTAAACCAGGTTTTGTAGGATATACATCAGAATGAATAACCTTTTTTACTTCAATAGCCATGGCTTGTTTGAATTCTTTCACCCATTCCTTATGCTTGTTCGGACTAACGATATGGGTCAACAAACGAAGTATTTTCTTGGCATCGCCCAATAAGGCCACATCCGTTTTTACATTTTTATTGATTTCGGCAGGATCAATTTCGATATGAATGATTTTTGCCTGCTTGGCATAGGTTTTCAGCGTACCGGTTACGCGGTCGTCGAAGCGCATTCCAACGGCAATCAGCAAATCACATTCATTGGTTTTAATATTCGGACCATAGTTGCCGTGCATTCCCAGCATTCCTACGTTTAAAGGGTGATCGCTGTTTAAAGCTGATAAGCCCAGGAGTGTCCATGCTGCGGGGATACCGGTTTTATCTATAAAACTTTTCAGTTCCCGTTCCGCTTCTCCAAGCATAATTCCCTGCCCGAAAACCAGGAAAGGTTTCTTTGCCCCGTTTATTAAGGTTGCTGCTTCAGCTAATTTCTCTTTATTTACAGGATATTCGGGAACATAACTCCTGATTTTATGGCATTTGGCATATTTGTATTTCAACTTGCCAAACTGTGCGTCTTTGGTAATATCCAGCAAAACCGGTCCCGGCCTGCCTGAGGCGGCAATATAAAAAGCCTTGGCAATGGCTTCAGGAATATCTTCCGGAGTTGTAATCTGGAAATTCCATTTGGTAACCGGCATCGAAAGGCCGACCACATCTGATTCCTGGAAAGCGTCGGTGCCAAGTAAACCCGAAGTAACCTGGCCGGTGATACAGACCAAAGGTGTGGAATCAATCTGCGCATCGGCAATACCGGTCATAAGATTGGTAGCACCGGGACCTGAGGTGGCAATACATACACCTACTTTTCCCGTTACGCGGGCATATCCCTGTGCGGCATGTACAGCGCCCTGTTCGTGGCGGGTAAGAATATGCCTGAGTGCATTGCGATAATCGTACAATGCATCGTAAACCGGCATAATGGCTCCGCCGGGATAACCGAAAATAACTTCCGCACCTTCAGCAATTAAGGAACGGATAACAGCTTCGCTACCGGTAATTTCAACATCCTGCTGCTGTGACCTACGGGTTTCTTTTTCTTTAGTCGTCATAATTATCTCTGTTGGTTATTTATCAATAGTAAATCTTTAAGTGCCGGAATCCTGTCAGATTCAACTTCAGGCATTATAATTTTTTGTTTTACTCAATCATACGCACGGCACCTTTATCGGCCGATGAAACATGCATGGCGTAAATTTTAAGCGCATCCGAAATATTTCTCTTCCTGGTTTGCGGTGTATAAGCAGCTTTTGCACGTGAGGTTTCATTGTCCTTTCTGCGTTTCAGTTCTTCCTCACTTACATTCAGATTGATTGCGCGTGTGGCAATATCAATTACTATGGTATCGTTATCTTTTATCAGGGCAATTTCACCGCCAGCTGCTGCTTCGGGGGAAACATGGCCGATGGAAAGCCCTGAAGTGCCTCCAGAAAAGCGACCATCAGTTATCAACGCACAAACCTTATCAAGTTTCAGGGTTTTAAGGTAGGAAGTCGGGTAAAGCATTTCCTGCATCCCGGGACCGCCTTTGGGGCCTTCGTAACGGATAACCACAACATCACCGGCATTTACCTTTCCACTCAATATTCCATGAACAGCTTCATCCTGCGATTCAAAAACCCTTGCTGTTCCTTCGAAATGAAACAGAGCGGGATCGATTCCGGCGGTTTTTACGATACTGCCTTTTGTGGCAATGTTTCCGTATAAAACGGCAAGTCCGCCATCCTGGAAATAGGCATGTTCAACATCACGGATACATCCCGAAACACGGTTATCATCCAGTTTTGTATAACGGGTATCCTGCGATCCCATTACCAGGTTTATTTTATGAGCCGGCGCGCTGCTGAATATCTGCATGGCTTCGGCAGTAACATCGGTACTTAGAATATCAAAAGCATTTATTGCCTGTCCCAGGTTTAACCCATCAACACGGTAAGCTGAAGTGTCCATAAGGCCGGCACGGTTCAATTCGCCAAGCAGCGACAGGATTCCTCCCGCGCGGTTAACATCCTCGACATGGTACTGTGAGCTAGGCGAAACTTTGCAAAGGCAAGGCGTTTTCCGCGAAAGCTCATCGATATCCTTCATCGTGAAATCAACGCCGGCTTCGTGAGCAACGGCAAGTAAGTGTAGAACTGTATTGGTTGATCCTCCCATGGCAATATCCAATGTCATGGCATTTGTAAATGCTTTTTTGGATGCAACCTGCCTTGGAAGTACAGTTTCGTTTCCTTTATCATAATATTCGCGGGCCATTTCAACAATACGGCCGGCAGCTTTTTCGAAAAGTTTCAGCCTGTTGACATGCGTTGCGACAACAGTTCCGTTTCCGGGAAGTGACAAGCCCAAAGCTTCGGTAAGGCAGTTCATGCTGTTGGCGGTAAACATTCCGGAGCAGGAACCACAGGTCGGGCAAGCGGATTGCTCAACTTTGGCAAGATCAGTATCGCTAACGCTATCGTCGGCACCCATAACCATGGCATCAACCAGGTCGAGTTTGCGATCGCCCATAATGCCGGCTTCCATTGGTCCGCCGGAAACAAAAATGGTTGGAACGTTCAGCCTCATGGCAGCCATCAGCATGCCGGGAGTAATTTTGTCGCAATTGCTGATGCAGATAAGCGCATCGGCTTTATGAGCATTCACCATGTATTCAACACTGTCGGCAATCAGGTCGCGCGATGGAAGTGAATACAACATACCGTCGTGGCCCATGGCAATACCGTCGTCAATGGCAATGGTATTGAACTCGGCGGCAAAACATCCTTGCGCTTCGATCAGTCCTTTAACATACTGCCCGATAGAATGCAGATGCGCGTGCCCGGGAACAAACTGGGTGAACGAATTGGCAATGGCGATAAGCGGTTTGCCAAACTGCTCTTCTTTCATTCCGTTTGCACGCCAGAGGCTTCGGGCTCCTGCCATTTTACGGCCTTTGGTTGATGTATCGCTGCGAAGTGGGATCTGCATTATGATTTTATTAGATTTTAATTGCAATTCAGTGGTTAAAATTCATTTATCTGAGGGTAAACATTTAAAAAAGCAAAGGCACTATTCATAAACAGTTTTGCTTTCAAAATGATTTTTAGTTTTGGTTTAAAACTCTTCTTTGCCACAGATTTCACAGATTTTCGCAGATTAATTTTTTAATTTCTATGCTTATCTGCGAAATCTGTGGCTATACTTTTATTTTTTCAAACTAAGAACTTCATTATCAGTGCTAATTCAGACAATTCTTTTACATCAAAAAGCCCCTCTCAGTTCAAGTGAGAGAGGCTTCTGTTTATATTTTGTTAAACAACATTCCTAACCCACCTGGATTTTCCAGAGGACGAGGAGGAGGAGGCTAATAATGCTGTTTGAAAAAATGACTGACATACAAATTGTGTTTGTGGCTACAAAAATACGGCCTATTTTTACATGCCCAACATTTTATACAGGTTTTCAACGCGTTTTCCTATTTTTTAAGTAAATTACTGAGCGAAAGAAGGTGGGGTCAAAATACATATATAATTGAACCTCTGTGGTTTAATACAATTTTATTGAAACTGAGCCCTTGACAATTATATGACTGATTTTAGATAAATGTATATTTATTCAAACTTCCGGTATAAATCTATATGAACTAAAAACTGGAAGGTATGATGATTGAGTATTTAAAAACAATTAAATTTTCTTATAAATCCCGCTTTGAAGAACGATTTTATTCTCCTTCAGGCCTTTAAGTAAATTGCCGGATTTTTCCAGGGTGGAATCACCCATTAAAATATCCAGGCCCAGTTTTTTAGGTCCACTCTTATTGTTTCTTTCAAACATGCCAGAGAAAAACTCTATTGCGTTATCCGTCTGGTCAGTAGTTTGAACTAAGGTAAGTCCAAGATTTTTAAGGATAGTATTCATATTTAGAATGGTTCCCAAAAAACTGATGGAAGGATCGTTCGCCCAGGGAACAGGAAAATCCAATTCTGATGAATTCTTCCTGAATATGTCATAGTAAATAAATATTCCTTTATCGGTTAACACTCTTGCAATTTCAGAATAAAATCCGGCTTTATCGCTGATGTTCATTTGCACATGCTGGGTCCATACTACATCAAAAGATCCGTTTTCGAAAGGTAATTCGAGTGCATCGCCTTGTATGAATTCAGTTTTATCATTTAGTCCGACAAGGGTGGTCAATTTGCGCGCAGTGAGAATAAACTCATGGCTCATATCAATGCCCGTAACTTCACAGTTAAATTCATCGGCGAGCATCCTGGCAGGCCCTCCTATTCCGCAACCTACATCCAAGACCCTGCTTCCAACCAGGTTTATTTCCTTTGCAATTTCCCTGGAAACTTCGGCTCCCCGTACATGAAACTCATCCACTATGCTAAGATCAGTCCGGGTTATATTTTCCGGATCAATTCCGTGCAACTTTAGCCGTTCAACAATTTCCTCGAAAAGCTTAGCTTTGTTGTAGTGATTTTTAATAAAGGTGTTAATATGGACTTTGTGCATTTTCGTGCTTATTTAGAAAAGAGTGAAGACCTGATCCTTCAAAAAAACAAAGCGGATTTTTTTGCTGGTATTTAACCTGGACTATTCACGAAATGGCCCGACTTAATATTATCTTAGCGATTCTTAGTGATTTCGTGACTTAGTGGCAAATTTTAAGTGCGCCACCAAGGCTCCAGGAGTTCACTAAGTTTGTGAATAGTCCAGGTTAAAATACCATGTAACTGCCATTCTGATTACTTCACCAATTTTCATATAATCAATACCAACAGCATATTGCCTTACACTTGGGTATTTGCATATAAGTGATCTCCAATTGTTAGTAATACAAAATGGAGTGATGAAGAAAATTTTCTGAACAATTGTAGTGTTTACTAACAGTTAATGCTGGCAAATTGTTCGGCAGCAGAGGGTTTAAATAGCTGCCCAAATACGATGAATTAAAGTTTCCGGGAATTTTTAAAAGTGCAAATTGTTCAATGTACAGGGATAAATCAGTACTATCCTGCTTGTAGTATCCTGGTGTTAAATACAGTTTGAATAATCTTCAGGGGAATTAATATTCAGCAGGATTTTGGGATCAGGAACCTCGATTTTCTTTTCGGTAAACTGATTTAAAAAAGTATCAATTCTTATTTTATAATCAGTACCTTCAAATATTCTCTTCACTACCAACGGACTGATTAACACCGGATGCCCAGATTTTTTATTAAAGGTCGGTATTATTACTCCGGCTTTGGCTTTATGAAGAATCATTTCTTTAAGCAGTTCTTCAGAGGTAAAAGGATTGTCGATATTCTGAAAAAAACAGTAATTGCCTGTGGGAATCAGCTTTACTCCAGTTTGTAAGGAATAAAAACGGCCCAGTTCCGGTTTGTCGTTAACAACCAATTTCACTTTACCCGAAAGTGCCAGGCTGCTTTCACTGATCAGTTTAAACAATTCTGAATTTACAACCACAATAACCTGTTCAATTCCGGCCAGCAAATAGGTTTCTGTAAGTTTCTGAATAAAATTCCTGTCTGAATCAAATTTGAGCAACGCTTTATGCTCACCCATTCTCACTGAATTTCCTGCCGCAAGGATGATACATGATGTTTGTGCAAATAAAGCAACCTCCATACTGTTTATTTTCTAATTTTACAAAAGTAGAAAAAAGTGCCTAGAGTGCACTAAAATGCGCTAAAGTGCCTAGAGTTAAAAACCATACAACGATTAATAATGATACTGAGAGAATCTCAAATAGCTCGGTTACTCTAATCACTCTAAACTTTAGGCACTCTAAGTACTCTAGGTACTTTAAGTACTAAAGGCGCTCCCCTTTTCATCAATAAGGATTTAAAATTCTACTCATTGAAAATAAAGAATTTGCAAAACAACTAGAAATCAGGACCAAACAGTTTGCTATTCGCATCATCCGGCTTTGTACTACTTTACCAAGCACTCAGGAAGGAAGAGTAATTAGGAATCAGTTAACAAAATCAGGAACCAGCATAGGCGCAAATTACCGCGAAGCAAACCGGGCAAGAAGTAAAGCTGATTTTTACAACAAAATACAGATTTGTGAAAGCGAATCAAGTGAAACTGTATATTGGCTTGAAATAGTTTTGGATATGAACTGGCTAGATTCTATAGAAGTAAATTTGATGTTGACTGAAGCAAATGAGTTACTTGCTATATTTACTTCGGTGAGTGATAAGTTGAAACCTTAGCCATCTTTAGCGGCTATTCTACATGTTACATCAAGTGCCTAAAGTGCACTAAAGTGTGCTAGAGTGAATAAAGTTGAAAACGAAAAAACAATTAATAATGATACTAAAAGATTTCTATGTATTATAGCACTCCAATCATTTTAAGTACTTTAGGCACTCTAAGTACTTTAGGCACTTATTTTAAACTCTAATCAATGATCCATTCCACCGCATTTTCTCCTGTTTCCGCAGGAAAACTTTTTACCCTGATCGAAACTGAATATTTGACCCGGAAAGAAATTTTTGGCATACCCGAAAAATTATTCTTCAATCCCGAAAAGCACGAAGGCCTTTCGATGGAAATTTTCGGGCAAAACCTGAAAACTCCTCTGGGTGTAGCCGCCGGTCCGCATACACAAATGGCTCAGAATATTATTTCAGCCTGGTTGTGCGGAGCAAGCTATATTGAGCTGAAAACCATTCAGACCCTCGACGAACTCGAAATCTCAAAGCCTTGCATCGATATGCAGGACGAAGGATACAACTGCGAATGGTCGCAGGAACTTCGGATACCTGAGTCTTTCGAAGAATACCTGAAAGCCTGGATACTGATTCATATGCTTCAGCATAAATTCGGTTGGGATAAGCTGCAAAAACGCGGCTTCATTTTAAATATGAGCATTGGCTACAATTTCGAAGGCATTCAGAATAAGAACATGCAATGGTTTCTGAAAAGCATGTCGGATTGCGGCGAAGCCAAAAAGAAGATGATAGCCGAATTGCTTCCTTTCTATCCTGAACTGGCTGGTATTGAGATTCCAGACCGTATTTCCGACAATATTACGCTAAGTACCATGCATGGTTGCCCGCCTGACGAAATTGAGAAAATCGGGCATTACCTTTTAAAAGAAAAGAAGTTGCACACGCTGGTTAAACTTAATCCAACACTGCTTGGCAAAGACGAACTCCGCGATATTTTAAACAACAAGCTTCAGTTTAAAAATACCATTCCGGATATCGCCTTTGAGCACGATTTAAAATATCCTGATGCCATTGGAATTATTCAGCGATTGCAGCAAACAGCTGATGCTGAAGGGTTATTTTTTGGCGTAAAGCTTACTAACACCCTTGAAAGCGTAAATCACAAAAACGTTTTTCCGGCTCACGAGCAGATGATGTATATGAGCGGTCGTGCCTTGCATCCGATCAGTGTTAACGTTGTCAGGAAATTACAGAACGAATTCAAGGGAAAACTGAATGTTTCTTTTTCAGCCGGTGCCGATTGTTTCAATATCAACGACCTGATCGAAAGCGGATTGAAACCGGTTACTGTTTGTTCCGATATTCTGAAACCAGGTGGTTACGGCCGCTTAGCTCAGTATATTTCAACTCTTTCGGAAAAGAAGAATAAAGAAACCAGGTCCCCACTCGATAAACTGAACGCATACGCTGACGAAGTTGTAATGAACGATGATTACAAACGCGATCCGTTTGTAACTAAAAGCATCAAAACCAGTCGTTCATTAGGTTTTTTCGACTGTATACATGCGCCTTGCGTAGATGAATGCCCGACAAACCAGGATATTCCGGAATACCTGTATTACACCTCGCAGGGTGATTTTCAGAAAGCCTTTGATGTGATCATGATTAAAAATCCATTCCCGAATGTGCTGGGAGTGGCTTGCGATCATTTGTGCCAGACCAAATGCACGCGGATCAACTACGAGCAGGCGCTGAAAATTAAAGAAGTGAAACGCTTTGTGGCCGAGAAGGGGTTTGAAGCTGATATCAGCATTTCCCCGTCAAACGGTAAGAAAGTAGCTATTATAGGTGCGGGTCCTTCGGGATTAAGTTGTGCTTACTTTTTACGAATGGGCGGTTTTGAAGTTGAAATTTTCGAAACAAAATCCATTCCCGGTGGCATGGTTTCCGAAGCCATTCCTGAGTTCAGGCTGAAAATGGAATCTTTGCAAAAAGATATTGAACGTATTGAAAAGCTTGGAGTAAAAATTCAGTATAATACAAAAATAGACAGCCAGCTTTTTGCCCGCCTGCGGTCGGAATATGATTCTGTTTATATCGCAGCCGGAGCGCAGCGTTTTAAAACCCTTCAAATGGAAGGTGAAAATGCAGCCGGAATTCTGAACGCATTCGAATTTTTAAAATCCTCCAAACAAGGAAAGGAACCCGATTTGGAAAAAAATATTATTATCATCGGTGGTGGAAATACCGCTATGGATGTTGCCCGAACAGCTAAACGTTTTTCAAAACCAGGAAGTTCTGTTAAAGTTCTGTATCGTAGAACCCGAACCGAAATGCCTGCCGATGTAGATGAAATCAAAGCGTTACTTGCCGAAGGAATTGAATTAATTGAATTGGTTGCGCCCGAAAAACTTGTAGTCAAAGGCGGTCGCATTTCGTCCATTGTTTGCGCTAAAATGGAACTGGTAAAATCGCCAACGGATTCCCGCCTGACACCGGTAAAAATTAAAGGTGAATTTATTGAATTCCAGGTTGATTCACTTATTCCGGCACTTGGACAGGATATCGATATTGATTTCATCACGTATGGAGAACTTCAGACCTTAAAAGGCTCTTACGAAACCTCGGTTCCCGGTGTGTTTGTAGGCGGTGATGCTATGCGTGGAGCGGCTACCATTGTGAAGGCCGTTGGCGATGGTCGTAAAGCAGCCATCCAGATCGCTGCAAAAGCAGGAATTGTCCTTCCTTCCGAAAAACTTTCTTCGGATAAAAAAATGTCGCACAGCGATTTTATTGTTCGCAAGTCGAAGAGGGGAAAAATAGACGCCTCTATTGCTGGTGATCATCCTGTATTCACTGCGGAATCAGCCATCCGTGAAGCCTCACGATGCCTGCAATGCGGCGATGTATGCAGTGTCTGCGTTACGGTTTGTCCGAATCGTGCCAACAATTATTATCTTACCGAGGCGGCTGATGTTCCTGTTTGGAAAGTTGATTTCAGTAGTAAAGAAGCTTCTTTTGAAATTGAAAGTCATTTAAAAATCCAGCAAAAATACCAGGTGCTGAATGTGGCTGATTTCTGTAACGAATGCGGAAACTGTACCACTTTTTGTCCGACCAAAGGATCGCCGTTCAGCGATAAGCCCCGTTTTTGCCTGACGGATAAGAGCTTCAACCAGACTGAAAATGGATTTTTCCTTCAAAAAAATGGCGCAATTGCCACTTTGCTGCACCGGGATGCTGACAAGGTAATGAAATTGACCAAAGGTAAAGATGCCTATAAATTTTCTGATGAAGAAATCTCGGTTAGTTTTGATCTGGTTGATTTTCACATCATTCACATACTAAAATTGAAAGCGGGTAATTCGGGAATCACATTAAATAAAGCGGCAGAGATGAAAGTGTTGATTGATTCGGTTACAACGGTTGGATTATAAATCCAGACAAAAGCAGTAAACTACAACAGGCATATCAGGACACAATAGAAAGGAATTCATGTGTTATTATTTATTTTTTACGGGTCACATGGAACTCCATGACAAAATAATATCATCCGCCTGTGAGTCAAAATTGGCTGATTTTGTCATGTTCGTTTCATCAAAATAAATGGCAAATCTTCTTTCTGGACTAATGGCAATAATTCAATCAATACATACTCTCTGGCATATTCAAAAACCATTAATGTGACCTATTGTGTCTATTGTGGTAAATTATAACAGAATCAACATTTACATTCATAACTTTGCAGCGTAAAAGCTTAAAAAATGATTAAACTCACAGACAAAATCGTAAACCCGGCAGCCCGGCAAAAAGCCATAGAGCGCTTCCGCGAAAAAGGCATCGTCCTACCTACATTTGCGCAGATGCGCAACCCGGAACTTGTTCCCGGAAAAATTAAAGAACAACTGAAAAACATTGGATTATGGGATCTTCATCCGGCCAACCTTTTCAGGATTACCTGGAAAAACCAGCCTGTTCCTCAAGGAGGCCTATACGGCGGTGTAAACTATCTTGAAATCCCTTCGGAAATTACCGGTGTAAAAACCCGTATCATTCTCCTTGTGGGAAAATACTTCCCTACAGGCGCACATAAAGTAGGCGCTGCTTACGGATGCCTTGCTCCGCGAATCCTCACCGGCGAATTCGATCCTACCTACCATAAAGCTGTATGGCCATCGACCGGAAACTATTGCCGCGGTGGTGCTTTCGACTCGCACCTGATGGACGTTACGGCTGTTGCCATCCTTCCCGAAGAAATGAGCAAAGAACGGTTTTCCTGGCTCAAAGAAATCGGTGCCGAAGTAATTGCTACTCCCGGCTGCGAATCAAATGTTAAAGAGATTTATGATAAATGCTGGGATATCCGGCGCAATCGTCCTGATTGTGTGATATTCAATCAGTTCGACGAATTCGGAAATCCTGCGTGGCATTATAATGTAACCGCACCGGCAGTTGAAGAGGTTTTTAATTCGGTAAAATCTGCGAATGGACAATTGGCTGCTTATGTTTCAGCAACGGGTTCGGCTGGTACTATCGGTGCCGGCGACTACCTGAAAAAGCATTTTCCACACATGAAAATTGTAGCTTCTGAAGCACTGCAATGCCCAACTTTGCTCAATAATGGCTTTGGCGGTCACCGCATCGAAGGAATCGGCGACAAGCATGTTCCATGGGTTCATAATGCAAAAAATACCGATATGGTAACTGCCATTGACGATGAAGATTGCATGCGACTGTTCAGGCTGTTTAACGAACCGGTAGGAAAAAGCTATTTGAAATCTATTGGAATTGATTCTGAACTTGTTGAAAAGCTTGAGCTGATTGGTATTTCAGGAATTGCAAATATTTTATCGGCAATTAAAACTGCCAGATATTATGAAATGAACGGTGACGATGTAATTATCAGCCTCGCGACCGATGCAGCCGAAATGTATACCTCGCGTTTGGAAGAGTTAAATACAGAAAAGGGAGCATACACCACCCTGCAAGCCGCAAAGGATATGGAAAAATGCCTTTTCGGACAGGGAACGGATCACCTGAAAGAACTTACTTATTACGACCGCAAAGCCATTCATAATCTCAAGTATTTTACCTGGATCGAACAGCAGGAAAAAGAACTCGAAGATCTGAACCAACTCTGGAACGACCGCGATGTGTGGGATCAGCAATTTCAGCAGGCTGAACGCTGGGACGAAATGATAAATGATTTTAATGAAGAAACTGGAGTGTTGAAGAGAATGTAGTCAGTGTCTGCACACCCCCTTCCGGGTGTCTTCATCGTGTCTGCACACCTTTTTCAGGTGTCTGACACGGAAAATGCTCAATTGTTAAGTGTCAGACAGCCCAAAAGCTGTACAGACACTTAACAAGCCTGAGCGTCTGACATTTTATTCAGTATCTAACTCATAACTTTCAATATAATGACTTCCAAATTCACTTACCAGTGTTCCGATTGCGGCAAGCTGATTCCTGCCGGAGAAATCGTATATCTCTGCCCCGATTGCAGCGCAAAGCAAAGCCCGGACCAGCCTCCGCTCGGAGTGCTGAAAGTGATTTACGATTACAGAACATTGAGTGAATTATCATTCCGGGAACTGGAGGAAAACAATTTCCTTCACTTACTGCCAGTGAACGACAGGAAAAGTTTTCCTAACCTTCGCGTAGGTCAAACTCCACTCTATAAAATCAATTCCATCAATGGCCAGTCCAATGATTTTGAACTTTACCTGAAAGACGACTCTCAAAATCCAAGCTTTTCTTTTAAGGACAGGGCTTCGGCAGTGGTTTCAGCTTTCGCGAAAGAAAATGGAATTGACACTATTGTTGCCGCTTCTACCGGAAATGCAGGCTCATCCTTAGCCGGAATGTGCGCGGCACAAGGTCAGAAAGCTGTGATTTTCGTTCCGTCAACGGCACCGAAAGCCAAGCTTACTCAGATTATGATGTATGGAGCCACGCTAGTTCCGGTTGCCGGAAATTATGATAAAGCTTTCGACCTTAGTATTGAAGCTACCAAACGTTTTGGCTGGTACAACCGTAATACAGCCTTTAATCCGTTTACAATTGAAGGTAAGAAAACTGTTTCGTTTGAACTTTACAGCCAACTGAAAGAACAAATTCCTGACTATGTTTTTGTGCCAGTTGGCGATGGTGTAATAATTTCAGGTGTTTACAAAGGATTCGAAGATTTGCTGGAGTTGGGTATAATCGAAAAAATGCCCATCATTATTGCGGTTCAGGCTGCGCGTAGCTCCAACCTGGTTGACAATATTGGTAAAGAGGAGTTTGTTTCAACACCATCAAATACCATAGCCGACAGCATTTCGGTAGATATTCCCAGGAATTTCCATATGGCAGCCGGATACATCACTAAATATCACGGACAAACTATCACAGTATCTGACGATGATATTCTGACTGCTTCATCCATTCTGGCTAAAAACACCGGTATTTTCACCGAGCCGGCTGCTGCTGCGGCCTTTGCAGGATTCCTCGATTACAAAAACAGGTATTTGATTCCGAAGGCATCCACCAATGTGGTTCTACTTACGGGTAGTGGCCTGAAAGATTTAAATGCAGTACAATCTCTTTTTGAAATTCCTCTACCGGTTTCGCCGGATATGCATTCCGTTGAACAATTCTTAAACGGTAAAATCTGAGTATTTTATGGTACAATTTGAACTAAATGGCAAGACCGAAATGTTCGGTGGCAATCCCGACACCACCTTGCTTAAATATTTGCGCCTTGAGAAAAATATAACTTCCGTAAAAGACGGTTGTTCCTGCCAGGGAGCATGTGGCGCATGCATGGTTGAGATTAATGGCGAAGCAAAACTTTCGTGCCTCACTCCGCTGAAAAAACTTGAAAACGCAAAAGTCAATACGTTGGAAGGATTGCCTGAAGATGTCAGGGATATAATGGCAAAAGCATTTGTTGAGAAAGGAGCCGTTCAGTGTGGGTTTTGCACTCCCGGTTTCCTGATGCGCACAAATATTCTTCTGCAGAAAAATCCAACGCCAAACCGGGATGAAATAAAACAAGCCCTGACGCTGAACCTTTGCCGTTGCACCGGTTATGTGAAAATTATAGATGCCATTCACGAAGCAGCTCAACGAATTCAACAGTACCAACCTTCAACAAGTACAACTCTTTCCGGCAATGTCGGTACTTCGTATCCAAAATACGAAGCGTATGAAATGGCTGTCGGCAAACGCTTGTTCGTAAATGACCTGAAGTTTGAAGGAATGCTGTACGGAGCCTTATATTTTTCGGATCATGCCAAAGCAACGGTTCTTGAAATTGATATTTCTGAAGCATTAAAAGTAAAAGGTGTAGTCCAAATAATCACCGCTGAGGATATTCCCGGCAACCGTTTTGTCGGACTGATTTTCAAAGACTGGCCTCTTATGATCAAACCCGGTGAAACAACCCGGTATATCGGCGATGTGTTGGCCGGTGTGGTTGCCGAAACCGAAGAGATTGCGCGTGAAACTGTTAAATTGATAAAGGTAACTTATGAGGTTCTCAAACCGGTTACCGATCCGCACGAAGCCATAAAACCCCGAGCGTTGAAGGTCCATCCCGACAGGGATAATCTTTTAGAAACCTGCCGTGTATACCGTGGCGGAATCGCGGATGAAATTCTTGCCGGTTCCGATTTTGTTGCCAAAGGCATTTACCAGACCCAGCGCATTGAGCATGCTTTCCTCGAAACAGAAGGCGCCGTGGCTATGCCTTTTGAAGATGGTATTCACTTGTATTCAAATGGTCAGGGAATTTATGAAGACCGGAAACAGGTAGCCGCCATATTAAATTTACCGGTCGAAAAAGTTCGGGTTACACTCGTTTCCACAGGCGGCGGCTTTGGCGGAAAAGAAGATATGACCGTCCAGGGACATACTTCCTTGTTTGCCTGGCTTCTGAAAAGGCCTGTGAAAGTGGTGCTCTCGCGGGATGAATCCATCCGAATGCATCCCAAACGGCATCCGGTTTATATGGATATGGAGGTTGGATGTGATAAGGATGGAAAGCTAACCGGGCTTAAACTTTATGCCGTTGGCGACAGCGGGGCGTACGCTTCAGTTGGAACCAAAGTAATGGAACGCGTGGCCGGTCATGCCAGCGGAGCCTATCATTTTCCTTGCGTAAACCTCGAAGCACTCACTGTTTATACCAACAATATTCCGAGCGGCGCCATGCGCGGTTTTGGCGCCAACCAGGTTGCTTTTGCCCTCGAAGGTTGCATTGATGATCTTTGCAAGCAAGGTGGTTTCGATCGCTGGCAGTTTCGCTATGACAATGCACTTTGCGAAGGAAAAATGACAGCAACCGGGCAGGTTTTGCATAAAGGTGTTGGTGTTCGGGAAACCTTACTTGCTGTAAAACCATATTACGATAAAGCCCGTTTCAAAGGATTGGCGTGTGGAATAAAAAACAGCGGAGTCGGTAACGGCATGGCCGATTTCAGCGATGTGATTATCGAAATAAAATCAGAAAAGCAAGTTGTTCTGCATCATGGCTGGACGGAAATGGGCCAGGGTGTGCATACGGTTGCCACGCAGGTTTTGTGCGAAGAAACAGGAATTCCGCCCGGAATTGTTGAAGTAATCGTTGATTCAATTGCCGGCATTCCTACCGGGATGACTACTTCATCACGGGCAACAGCACTGCTTGGGAATGCAATTCTCGATGCATCAATGCAAATCCGTGAAGATCTTAAACATCAAAGTTTACAGGAACTTTCAGGAAAAACCTATAAAGGAAATTACACCTGCGACTGGACTACCAAACCCGGTGCTGATGTGAAAGAAATTATTACACATTTTGCCTACGGTTATGCGACGCAATTAGTTGTCCTTGACGAAAATGGTAAAATCGAAACCGTTTATGCCGCTCACGATGCCGGTAAAATCATGAATCCAGTCATGTTCGAAGGGCAGATTGAAGGCGCTGTTCACATGGGATTGGGCTATGCGTTAACTGAAGATTTACCCATGATCGATGGTCAACTTGTTTCCACAAAAATGCGTGACTTAAAAATCCTGAGGGCAAAAGATATGCCGGAGATTGTAGTCTTAGGTGTGGAAGTTAAAGATCCGGTTGGTCCATATGGTGCAAAAGGGCTGGGTGAAATCGGACTCGTACCGACGGCGGCGGCAGTTGCAAATGCGTTGTGTGATTTTGATGGTGTCAGAAGGTATTCATTACCAATGAAGAAATTGGTTTAGTGTAATTTACAATATCTAAAACTATTCATTTTAAATAATTTGGATATGGTACCAATAAAGTTATTTGAACAAAAGAAAGTACGCACTCATTTCGATAATGAGAAGGAAATCTGGTATTTTTCTGTTATTGATGTTATTGAGATTCTGACGGATAGTACTATTCCTAAACGGTATTGGAGTGATTTAAAGAAGAAGCTGACGAAAGAGGGAAGTGAAGTGTACGAAAAAATCGTACGGTTGAAAATGAAAGCTGAAGATGGGAAAAGCAGAGAAACAGATGTTGCTGACACAGAGACTCTATTAAGACTTATACAATCTATTCCTTCTCCCAAAGCAGAACCCTTCAAACAGTGGTTAGCAAAAACCGGCTACGAACGAATGCAGGAAATCTCTGATCCTTCCCAAAGCATTGACCGCGCTAGAGAAAACTGGCAGAAACTCGGCCGTAGCGAAAAGTGGATTCAACAACGGATGACGGGACAGGAAACACGGAATAAACTAACTGATTACTGGAAAGACAGCGGAATAGAAAAATCTGATGAATTTGCTTTTCTTACCAATATTATTCATCAGGAATGGACCGGACTCACTGTTAAAAAGCACAAAGACCTGAAAGGATTGAAATCCCAAAACCTTAGGGACCATATGAGCGAAGCCGAATTGATTTTTACAGCATTGGCAGAACTCTCAACCCGGCAAATAGCCGAAAGCGAAGAAGCTAAAGGTTTGATTCAAAATACTAAAGCAGGTAAAAAAGGCGGAGCTGTCGCAAAAAATGCCCGTAAAGAATTAGAATCCAAAACGGGTAAAAGTGTTGTTACAGGTGAGAATTTTTTACCACCGAAAAAAGAAAACAGAAGACTGGAAGAATAGAAAATAGTATAATTCCCTAAGACATACTTCAAAATAATACTCATTAAATTTCAAATATTCAATGTCATTACTACTTAAAAACGGAACTTATATTCATCCTGAAACCCTTGAATTCACTGCTTCTCATATTCTAGTTGAGGAAGGTGTAAACGGGAAAATCAGTTTCCTTCATGATATCCCTCATGATAACAATTATCAGATAATTGAATGCACTGGTAAATACATCACCCAATCCTTTGTTTGCGGACATCACCATGTTTATTCTGCACTTGCAAGGGGAATGGGCGCACCTAAGAAAAATCCTGAAAATTTCAACGAAATCCTGGAATACGTCTGGTGGACACTCGACAAATGCCTCGATGCTGAAATGATCGAAGCCAGCGCGCTTTATACTGCAATGGCTAGCATTAAAAACGGGGTTACTTTCGTGATTGATCACCATGCTTCGCCAAATGCCATTACAGGTTCGCTGGAAATTATAGCAAAAGCGTTCGAAAGAGTAGGCGCGTCGCATTTACTGTGCTATGAAATTTCCGACCGCGATGGATTGGATAAAGCTGAGGAAGGTCTGAACGAGACTGCTGAATATATGAAAAACCACCAGGGGCTTGTTGGACTGCATGCTTCTTTTACAGTTTCTGACGATACCTTGAAAAAAGCCGTTGAACTTGCAAAACAATCTGATAGCGGAATCCACATCCATGTTGCAGAAGCTGAAAGTGACCAGGATCATTGTGTCTCAACCTATGGCATGCGTGTTATTGAGCGTATGCAGAAATTTGGCGCTCTCGAATCGGGCAAGACCATTCTGGGCCATTGTCTTCATCTGAGTGAAAATGAAAAGAAACTCATCAGCAACAGCCATGCCTGGGTGGTTCAGAATACCGAAAGCAACCTGAATAACAGGGTTGGCTATTTTAATGCCGAAGGACTTAGCGAAAACATTATGATGGGCACCGATGGCATGCACAGCGATATGCTCCGAAGTGCCAAAGCCGCATTTTTTGTTGGTCAGAATTTCGATACCATTGGCTACGACAGTGTTTACCAGCGTTTCCGTAATGCAGATAAATACCTGCAAAGTAACGGTTTCACAGGTCATGGGCCCAACAACCTGGTTGTACTCGGTTATGATACGCCTACGCCTTTCAACACCGGCAATTTCTATGGCCATTTTGTATTCGGAATCGAATCGCAGCATGTACAACACGTGATTTCAAATGGCAGGCTGATAGTTGAAAACAGGAAAATACTCACTGTTGACGAAGATAAAATTTTAGCCAATGCACGCATCCAGGCGGAGAGACTTTGGTCGGAAATGAAAAAATAGCGTTTTTTAGATTAATTTTGCCACTTATAGGCTGTTAGGTTATAGGGGTTAAGGCTGTTAGCATATAACACTTTAGGCACTCTAAGTACTTTAGGCACTCAAAACATTTTTATGGAAATATCTCTTTTACAATGGATTGGCTATCTTGCTTCAATAGCCATCGCACTTTCAATGACCATGAGTTCTATCCTGAAATTCAGATGGATCAATCTTTTTGGCGCACTTACCTTTTCAACATATGGCTTCCTCATTGGCGCATGGCCGGTTGGATTTCTCAATGCCTTTATCGCTCTGGTTGACATTTACTATCTGAATTCGATCTACTCAAAAAAGGAAGTCTTTGAAATACTGGAATTACGGCCCGAAAACCGATACCTGATCCGGTTCCTGGAGTTTCATAAAAAAGATATAGACAAATTCTTTCCCGGATTTATATATAAACCTGAGATGAACACCGTTAGTTTCTTCGTTTTGAGAAATATGGCTGTTGCCGGAGTATTCCTGGCGCACCGCGATCAGAACCACTGTCTTTCAGTCGGACTAGATTTTGTATTACCTGAATACCGTGATTTTAAAAACGGAAAATATATCTACCTTCGTCTTCGGGATCGCTTTATAAATGAAGGTTTTACAAAAATTGTGGCCGAAGGCAATAGTGAAAAGTATTCACAATACCTTTCAAAATTAGGTTTTCAGAAAAATGCCGAAGGTCTTTTTGAAAAATCACTAGTGTCTGCACACCCAACGGGTGTCTGACACTGGAAAAACACTCAGAAGTGTCAGACCCCCTGCGGGCAAACTACAAATACACTCTTTCACCTATTGAATAAAATGCCCTTCAGGTGTGCAGACACTTAAATAACTCTCAACATGAACCAGCTCCTGATAATCAACGGAACCATTATTAACTCTGATTCTACTTCTAATTCTGATATTGCAGTTAGTGAAGGTCTGATTACAGAAATTGGCATACTAAATCCATCAGAATTTCCAGATTACAAAATCATCGACGCCAAAGGAAAATACATTTTCCCCGGAGGAATCGATCCACATGTGCATCTGGAATTACCCACGCCTGCTGGTCCATCCTGCGATGATTTCCTGAGTGGCAGCAAAGCTGCAATTTCCGGAGGAACTACTTTTCTTATTGATTTTGTTACTCCTTCGCGCGGACAATCCTTGATGAAAGCCCTGGCATTTCGCCTGAAGGAATCCAATAAATGCCTGGTGGATTATACCTTGCATATGGGAATCACCTGGTACGACGAAGCCATTCCGGAGCAAATGGAATGGTGCGTGAATGAAGTAGGAATTAAATCCTTCAAAGCATACCTGGCTTACAAAGGCAGCATAGGAATTGAATACCGGGAGCTTGAACAGGTAATGAAAAAAGCCGCTTCGCTAAACGCAATTGTGCTGGTGCATTGCGAAGAAGGTGATGTTATAGTGCAAAATCAAAAGCAATTTATCAGCGACGGAAAGACAGAACCTTTGTATCACGCCCTTTCCCGGCCTGCAGAAGTTGAATCCGAATCCGTCAGGAAAGTAATTGAACTCTGCCGAAAAACAAAGTGTAAAACCTATATCGTTCATACTTCAACTGCTAAATCAATTGATTATATAAGGGCTGCAAAAAAGGAAGGCCTTCCGCTGTTTTGCGAAACCTGTCCCCAGTATTTATTGCTCGACGAAAGTGTGTATTCAAAACCGCTACCCGATTCCTTAAAATATGTGATCAGTCCACCGATCCGCTCAAAATTGGACCAGGAATCACTTTGGCTTGCTTTAGCTGATGGCACCGTGGATGTAATCTCCACCGATCATTGCCCGTTTAATACAAAAGGTCAGAAAGATGTGGGTATAAATGATTTTACAAAAATCCCCAACGGTGCAGGCGGCATCGAAAATAGGCTGGCACTGCTTTATACGTATGGCGTGTTAACTAAAAAAATCAGTTTGGAGCAATTTGTCGGATTAACCTCCACCAACGCTGCACGGATTTTTGAACTTTATCCTCAAAAAGGAGCTGTTGAAGTTGGTTCGGATGCTGACCTGTTGATCTTGAATCCTAAACCGAAATCTGTTATTTCTCTTAAAACCCAGGTTCAGCAATGTGATTCAAATATATACGAAGGAATGTCAATTAATGGGAAAGCAGAATTTATAGTTAGGAATGGAGAAATCCTATAAAATCTGTTTCTGATATTTACACTATTGAATTATCTGCAATTTGTGCATCGTGAATTAAATGGAGTTTTCAAACTTACCTCAATCTCGGCGATAGCATTTCTTCCCCTCTCTGTGTTTTTTGCGCCAGGCTCTGCACATTTTCTTCCGAAACTAACTTGTTCAGCGCATTTCGGATTTCAGCATATTTATCGTGCAAAGGGCAGGGATTATTTTCGTCGCATTGTTTCAAACCAAATCCGCATCCGCAAAATAAACTGTCGCCTTCGGTAGCTATAATTAATTGCTTGAGTGACAACTGAGGTTTTTTAGTATCAAAATAAAATCCGCCGCCTTTCCCTTTCAGCGACTCAACGAAGCCCTGCCTTACAAGTCGCTGTAGAATTTTAGCCGTATAAAAATGAGGTGCATCAATCTGCTTTGCAATTTCGGCTATTCCCGGACGCTTGCCTTCAAAATTCTGTAACTGAATGTAAACCAATCCCCTGATGGCATATTCTGTTTCCTTATTGAACATATTTTCTTGCCTTATATTAAAAATCTGACCGTACAAAGGTATAAATAAATATTAAATAAATAATAAAAGACCTTTTTGTCTTTTAATAGGTTTTATATATATCTTTGTCGAAAATTAAATCAAATCGATATGTCAAATCAAATATATATAGAACCCACCATTGGCGAAATTGTAGCCAATGATTTCAGAGCAGCATCCATGTTTATGGACGCCGGGATCGATTTTTGCTGCGGTGGCAAAAAAAGCCTCACTGAAGCTTGCAAGGAAAAAGGAGTTAATGAATCCCATTTAATTCAGCAACTGGAAACGCTTGCACAAACGCCCGTAAGCGGTACAATGAATTTTAAAGAATGGGAACTCGGTTTTCTGAGCGATTTTATAATGAATACGCATCACAAATTTGTGTTAAAGAATTTACCCGAACTTGTTTTCTACACCCAAAAAATTGCAAAGGTTCATGGCGATCACCATCCTGAGCTTATTGAAGTAGCATCTTTGTTTGCCAAAATCAATGAAGAACTGCTGCAGCATTTGAAAAATGAAGAGGAAGTTCTGTTTCCTGCAATTAAAGAAGCTGAAAAGAATGCATCACCTGAAGTAAAAGCAACTATAATTTCCGAAATCACACGCATGCAAGGCGAACATGAGTTTGCAGGTGGCGCGATGGATAAAATTAATGTTCTGACTAATAATTATTTTATTCCCGAAGATGCCTGTAATACCTACAAGGTTTCCCTTAAACTGCTGGAACAATTTGAGGATGATCTTCATATTCATGTGCACCTTGAAAATAATATTCTTTACCCGAAATCGCTGAAACTGGCTAAATAATTAGTAAACATCAACTAACCTCAACAAACAAAGTAATTAACTAAAACCAAAACTTATGACAACAAAAAAACTCTGGATTGCTTTTGCTGCAGTCATTGTTATTTCTTTTTCCGTACTTGGATATTACGGCAGGGAAATATATCGTAAAGCACCGCCAATTCCGGCGCAGGTAGTAACTTCCGATGGCACTGTCCTGTTTACCGGGCAGGATATAAAAGATGGTCAGAATATCTGGCAATCGATAGGTGGACAGGAAGTTGGCACCATCTGGGGTCACGGCTCGTATGTTGCTCCCGACTGGTCGGCCGACTGGCTTCACCGCGAAGCGGAATTCATTTTAAATGAATATGCCCGGGTTAACGACAGCATGGCATACAATGACCTACCAGCTGAAAAACAGGCCATGTACAAAGTGCGTTTGCAAAAGGAATTGCGCACCAATACTTACGATGAAGCGAGGAATGTATTTGTAGTTTCTCCTTTGCGTGCTAAAGCCATTGCGGCAGTAAGCAAACACTACGCCGGCTTGTTTATGAATGATCCCGCGCTCGAGCAACTACGAGGATACTATGCTGTTCCTCCAAATTCGGTTAAAACCATTGAGCGTATGGCACAGATGAATGCTTTCTTTTTCTGGACTTCCTGGGCATGCGTAACCAACCGTCCCGGCAGTGATATTTCCTATACCAATAATTGGCCTGCAGAAGAACTTGTTGCCAATAAACCAACCAGCGCACTGATTCTCTGGACAGGCTTCAGCGTTATTATGCTGCTTATTGGTATTGGATTGCTGGTTTGGTATTATGCCTCGAGCAAACACGATGAAAGCATAGAAATACTGAAACAGGATCCCTTCTTCGGGTTGGTAATGACGCCTTCTATGAAAGCTACTCTGAAATATTTCTGGGTGGTAACTGGTCTCGTCCTTGTACAGGTAATAATGGGAATAGTCACTGCCCATTACGGCGTTGAGGGACAAGCCTTTTATGGAATTCCGCTGGCACAGTTCCTCCCCTACTCGCTTTCAAGAACCTGGCATGTGCAGATTGCTATTTTCTGGATAGCTACTTCATGGCTTGCAACAGGACTTTATCTTGCACCCGCAGTTTCGGGTCACGAACCAAAATTTCAGCGTTTTGGCGTGAATTTCCTTTTCCTCGCTTTGTTGGTAATCGTTGTTGGATCTCTAATCGGGCAATGGTTTGGCATTATGCAGAAACTTGGTTTGGTAACCAATTTCTATTTTGGTCACCAGGGTTACGAATATGTTGACCTGGGCCGTTTCTGGCAGGCATTCTTATTTATCGGACTTGTTCTTTGGCTTTTATTAATGGGGAGGGCAATCTGGCCAGCACTTATGAAAAAAGACGAAAGCAGGCATTTACTTGCCATGTTCCTTATTGCTTCCATAGCTATCGCGGCATTTTATGGCGCCGGTCTTATGTGGGGCAGACAGACAAACCTTGCCATTGCCGAATACTGGCGCTGGTGGGTTGTTCATCTCTGGGTAGAAGGATTCTTTGAAGTGTTCGCTACTGTGGCTATTGCTTTCCTTTTTGTAAAACTCAACCTGATACGAGCAGCTACAGCAACTTCCAATGTATTATTCTCAACCGTTGTTTTCCTTTCGGGAGGTATATTGGGAACGTTCCATCACCTGTATTTTTCAGGAACACCAACCGCGATTCTTGCTCTCGGAGCATCCTTCAGCGCACTCGAAGTTGCACCGCTGGTTTTGATCGGTTTCGAAGCGTATGGCACACTTAAGATTTCACGTACCAGCAACTGGATACAGAATTACAAATGGCCTATTTACAGTTTCCTCGCTGTTTCATTCTGGAACCTTGTCGGAGCCGGTATTTTCGGCTTCCTGATCAACCCACCGATTGCGTTGTATTATATGCAGGGACTTAATACTACAGCAGCACACGGTCATGCCGCACTCTTCGGTGTTTATGGTATGCTTGGAATCGGCCTTATGCTTTTTGTACTTCGCAGCATGGATGCAGGAGCAATCTGGAAAGAAAAATATATCCGCTTCGCTTTCTGGGCCATCAATATCGGACTTGCCCTGATGGTTTTACTCAGCGTGCTACCTGTAGGATTAGCCCAAACCTGGGTAAGTGTTAAATACGGATTATGGTATGCCCGTTCGGCTGATTTTATGCAGGGTGATACATTATCATTCTTCCGCTGGCTTCGCGTAATCGGAGATACGATTTTTGCACTCGGAACTGTTTCACTTGCTTGGTTTATTGTAGGTTTGAAGACAGGGTGGAGTATTGAAAAGAGTAAATAGACTATTGATTAGTCCGCATTCTCAATTAATGCTTTAGCCGCAGATTTCGCAGATTACACAGATTTAAACTGCTTTTAACCGTGTTTAAATTTAATTCGAAAATAATTAATGTTTTTTTATCTGCGTAATTTGTGTAATCTGTGGCAAATATTTCTACGTTAATGTTTTATTGCAGACATAAGTTACATAATTTAAATTTTAATAAAAAGCGTTCCATTGACAAATTTCAATGGAACGTTTTTCATTTCTATACAACTCTTTTTTTAACAAAAAAAAAGGAGGACCAAAGCCCTCCAATATCAATTAGTGCATCCTTAGATTTTACTCGGCAAGCACTTGAATTTTATTTTTCAATATCTCCACAACACCACCTTTAATATCAAAAAACAAAGTAGCCTTCTTTGAATCAATAACCTTAATCTTGCCTTCTTTAAGTGCGGCAATCATTGCAGCATGGTTGTTCAATACTTCGAAAGAACCATCCAATCCGGGAAACTGGACCAGCGAAACTTCACCTTCGTAAATTGTGGTATCGGGAGTTACTATTTCTATTTTCATTTTTTTTGAGGCTTTGGGGGTTAGGCTTTAGGGATTAAGGTGTTCAAAGATTCAAATGCCTGCGGCGTTCAAATGTTTAAAGTTTCAGGGTTTCAGTCGCCTTTTCACCCCTCGCCTTGTCGCCCCTAACTTTTCACTATTCACTTTTCTTTATTCACTCCCTTTTACCCTTCTGCCAACATTTTCTTACCCTTTTCAATCGCTTCTTCAATGGTTCCAACCAGGTTGAAAGCAGATTCAGGATATTCGTCAACTTCACCGTCGAGGATCATTTTAAATCCTTTGATGGTATCTTCGATAGCCACGAAAGCGCCAGGAATACCGGTAAATTGTGTAGCAACAAAGAACGGCTGTGAAAGGAAACGGGCAACACGACGTGCGCGTTGAACTACCAGTTTGTCCTCATCCGAAAGTTCGTCCATTCCAAGGATGGCGATAATATCCTGCAATTCCTTGTAACGCTGAAGAATTTCCTTTACACGCTGAGCTGTGTTATAATGTTCTTCGCCAACAATATCCGGATTCAGAATACGAGAGGTTGAATCGAGTGGATCCACAGCCGGGTAAATACCTTGTTCAGCAATTTTACGGCTTAATACCGTTGTTGCATCCAAGTGGGCAAATGTAGTAGCAGGTGCAGGGTCGGTTAAGTCATCGGCAGGCACATACACAGCCTGAACGGATGTGATTGAACCGCGTTTGGTTGATGTAATACGTTCCTGCATCACTCCCATTTCGGATGCCAGTGTAGGTTGGTAACCTACGGCTGATGGCATACGTCCAAGCAAAGCCGATACTTCGGAACCTGCCTGTGTGAAACGGAATATATTATCGATAAAGAATAAAATATCATTTCCTCCGCTTTGTTCATCACCATCGCGGAAATATTCAGCAACGGTAAGTCCCGAAAGTGCAACTCGGGCACGTGCTCCGGGGGGTTCATTCATCTGGCCGAACACCATAGTCAACAGAGATTTCTCCATTTCCTTATGATCGACTTTGGATAAATCCCAGCCACCTTCTTCCATGCTCTTTTTGAATTCGTCGCCATAGTTTACCAAACCTGCCTCAATCATTTCACGAAGAAGGTCATTCCCTTCACGTGTGCGCTCACCTACACCGGCAAACACTGAAAAACCATTGGACTGCTTAGCAATATTATTGATAAGTTCCTGTATAATAACGGTTTTGCCAACACCGGCACCACCGAACAAACCAATTTTTCCGCCTTTCGAATAAGGCTCAATCAAGTCGATAACTTTAATCCCGGTATAAAGTACTTCCTTTGTAGTGGAAAGGTTTTCAAATTTTGGAGGATCGCGGTGTATGCTCGCAACTCTTTCGCGCGAAACTGACGGCATTCCATCAATGGCATTCCCGATTACATTAAATAAACGGCCTTTGATCGCATCGCCAACAGGCATTGAAATAGTAATACCAGTTGAAACAACCTGCATGCCTCGGCTCAAACCATCCGTGGAATCCATAGCAACGGTACGGATTGTGTTTTCACCGATATCCTGCTGACATTCCAGAACGATGACAGTTCCCTGCTCGTTGGTTACTTCAAGTGCATCGTAAATATTAGGAAGCGGAACATTTTCGTCAAAAGATACGTCGATTACCGGGCCGATGATCTGTGAAATTTTACCGATTATTTTTTGAGCCATATGAAATTGAATTAGAGAGCAAATTTAAAAACAAATTGTATAGTTCAGCATACTTTCTGATTAATAAATCTGCTGCTTTTGTTTATTTTGTTCTACTGTTAATTTGGTGGGTAAAATTACATAGTCGGAAGTTGGAAGACGGGAGAAGGAAGTAACACTAATATCTCTTTTCTCCAAAATAAGCGGATACCATTTGCCATTTTCTTCCGTCTTCCGTCTTCCGTCTTCTGACTTCTGACTTCCGTCTTCTGTCTTTTCGAAATCTAAACTCATTCAATTTGAAGCAGAAGCATTTATTCGTCAGCTGCCAGTATGTTATCCGACGGTTCTGAAGAAACATCCTCCTTATTCTCTTCTTTATTGTCCTCAGCCTTTTCCTTAGGTGTATTGAAAAACTGGCGTTGAAAGATCAATAAGCTTAAAACTCCTGTTGTGATTGCCGAATCGGCAACATTAAATACCGGGCGGAAAAAGATAAAATGATCACCACCCAGGATAGGGAGCCATTGCGGATAATTCCCCTCGAGTATCGGGAAATAGAACATATCTACAACTTTGCCGTGTAGGAAAGTACTGTAACCACCTTGCGTTGGTAAAAAACGGGCTACATCAAAATAGGTGCTTTCGCTGAATAGCATTCCATACAGAGCGCTGTCGATAATGTTGCCCATGGCTCCGGCCAGGATAAGCGAGAAACAGAAAATTACTCCAAACGCGGTTTTGGACTTAGCCAAACGGAAGATGTACCAGCCTAAAAAGCCAACAGCAAAAATGCGGAACAAACTCAGCGCGAGCTTTCCGTATCCGCCTGCGAACTGAAGTCCGAAGGCCATGCCGTTGTTTTCGGTGAAGTGAATGATGAACCAGTTGCCGGCCACATGAAATTCCTGGCCCAGTGTCATATTGGTCTTAATCCATAACTTTAAAGCCTGATCGATGAACAGGACGATAAAAACTACTAAAAACGATTTCTTCAGCACGATATCCTGTTCCGCTTATTTCTGTTTCAGTTTGGCTTCCATGCTCAATGTAGCATGAGGAACACTACGCAACCGTTCTTTCGAAATCAGTTTACCTGTTTCACGGCAAATACCGTAGGTTTTGTTCTCGATGCGTACCAAAGCATTTTCAAGGCTCTGGATAAATTTCTCCTGGCGGCCTGCCAAACGGGCATTTTCTTCTTTCGACATAACCTGGTAGCCTTCTTCCAAAACTTTAAAAGTAGGAGAAGTATCCATGGTATCGTTGTCGTTGCTGTTGGTATATGCTTCGGTGAGCAATTCCATATCGTGACGTGCCTTTGTAAGTTTGTCAACAATAAGCTCGCGGAATTCAGCCAATTCCTCATCAGAGTAGTGGGTTCTTCCTTTTTCGTCTTTTACGTCTTCCGCTTTCATATATTCAGGTATTAATGTGATTCAGTTAAATTTAGTTTTTTTGTCGTTATATTTTGTCTACTCTTATTGCTATGCTTATCTCATCGGTCAGGTCAAGCATTTCAGAATTATGCAACATTCTGTCCGAAACAGTCAGTGATTCAGCCAATGTCTCAGAGCAAATATATGCATTAAAGTTACTGATTGCTTCTTCTATCTGATCATTTTTCTGTAAATCCAGGGTTATTTTGTCTGTTACATCGAAACCGCGGTCTTTACGGATATTTTGTATCCTGTTAACAAGTTCTCGGGCAATGCCTTCCTGCCAAAGGCCTTCGGTTACAGTGATATCGAGTGCAACCGTTAATGAACCCTGGTTGGCAACAACCCATCCCGGAATATCTTCGGTAATTATATCCACATCAGTTAAGTACAGTTCAACCGATTCGTCACCGATCTGCAGATTATACTGTCCTTCTGTTTCAATTTTACTTATTTCATCCTGGGTAAAAGCACCAACAGCGGCAGCAATTTCCTTCATCAGTTTGCCGTAGCGCGGGCCGAGTGTTTTAAAGTTCGGCTTTATCTTTTTGACCAGGAATCCTGTTGATTCATCCAGATATTCAAGTTCTTTTACATTGACTTCGCTCAGAATAAGACTACTCACTTTTTCGAGTTGATCCTTGATATGCTCACCCGTAACCGGGATCAGGATTTTCTGTAACGGCTGGCGTACGCGAAGATTTGTCTTTTTGCGTAAGCTCAGTGCCATACTCGAAACCTGTTGTGCCAGTTCCATGCGTTCTTCCAGCTGTTTGTCGATTTTACTTTCGTCGGCAACAGGGAAATCGGTAAGATGAACGGATTCGCTTTTATCCTTGCCCGAAACCTGGTTCAGATCGATAAATAGCCTGTCCATAAAGAACGGTGCAATCGGAGATGCCAGTTTAGCAACAATTTCCAGACAGTGGTACAAGGTCTGGTAAGCTGAAATCTTATCGCTTGTGTATTCTCCTTTCCAGAAACGGCGACGCGACAAACGCACGTACCAGTTGCTGAGGTGTTCATTTACAAAATCTGAAATCAAACGGCCGGCACGAGTAGGCTCATAATCAGCAAATGCTTCATCTACATTTAATATCAGGCTGTTGAGTTCCGACTGTATCCAGCGGTCAATCTCAGGACGTTCAGTAAAAGGAATTTCTGCCTCTTCGTAACTGAACCCGTCGATGTTGGCATACAACGCGAAAAAGTTATAGGTATTATATAAAGTTCCGAAAAATTTACGTTGCACTTCGGTAACGCCTTCGAGGTCAAATTTAAGATTGTCCCAGGGCTGCGAATTGGTGATCATATACCAGCGTAAAGCGTCGGGACCGTATTTTTCGAGGGCTGCAAAAGGCTCAACTGCATTGCCAAGGCGCTTCGACATTTTATTGCCGGATTTATCCAAAACAAGGCCGTTGGAAATTACATTTTTAAAGGCTACTGAATCAAACACAAGTGCTGCGATAGCATGCAAAGTATAAAACCATCCACGGGTCTGATCCACGCCTTCGGCTATTAAATCAGCAGGGAAATATTCCGGATGTCCGTCTTTCTGTTCAAATGGATAATGGAACTGGGCATAAGGCACAGCCCCAGAATCGAACCAAACATCGATAAGATCTGTTTCGCGGATAAGCTTTTTGCCTGTTGGCGAAACCAGGAAAATATCATCCACATACGGACGGTGAAGATCGAATAAATTGTAGTTTTCTTTTGAATTATTCCCTGGTTCAAAGCCTGCAAACGGATTTACAGTCATAAACCCGGCTTTGATTGATTTCTCAATTTCTGCCTGGAGTTCAGCTATTGATCCGATACAGATTTCTTCGCTACGGTCTTCACTAACCCAGATTGGAAGCGGAGTTCCCCAGTAACGTGAACGCGAAAGGTTCCAGTCTACAAGGTTTTCGAGCCAGTTACCGAAACGTCCTGTTCCGGTTGATTCAGGTTTCCAGTTAATAGTTTTGTTGAGTTCGATCATCCTGTCCTTGATAGCCGTGGTGCGTATAAACCACGAATCAAGCGGATAGTAAAGTATAGGTTTATCGGTACGCCAGCAGTGCGGGTAGGAATGTTCGTATTTTTCGGTTTTGAAAGCCCGGTTTTCTTTTTTAAGCTTGACGATAATGTCGACATCCACATTTTCATCCCTTTGCGGATCGCCATCCTGCGCATATTCGGCTTTAACGAAACGGCCGGCAAATTCGCCCATGCTATCCACGAAGCGGCCGGTTTTGTCAACCAGCGTAAGTGCGCCGATGCCGTATTGTTTTGCTACTTTAAAGTCATCCGCTCCGAAACTTGGCGCGATATGAACGATACCAGTACCGTCTTCGGTTGTAACAAAATCACCTAAGATTACCACGAAAGCATCGCCGGCTTCAGGCTGCTCGTAAGGTAAAAGCTGTTCGTAACGAAGTCCCGCAAGTTCAGCGCCGGTGAATGTGGCAAGTACTTCGAAAGGAATTGCTTTCTGTCCCGGAACGTATTCGCTCATAAGGATTTCGGCATTCTTTTCGTGGAAGTATTTTGCGAAAAGCGGTTTGCCTACAACTACTTTAATCGGCTCGTACGTGTATGGATTATACGTATTTACCAACACATATTCGATATGCTTGCCTACTGCCAACGCGGTATTCGATGGCAAAGTCCATGGTGTGGTGGTCCATGCCAGGATGAAGACATCGGTTTTGTCGTTTCCGAAAAGAGTCGGAATAAGTTTATGTTCTGTATCCTTACGGACTTTAAACTGGGTAACAAGCGTATTGTCTTTTACATTGCGGTAGCTACCGGGTTGATTTAGCTCGTGTGTGCTGAGGCCGGTTCCGGCTGCGGGAGAATACGGCTGAATGGTGTAGCCTTTGTAAAGAAGACCTTTTTTATAAAGTTCGGAAAGCAGATACCAGCAGGTTTCGATATAGGTGTTTTCGAAAGTGATATACGGATTATCAAGATCAACCCAATAACCGATTTTCAACGTAAGTTCATCCCAGCGGTCCTTGTATTTCATTACTTCGCTGCGGCAGGCTTTGTTATAGTCGTCGACACTGATTTTTTTCCCGATGTCTTCCTTGGTGATTCCCAATGTTTTTTCAACGGCAATTTCGATGGGTAAGCCATGGGTATCCCAACCGGCTTTACGCTCAACGAAAAATCCTTTCAATGTTTTGTAACGGCAGAAAATATCTTTGATGGCGCGGGCCATAACATGGTGAATACCAGGCATGCCGTTTGCCGAAGGTGGTCCTTCGTAGAAAATATAAGGTGTACGCTCGCTGCGGTTTTCAAGGCTTTTCTCAAAAATACGGTTCTCGTTCCAGAAATCGAGAACTTCGTTTCCGATGCGTGTTAAGCTAAGTTGTTTGTATTCAGTATATTTAGTTCCCATGAGGAGGTAATTTTAAGCGAATTTTTTAAGGCTGCAAAGATAGTATAAATTATAATATAAAAATTGATGGAGTATGTGGGATTGAAGGAGTTAAAATTCGATTTTGCCGGTGTTTTAGTCGGAGTGCGACTTTGAGTAGTTTACAAATTCAGCAACGATTTCTTTTGAAATTACATTACCTGAATTTTGAAATACACGATTCCAATTTTGAAATTACATGACTTCAATTTTGAAAATGCATGAAATATTTTAAGACTTCTACCTCTAATTCATGACTTAACAAGTTATGTCAGCCATAAAAAAAACCTATAATTTTTTACTTGAAGGGGCAACAACCTGAAATCCCCATCTGCTTTTTATGTAAATGGGACTTTGAATTGAAAAGATTATTTGGCTTTACTATAAATCTAGCACAATAAACTGTAAGATTCTACTTGTAATTGAAGTTCTAAAGAAAAAAAGAAATAAAAATGTTTCACATCGGCAAACACCAGATTATTCAAAATTCAGAACATTTGATTGCTGAGTAAACAAAAAAAATCAGATTCTTTCTAATTGTTGTAATACCTTTTTCAAACTATCATTTTCAACAATTCAGGAAGTTAATAACAAACATGCAATCACAGATAGAACAATACAACTTTCCATGTGTCTCTTTTTTAATTTTTACGGGTCACATGGAATTATTAACGTCTTGCTTATTTTTAAAGGTGTTAATGAGCTAAAGGTTCGCCATGAATAATCATCCCTCTGTATGGCAATTTATTGTCATGGCTCGTTTCATTTAAATTAGTTTTTTAGTAATTCATTAATCAGTTTAACCCGTTCGTCAAAATATTTATCCGAAGCGCCCATCTGAAATCCCCAATACGTTGATACGATTTCGCCTTTTTTGTTTAAAACTATATCAACTGGCATGGACGTAATCCCTAATTCTTTTCTCAATTTTAAATCCTTATCAATATAGGTTTTAATCGTGACTTTATATTTTGCGAGGAATGCGGGTAATTCATTCATTGAATGGTCAACATCGCAATACACGCCTATAATCTCAACATCATTACGGTTGCTAAAGGCAGATTTTAATTTTTCGAGTGTCGGAAACTTCGCACGACAGGGCCGACAATTCATAAAATAGAAATCCAGTAACACCACTTTGCCATTGAAACGGCTTTGCTCAATGGTATCGCCGCTTTGGGTTCGTAGCAGGGAATAGTTCACTTGTTTTAGTTTCGGAACAAAAATATCAGCCTGATCTTTGTATTCACTTTTTGGAATAAATACCAGGTTTATATAAAGAAGTATTGGTATGCTCAGGGTTAAGGCAGCATAAAAACCCTTGTTCCGTACTAACACATTAAATCCAAGATAAAAGCCAACGATTTTAAGCAATGTATTCACCGGAAAAATTTCAGGGAAATTGAGGTGGTTTACATAACCACCCATTGAGTCCAGGAGAATCGCTTCAATGAGAAATAAAAATGCTATAAGATTTGATAGTGTTTTTGTTCTGCTCTTTATCAGGCACAATACTAATCCCGATAAAAAATAAATCCCGAATGATATGAGATTCCCGACTCGTAAATCCGATTTTCCAAAAACGATGTAATTATGAAGAGCATAAATGCCAAAACCTGATAAAATAACAAGTAAAATGGGAATTATTTTTTTTTTCACCAGTAAAATATTAAGTGTTTATAGTCTTAGAAGAAAACAATATGTTCATTACACTGCAAGCGAGCATCTCCCATCACAAACATACCACATCATAAATCCACAATCACGAACCTCATGACAAATTGCATTTGTATCGCAAGAATTACAGCTAAATGCGCTTGTGCTGCAACAATTACAGTTCTTCACGCCAGGATCAACATACGAAGGAGATATAGAAGAAGACTTGGCAATATTATTTTTTGAGTTGAAACTGTTTATACTAAAGGCAATTTTTATAATTTCTTCTTTAGTAAAATAATTTAATCCTTCGATACACCAGTTTTTGGCGAAGGAAGTAAAAGATTTAGAGTCTTTATTAGAATCTTCAAATGTACTGATATTTATAAATGTATTTAATTTTTCTATATGATTGCGCTGTTCATCAGTAAGTGTATCGGATTTTATAAGTGCTGTAAACCTTTGTTTCCATAAGGTTGTTTTTTCTGCAGGAGATAAAAGATTATAAGCTAGTCGCTGATCGCTTTGGGAGGATAACTGTATAACTTCGTTTATTAGTTTTAAATTCACAGTATTATTGTTTGATGTTAAATCAACATTTGTTTCTTTTTCACATTGTGTGAAGGCGAAAAGCATTAAAATGCATGTCAAAAGTGCGAATTTCATTTTCATAACAGAAAGTTTTTCAGGTGAATGTTTTTCAGCAAATATATAGTGCATTATTTAATTGTCAACAAATTCTAATGCAAAAAAGCTAACTCCGGCGTTTTAGAAGCTAACTCCATTGTTCTGGCAGTTAACTCCGCTGTTACTGTGGTTATCCTTATTTTAAATCTCCTTAATTTGTTCATTATTCCCTTTGTTGATTTGCATATATTGGGGGGGGGGGGGGTAACATACTGTTTATTAGCTTATTAAATTTAACTTTCCTGTAACAAGCTACATTTACAGATAAATTGTTTGTTAATTCAATGATGCATGTCTTGTGGTTGTATTTTTTAACATGTCGAAGATTTATTAATCTTGCGGTGTGGCATCGATAGAAATGCATCTCTGATAAATAGGATTCTAGTTCAGTTAAAGTATGATAAACCCTGAATATAAGTCCCTCTACAAGTTGAGCGTTTACCTTGCTGTTTTCAATAAAAAAATAAATGATGTCAGATGATTCAATAAGTTCAAGGCCGAATTTGGTTTTGAGGGGAATACGGAACTGCTTCGCTATTATAATATCCATTATAAAAGTTATTTATATTTAAAACAAATTATCTATAATAATTTTGGCAACTAAGATACATATTTATTGATAACCAAATCCTTTTTCCAATTGCATTAATCTTTCCTAAAAGAAAAATCCCATTTACCTTTCCAAGCAAACGGGACTTAAGAATTCAAATAATCAATTTCTATTTGATTTCCACCACCTTATATCCCCAAGCCTCTAAATTCATAGGCTCTTTCTTTACAATTTTGGTTTCGGCTCCTGTAAAAGCATCTTTATAAGTTCCATTTACAACATCACCTTTCACTGCAACCGATACCGGAGCAGCAGATAAGTTGACTATGACCAGGACTTTTATATCGCCTTTTGCACGCATAAAGCTAAGCACCTTTGTTGGTTCGGTATTTTTTACTTTTTCGAAAGTGCCGCCATAAGGAGGATTAAATAAGGCTTCATTGCCGTGTTTCAGTTTGTTCAGCGTCTGGTAAAAAAGAGTCAGCTCCAGGTTAGACCAATTGATGGTGTCTTTAACAAAGAATTGAAGACGTTTTTTCAATCCGGCTTCCTGGCCGCTGTAGATCAAGGGCGTACCTGGAAGTGTGTAGCTAAGCACAGCAAACGCATTTTCGCCTGCTCCGAATTTTTCCTGTGCGGTTCCGTTCCATGAATTTTCGTCATGGTTGGTGATAAAATTCATTTGCATGGCGTATTTCGGTAAAATGGAATCCATTTTTATTACCTGGCGAACAATCTGGTTAACTGAATCTTTTCCCTGGGCTACTTTATGCATTACACTATGCATGCCCCAGCCGTAATTGGCATCGAAAGCTTTTCTGCAGAGTTCGGGATGGTCTTCATTTTCGGCCAGCATAAACATGGGTTTTACTTTTTCGAGTTCTACCCGTGCAGTATCCCAGAAATCTACCGGAACTTCTCCGGCTACATCGCAGCGGAAACCATCAATATCACAGTTGGTTACCCAGTATTTCATGGCATCGATCATAGCTGTGCGCATATCGTTGTTTGCATAATTAAGTTTGGCACAGTCGGTCCAATCGAAAGGAGTAATCATTTTCCCGGTGCTGTCCTTAATATACCAGTCGGGATGTTCGGTAATCCAGTTATTATCCCTGGCTGAATGGTTGGCTACCCAGTCGATGATGACTTTAAATCCCATTTCGTGCGCTTTGGTAACCAGCGCTTTAAAATCGGCTTCGGTCCCGAATTCAGGATTGACTCCTTTATAATCTTTTACTGAGTAATAGCTTCCAAGGCTGGTTTTGAATCCTGCAGGAACTTTACGGTCCACTACACCGATAGGATGTATGGGCATAAACCACAGAATATCAACACCCAGTTCTTTCAGGCGCGGAAGGTTGGCTTCGAAGGCTTTGAAAGTACCTTCGGGTGTGTACTGGCGGACGTTAACTTCATAAATTACAGCGTTTTTAGCCCATTCGGGATAATTGGCTTTAACATCGGTAACAGCAGTTTTTGTTTTGCATGCCGTAAAAAGAAAGGAGATGCAGCAAAGCATAAAGATGGATTTGGTTAGGGTTTTCATATGTTGTTTAATTTGGGGGTTTTAACGGTTTTTATTTTTGCCGCCGTAGAGACGCAATGCTTGCGTCTCTGTACGGCGGAGACGCGAGCATCGCGTCTTTACGGTCGTGCATTATCAAGGATATCTATCGTTATAGGTTTCCCATCCCAGGTGAAGTATACATACAGCCATTTTTCATCAAAGGTTGCTGTAGTTTTCTTTCCTGGGGATTTTCCTTTTTCGGCTTTGATTTTTATAGCCTTCCCATTAACCAAAACCTTTGCAACATTTGAGCCGGTTCGTATTTCCAGTTTCATGGAGCGGCTGGCGGGCATTCCTTCCCAGGAACCGGTTTTGGAAATTGAAACGGTGGTTTTCTGTAATTCTTTTGAACCTTTGTACGTGATCAGTTCATATTTATTCGCGGAAAGGGATTTGCTGTCAAGCCCATTATCTTCGTATTGTACAAATTCCGATTTACCGGAAGGATAGTACCTCACCACATAATTTCCTCCGTCGTAGTAGTCGGTGGAGGTAACAGGTTTTGTCATCGGAATAAAACTACCAAATTTGGCAAAAACAGGAAGATTTTCGATTGTAAGTGGGAATTCAAAACGACTATTTCCATTGTATTCGTTTCCGGTAGTAAAATCATACCAATTCCCTTCAGGAAGATAAATGCTGCGGATGGTAAGTCCTTTTTTAATAACAGGAGCTACAAGCAGGTTTTCGCCCCACATATACTCATCTTCTACGTGGCAGGCGGCTGTATCATTAACAAACTGGTAAAAGAGCGGGCGCATCAGCGGAGAACCGGTGGTAGCATTCTGATAAGCCAAAGTGTAGTTGTAAGGTAACATAGCATAGCGAAGCTTCATATAAGTACGCACAATATCCTGCGTTTTTTCGCTCCAGTAAACCGGTTCGCTTGGAATAACCGATCCGTGAGGACGGAGAATTGGCGTGAAAACAGCAAATTGCAGCCAGCGTGTGTAAAGTTCATCATCCTTTACGCCCTGGGCAAAGCCACCGGCATCGGAATGGATATATCCCAGCCCGCTCATTCCCATAGTTAGCAATAGCGGCAGTTGTGCCTGCAATCCGCCCCAGCTGCGCGATACATCGCCTGTCCATGGAAAGGCGGCGTAACGCTGCGAACCTGCGAATCCCGAACGCTGAAGGTGAAACAAACGCGTATTCGGGTAGTTTTCGGCATATTTCTCGAACAGCATTTTATCCCAGTAATGGCCATAAATATTATGAACCTGGTCGGCGGTGCCATTTACGTGCCGGATATCTGCCGGATGGCTTTCGGGTTCGCCGAGGTCGCCCCACCAGGCAGCTATGCCCATATCAATCTGCTTTTTGTATTTCTGCCAGAACCAGTCCCGGGCTTCGGGTTTAAAAATATCGATAAGGCTTCCGGCACCAAAATAGAACTGTTTGTCGATATAGGGTTTGCCGAGACTGTCAGTAACAAAAACACCTTTGGCAGCCGCATCTTTGTAATTGGCGACTGTATCAATCACATAAGGTTCGGTAATAAGGATGGTTTTTATTCCTTGCTTCCTGAATTTTGCTACCATTCCAGCCGGATCAGGCCAGGCTTTTTTATACCAGTCGAGGTTGCCAAGATGTCCCTGAATGCTGTCGCCAAACCAATAGAAATCGAGGATTACCGCATCAACCGGGAAATTGTTTTTCTGCATCAGCGTAACAATGCTGTCGGTTTCTTTCTGGTTGCGGTATGCCATGCGGCTTTGCAGGTTTCCCAGTACCCAACGCGGAGGCAAAGGCTGTCGGCCTGTAAGTTGTGAGTATGAACTTGAAATTTCAGTATATGTACTTCCCGCAATCAGGTAATAACGTGCAGTTCCGCCCAATGCGCTCCATTCGGTAACTGCCGGTTCTGTGTTTCCAATATCCACATATCCTTTTTGAGGATTATCGAAAAGGATGGCATATTTCCGCGATGAAATAGTCAAAGGAAGTGAATAGTTAAGCTGGGGAGCACCAAATTCGTACCCATATGCCGGTCGGTTGTAAAGCACTAACTTCTTTCCACGACGGTCCATTGCCATAGCTCTTTCGCCTGCGCCATATACTTTTTCCCCTGGTTTCAATGCTAAACGCACTCCGGAATTACCTGCTTTGTCGAAAAATCCACTTTCTTCACTTAGCAAGGTGTCGCTTTTGTAAATGTAAGTAAGATAAAAAGGATCCGCATTTGCGGTTATGGTCATTTCACCATTACGAAGCAGATAACCGGATGGGATTTGCGCTGAAGTGAGTAAACTCTTTCCGGGTTGCATCACTACTGAATGTGAAGCGTCGGCTTTTGAAATTCCTTCAGGGAAATAAGTAACTTCAAGTAAGCTTTCAGAATAAGGCTTTACCGTTATTGTTCCTTTATCCGTAACAATATTCCACAGTGTCGGCAGCTGTTCAACCCGGATAAGTTTGTGTATTTCCTTATTTCCGCCTTTTGTTTCCAGAACTTTCGGCTTATACCCGTTTACCGGAACAAGGATATCTTCATTATCCTTTGTTTTGCCCACAAGGCTTCCATCTGTATTTCGGAAAACATAAACCAGTTGATTGGCAAAATCTTCCGGTTTCAGTTTATAAAAGCTTCTAATTACGAAACGAAACGAATACAGGTTTTTACCTTCCCGTTTCATCAGCACATTTTTATCATCCTTGCCCCAATTGCCGACAGCGTATTTCCAGTCGTGGCCATCGATACTTTTACTGGTAATAACTCCTGAGTGGAGGTAAACATTGCCGGACTGATCAAGCAAAGCCTTATTGCCTTCGGCTGCGTTAAAATATAAAGTAACCGAATCGGTAACCGAAGGATTTTCAGGCTTCAGCCAGATTACCTGGGCAATGGTTGACTGGAATGCAAAAAGGAACAAGGTTATTCCCAGAATATTAATCAATTTCATTGTCAATAGTTTTGAGAAGTTAAGCAGGCCTGGAGTTGGAATACAGAAGTCGGAAGACTCATTACAACAAATTTGTGTTAGGTTAAATTCTTCATTGTCAGAATTTTCAGTAATTTATATAAATTTACTCACTAAAATTACATTTAGCTCCCGACTTCTGACTCTTGTCTTATGACCACATTTACTTCGATAATTCAATAATCTTAACGCTTTTTGCCGGTAATTCGATAGTGCTGAGGTCTTTAATCAGGTTGCCGCTGAAAATGTCTTTCCCGGTTTTAAATCCTTTCAGGTTTTCGTTATAACGAGCTGTCGAAAGCGTCTTCACATATTTTTCATTATTATTAATTATCACCATAACCGCAGATTTTTCTATAGTCCGGAAATAAACATAAATACCATCTTCGGGGATATAATGGGTAAGTTTCCCGTTCTGAACTGCTTTGTTACCCTTACGCCAGTTGAAAAGTGTTGATGAAAAATCGAGAATATCTTTCTGGTCGTTGCTAAGGTTTTCGAGCGAAAACATATTGGTAGTATCTCCTTGCCATCCGCCCGGGAAATCTTTACGTTTACCAGGATCACCCTGCAAGGCTCCGCGATCACTCAGCGCTTCGGTACCATAATAAATCATTGGGAATCCTCGTGTTGTGGCAATAAAGGCCAGTGCCATTTTTACATTATCCACCGTTTTCAAAACAGGATACATGCGCTCAATATCGTGGTTATCGACAAATGTGATCAACTTTGAAGGATCGCTGTACAGGAAATCCTGTGAAAGCAATTCATATAAGCGTGCCATGCCGGTATCCCAGCCTTCATTTTCGGTAAAAGCTTTCTGAATAGCGCCCATTAGGGGAAAATCAAAGACATGAGACAAATAAGAGCGATATCCATCTTTATTGGTTTTATTATCCATCCAGTACGAAACCTGGGCAGAATAATTGATCCAGGCCTCACCAACGGTATTCAAATTAGGATATTCCTCACGAACGGTTTTCATCCATTCAGCCATAAAATCCTTGTCGGAATAGGGATACGTATCCTGTCGGATACCATCCAGGCCCGCGAACTCAATCCACCATATACTGTTTTGAATCAGGTATTTGGCAACATAAGGATTCTTCTGATTAAAATCAGCCATGCTGTGATCGAACCATCCGTCCGACATTTTCTTCTGATCATACTGTGAACGGTAAGGGTCTGAAATTACACCTCCTCGGTAGTTGGAACGCGTATATTCAGGCCATTGGTTCACCCAGTCTTTTTGAGGCAGATCTTTCATCCAGTACGAATTGGTTCCGAAATGATTGAAAACCATATCCATAACTACTTTAATTCCTCTTTTGTGAGCAGCGTCTATCATTTCGCGGTAACTGTCGTTGGTGCCGAAACGGGGATCAATTTTATAGAGATCCGTTGTTGCATACCCGTGGTAGGTGTGCGACGGCAAATTGTTTTCGAGCAAGGGGGTGCACCACAAGGTTGTAACTCCAAGTTTCTGCAGGTAATCCAGGTGATCCGAAATTCCTCTTATATCGCCGCCATGCCGGCCATTCGGGTTGGTGCGGTCGGCCTTTTCGAGCATACCTGGCATATCGTCGTTATTCGGATCGCCATTGGCAAACCTATCGGGCATAATAAGATACATCATATCCGATGTGTTGAATCCCTGCCGCCTGGCTGATTCTCTGGCGCGGGCTTTCAATTCGTATTTATAAGTAATTAATAAGCTGTCCTTTTCTTTAAACGAAATGGTAATAGTACCGGGTTTTGCAAAACTGCCGATTGAAAGATCGACAAATAAATAATCGGCGCCGGTACTTGCAGAGCCCTTCAGGCTAACACCTTTATACTCGAACGAAGGCTTTGTTTTACCAATATCTTTCCCATGGATCATCAGTTGCAGGGAATTGTTTCGCATGTCGGTCCACCAGCAGGGAGGCTCCACATGATCGATGGCTACCTGTGGAAAGGCAGCGCGGAGTATAAATAAGCAGATAATAAGCAGCGGGATCTTTTTCATTGGTTTGGAGGATTTTGTTTCGCAAAGATATAAGAAAATTATCCAGATAAAATACTGGATTTCAGCGCAACCGTTTGCGGAACAGAAAATTATACAAAATAATTAAAACAGCCTATCCCGCAGAAAAAGATCGGGCATTGAAACTGAAGTTTATCCTGCAAAGAATTGCGTTTTGACTAATTTGAATATTAATGTTACAGGGAAATGTTTCTGGCATGCGTCAAGAAAGAAGACTTGCCCCCAATGTCGTTTAGTTAAGGATATTGCTTTTAAATATCGAACAAGGAACATCGATTTTTGATCTGCGAAGTTACACTACATCAACGATTTCCATATTAAATCGCAAATCGTTAATCCTTGTTCTTAAATCAGTTGATGTTTAACTTAATAGCATTGGACGTGCGCCAACCGGGGTGAAAACTATTTTATCGATTTGATCTAATTCTGATGTAAAAATCGTAAAATTGCATAGAAAATAAGCAAAATGCTATCAACTTATTAAATATTATTAAAATGAACAGACTTGTTTTAATGGCTTTACTGCTTTGTGGCACAACCTTTTGTTCGCACGAGGCTGACACTGGTTATATTGTAAAAACAGGGCAAACTGCACCGGATTTTACACTTACCACAACAGAAGGCAAAATATTCAAGCTTTCTGAGAACAGGGGCAAGGTAATAATGCTTCAGTTTACTGCCAGCTGGTGCGGTGTGTGCCGAAAGGAAATGCCTCATATTGAAAACGAAATCTGGCAACCTCTGAAGGGAAAGGATTTTGTTCTGGTCGGGATTGATAGGGATGAACCTCTGGCTGTTGTAAGGGCATTTGCAAAAAAAATGAACATTTCCTATCCTTTGGCTCCGGATTCGGCGGCCAGGGTTTTTTCGATGTATGCCAAAAAAGAAGCTGGTATCACCCGCAATGTGATTATAGATGAGAATGGCAAAATTGTTTTCCTTACCCGGCTGTATGATGAAAATGAATTCAATGATATGAAGGATGTTATCAACAGGCTGATTGAAAAACAATAAATCAAGCAACACAATAAATCATTTCAATGTCTCCTCCCTGGTAAATTTCTGTTTCATGTGTTATTATTTATTTAGTTCGGCAGGCTCACTATAAATTTTACGGGTCACATGGAACTCAATGACAAAATAATATCATCCGCCTGTGAGTCAAAATTGGTTGATTTTGTCATGTTCGTTTGATCTGTATATTTTTTAATTTTTTACGGGTCAGATGGAAGTATTAACAGCTTGCTTATTTTTACGGGTGTTAATGAGATCGCTTCGCTAGTTATTAACGTCTTAATTGATTTCAAAGGTGTTAATGAAATCGCTATGTTATTCGCTTCGCTTCCCGCAAAAAGCGGGACAAGCTATGAGACCGCTATGTTATTCGCTTCGCTCATGAGATCGCTTCGCTAAGTTCGCTAAGTTCGCCAGGTTACTCATGTATTGCTTATTTTTAAAGGGGCTCACTTCGGCCGGCTCAGTGCATCGCATGAGTCGCTGCGCTTAGTTTTTTTTTGATCAAAAAGTACGAGAACAAATATATCCTATCCGATTTTAACGAGCACAATCTATGCCTTTTTAAAATTCCATAAATCCCGATTTGTTTCCAGCACATCAAAATATTATGTAACAAAAACTTGCCTTTTTGTTGATCCCATTAAATTATGTATTATTTTTGCAACACAAATGAGAACTCAATCCGCAAATATGAATTGGTGGCACTTTACGACAAACGTTGTGGACAGCTAATTTATTTGCGTTAACTTATACTAAGATAACCCGCTGTTTACATCAAACAGCGGGTTTTTTATTTCCTGACATTTAACAACAGTATTATGAAAATTCACACTAAAACATACCAGATCCTTTCCGACACTAAAACGCCGGTAAGCTTATTCCTTGCTTTGCGCGATGAATACAGCGCGCCGATGTTACTCGAAAGTTCAGACTATAACAGCAAAAGCAACCATTATTCGTTTTTATGTTTCGAGCCGATAGCAACCATCAGCATTCATAATAAAGTGTCGAAAACAAAGATCAATGGTGAAGTTGCGAGAGAAACCTTGTCGGCGGATGCTCAATCACTGAATACTGCTTTTACTAATTTCATAACCAGATTTGAATTCGACGAGGAATTGCCGGAACACTTCAAAGGCGTATACGGGTATTGCTCATTCAATATTGTTGAATATACGCATGAATTGAAGCTGAGAAATAACGCAAACGAAATCCCGGAACTGCTGTACCATCTGTATTCACTGGTTTTGATGTTTAACCATGCTACCAACGAACTTAGCATGTATTCGCATGCTTATTCCGAGAACGATGCCATTGAAAACCTGGAACTACTGATTGAACGGATTGATCTGCACAAGCATAATAATTACTCTTTTGAACTTATCGGAGGCGAAACCAGCAATTGCACGGATGAGGACTTTATGCTTAAAGTTACCAGGGCAAAGAAACACTGCAAACTGGGCGATGTTTTCCAGTTGGTTGTTTCACGCAGGTTCTATCAAAGTTTTAAAGGCGATGATTTTAATGTTTACAGAGCTTTGAAAAAAATAAATCCTTCGCCTTACCTGTTTTATTTTGATACCGGAAATTTCAGGATTTTCGGTTCATCGCCCGAAGCGCAGTTGAAAATCACCAAGGGCGTTACTGAAATTCACCCGATTGCCGGCACTTACAAACGCACCGGGGATGATGCTTTCGACATTGTAAAATCAGCCGAATTGCTGAACGATGCCAAGGAAAATGCGGAACATGTGATGCTTGTCGACCTGGCCCGGAACGACCTGAGCAAATACTCGAAAAACGTTCATGTGAGATCGTATAAACAGATTCAGTTCTATTCCCATGTAATTCATATGGTGAGCAATGTGTGCGGCGAATTGCGTCCCGAGTTCAACTCCTTCGAAACTTTGAGCGGTACATTTCCGGCGGGAACCTTATCGGGAGCGCCCAAACACCGCGCCATACAGCTTATTGATGAGCTCGAAAACGATGCCCGCGGATTTTATGGAGGAACCATCGGCTTTGTGGGTCAGAAGAGTGAACTCAACCAGGCAATCATCATCCGTTCCTTTTTAAGCAAAAACAACCAGCTTGTGTACCAGGCCGGTGCCGGAATTGTTCAAAGCAGTCAGGAAGTTAATGAACTGAATGAAGTATTTAACAAAATAAATGGATTGCGTAATGCCTTGAAAGAAGCAAATACGCTTTTTAAAACCAAAGCCAGGACGGAAGAAGTCGCTTCGAAACTATAAAAGGAAACAAGCTAACTGTCGCGAAAAAACTTAAAAGAAACTACAAAATGAAATTACTGGTACTTGATAATTACGACAGCTTCACATACAACCTTGTTCAGTTAATTGAAAAAACAAGTGATATTGAATATGAAGTCTTTAAAAATGATAAGATTACGCTGGAACAGGTGAATGAATTTGATAAAATACTCCTTTCGCCCGGACCCGGAATTCCTGTGAACGCGGGCATTATGAATGACCTCATCCGGATGTATGCTTCAAAAAAGTCCATATTGGGTGTTTGCCTGGGTTTGCAGGCAATTGGTGAAGTATTCGGGGCTAAACTTATAAACCTCGATACCGTTTATCATGGAGTTGCAACTGATATTGAAATCATTGCCGAAGATCCTTTGTTTGACCATTGCCCGAAAAAATTTATTGCCGGTCGCTATCATTCCTGGGCTGTGGATTACAAAAGCGTTACCGATGACCTGATTGTAACTGCATTGGATGTGGAAGAATGTGTGATGGCTTTAAGGCATAAAAGTTATGATGTAAAAGGAGTGCAGTTCCATCCGGAATCGATACTAACCGAGTATGGTGAGCAGATTATTAAGAACTGGATTAATAGTTAATGGAAAATGGTTAATAGAAAATGGTGAGTTTTCTGAAAAGTAAGAGATGCCACAAAGACACGAAAGCACTAAGACTCACAAAGACTCACAAAGCTGTCATAAATTGAAAATATTTTTAGTGAACCTTTGCGTCTTTGTGCCTTCGTGGCAAAAAAAATAATACTACAGATTAAAATAAGAGATACAATGATCGAAATATATTTAAAACTCAGCGCAGGACATCACCTCCCGGTATCAGAAGCGGAACTTTTGATGAAAGGCTTATGCGAACAACAGTATAATGATCACCAGGTTGCGTTTATTTTGGGCCTTTTCAAAACCCGGATCATGGATCTGAACGAACTCACCGGTTTTCGTAATGCGCTGATGAACCTTTGCATCCCTGTTAAACTTCAAAAACCAACAATAGATGTATGCGGCACCGGAGGTGACAATAAAAACACGTTTAATATTTCGACGCTTTCGGCTTTTGTTTTGGCAGCTTCGGGTGTACCTGTTGCCAAGCATGGAAACTTTGCCGCTACTTCCGTATCGGGTTCTTCGGATATTCTGAAACATTTTGGATATACCTTTAAAACCACTGAACAGGAATTGCAGGATGACCTTGAAAAGAACAACCTTTGCTTTATCCATGCGCCTAATTTTCACCCGGCACTTAAAAATGTCGGACCAGTGCGGAGAGGACTGAAAACAAACACCCTCTTTAACCTGATGGGACCGCTTGTAAACCCGGCAGAAACCGAGTTTAAATATGTTGGAGTTTATAACCGCTCAGTTGCACGACTTTATAATTTCTTCCTGCAAACCGGAACCACTCACTATTATCTTGTCAATTCGCTGGATGGTTACGATGAAATCAGTTTAACATCGGATGTTTTGATTACTTCCGGAAACGGCGAACAGGTTATCCCAATTGATGAACTTCCTTTCAAAACTATAAAACCTGAGGAAATCAGTGCAGGGAACAGCATTGAAGATGCAGCGAAAATATTCAGTGCCGTGTTGAAAAACGAAGCTTCGGAGGCACAAAAAAACGTTGTTATCGTTAACAGCGCATTCGCATTGCAATGCTATTCCAGTAAACCATTGGATGAATGCATTGCACTTTGTACGGAAAGTATTGAATCAAAAAAAGCGTTTAAGTTGTTTAACCGGATTATGCAGAATCAGTCATGAACAAACTTCAAGAAATTGTCCTGGAAAAGCGTAAACAGGTAGGAGAAGATAAGCAACTGGTTTCGGTGGAATTGCTTAAAAAGTCCAACTATTTCAAAAGGGAATGTGCGTCGTTAAAGGAATACATTTTAAGGAAGGATAAAAGCGGTATTATTACCGAAATAAAGAAAAAATCGCCTGCTTTAGGCGCTATTAATCCTGACGTCAATGTAGAAAACCTTGCAGCAGCGTACACCCTGGCAGGAGCAAGTGCGTTATCGGTGCTTACGGATAATAAGTTTTTTGGTGGCTGTAACGCAGATCTGACCGCTGCAAGGGGAAATACAACCATCCCGATTCTGCGCAAGGATTTTGTGATCGATGAATACCAGGTTATTGAAGCTAAATCCATTGGTGCCGATATTATTCTGTTGATTGCGGCCATTTTAACAAAAGAAGAAATTGCCAGGTTTACAGATTTGACGCACAAACTTGGAATGGAAGTTATTCTGGAAGTTCACGCCATGCACGAACTGGAAAAAGTTTATGAAAAAGTGGATGTAATTGGCATTAACAACCGCAATCTCGAAACCATGCAGATTGATATTGCTACATCAAAAACAATGTCAAAGCTTATTCCTGCAGGTTTTATTAAAATATCGGAAAGTGGAATCGAGAATCCTGAAATTGTGCTCGAACTTAAGAAATTCGGATACGATGGGTTTTTGATCGGATCGTATTTTATGAAACATGCCGATCCTGGAAAAGCTTGCACAGAATTCATTCAGCAAATTAACAAACAAGAGGAATAACCCCATGGAGTTAAAAGTATGCGGAATAACCACCACTGAAGATATCCTGGCCCTCATCACCCTGAAAATTGATCGTTTGGGATTTATCTTCTATCACATATCGAAACGCTTTGTGTATGGAAAACTGATTGAAGACGGGCTGAAAGCAATTCCGAATCACATCAAAAAAACCGGTGTTTTCGTAAATGCCGAAATCGCCGAAATTGAACAGATTATTGACCAATATCATCTTGACAGCATACAGTTGCATGGAGATGAATCGCCTGAGTTTTGTAATCATTTCAGGGGAAAAGCAGAAGTAATCAAAACTATTTCCATCAGGGATAAAAGTTCGTTTGAAACAGCAAAATTATACGACAACTCCTGCGATCTCTTTCTGTTTGACACACAAAGTGTACATTACGGCGGAACCGGCAAAACCTTCGACTGGAAATGGCTGGAGGAATATACTCTGGATAAACCATTCTATTTGAGCGGAGGAATCAGCCTGGAAAACTTTGAAGAAATCAAAAAGATAAAACACGGGAAATTGATCGGAATCGATATCAACTCAAAGTTTGAAATCCGGCCAGGAATAAAAGATCTAAAAAAAATAAGACAGCTAATTAAATTAATGAATGGCGGACAATAGTGAAAAAACAGTTAACCACATAGACAAGATTACACGGATTATCACAGAGTATTACTAAGTGTTTCTTTGTGTCCTCCGCGCCTTCGTGGTAAAAACAAATTCATTCACCCCAGTAAAGTATAATCAGGAAACTACAAATGAAAAACAAAACCACAAAACCACAGATTACACGGATTTTCATGGAGATTTACTCCGTGTTTCTTCGTGCTCTCCGTGCCTCCGTGGTAAAAATAAAAATTAAGATAAATCACCTCGTTAAAGTATAATCAGGAAACTTCATATGAAATCTAATTCTCAATCAAAACCAGGATACTACGGGAAATTTGGCGGCGCTTATATCCCCGAATTACTATTTAATAACGTGGACGAACTGCAGAAAAACTATGAAAGAATAATCCGGACCACCGAATTCCAGAAACAGTTTAAAACACTGCTTAAGGATTATGTCGGGCGACCAACGCCACTCTATTTTTCAGATGCTCTATCTGCTAAGTACAAAGCCAAGATCTTTCTGAAACGCGAAGACCTTAACCATACGGGCGCACACAAGATCAACAATGCCTTGGGACAGGCTTTGCTTGCCAAAATGATGGGCAAGCAGAAAATTGTAGCCGAAACCGGTGCCGGTCAGCACGGTGTAGCAGTTGCAACGGCCTGCACTTTACTCGGTTTATCCTGCGTGGTTTTTATGGGCGAAACTGATATCGCAAGGCAGGCACCCAATGTAGCACGAATGAAAATGCTGGGAGCCACGGTTATTCCTTCGCTTAGCGGAACCAAAACGCTGAAAGATGCCACCAATGATGCCATCCGGTATTGGATAAATCATGCAGATGATACACATTACATTATTGGTTCGGTTGTAGGCCCGCACCCGTATCCGGATATTGTAGCCAAATTTCAATCTGTTATCAGCAAGGAAATCAAAATCCAGTTGAAGAAACAAACCGGCGATGCCGAACCGGATTATGTTATCGCTTGCGTAGGTGGAGGAAGTAATGCCGCCGGTGCATTCTATCATTTCCTGGGTTCAAAAAAGACTAAACTCATCGGTGCCGAAGCAGCTGGAATGGGCATTCATTCCCACGAAACAGCGGCTACTTTAATGGTTGGTTCTGTGGGGATAATTCACGGTGCGAAAACCTACCTGATGCAAAACAAGGATGGCCAGATAACTGAACCATACAGCATTTCCGCCGGTTTGGATTATCCTGGAATCGGCCCTTTACATGCTTATCTTCATGAAACAAAGCAAGCTACTTATTATGCCGTTACCGACCGCGAAGCACTGGATGCGGCTAAAGAACTGATTCACCTGGATGGAATTATTCCCGCGCTCGAATCGGCTCACGCCTTTGCATTATTGCCAAAAATGAAGTTCAAGCCAAGCGATGTAGTTGTGATCAATCTTTCGGGAAGAGGCGATAAAGATATGGAGACGTATCTGAAGTTCATTTTGTAGATGGAAGACCGAGGACCGAAGTCGGAAGACGGAAGACGGAAGTCAGAAGACGGAAGAAAGAATTCGGAGTAGATAGAGTAATTAAGCATTTGCACACAATTAAATCATTCTAAAATTTAAAAGATAAGAAACAACTGGTTAAGATGTCAGCAGGATCAGCTTCCGACTTCGGACTCCCATCTTCCAGCCTTTTTAACCATCCCCGGATAAAGATGAATTAAGAATTACGTGGGATTGGCTTCCGACTTCGGACTCCTGTCTTCCAGCCTTTTTAACCATCCCCGGATAAAGATGAATTAAGAATTACGTGGGATTGGCTTCCGACTTCGGACTCCTGTCTTCCAGCCTTTTTAACCATACCTTCAACCATAAAACACACAAACCATGAGCACTTTACAGCAAACCATACTCAACAATAAAAACAACAACTTATCCGTCTTTTTTACGGCAGGATTTCCGAAAATGGAAAGCACAAAGGAGATACTGGCAATTTTGAATACTTCAAATGTCGATTTCATTGAAATTGGCATTCCTTTTTCCGATCCTTTGGCCGACGGACCGGTTATTCAGCACTCAAGCACCATTGCGCTTAATAATGGGATGACGCTGGAGCTTTTATTTGCCCAGTTAAAAGAAGTCAAGGATAAGATCACGAAACCTTATTTGCTGATGGGCTATCTGAACAGCCTGTTGGCTTGTGGCATTGAGACTTTTTACAGGAAATGCAGCGAAGGCGGCGTTCATCATATAATTATTCCCGATCTTCCGGTAAACGAATACCTGGAGGAGCACAAATCAATTGCCGATAAATTCGATGTATCGCCTGTATTTCTAATCACACCAAGCACTTCGGAAGCGCGTATCAAAGAAATCGACCAAATCAGCAAAGCCTTTATTTATTTGGTTTCAGGAAATACCACAACCGGCAACGATTCATCCATTCAAACCGAAGCGATAAAGAAAATTCAGAGCCTGAATCTGAAGAATCCATTAATTATCGGATTTGGGATTAAAAACAAAGCTGATTATTCAGCTGCCTGCAAACTGGGAAACGGGGCTATTATCGGGAGTGCTTTTATCAACATGATTTCAGGAAGTTCTGATTTACAGAAGGATATTCTGAGTTTTATTGGGCAGATTAAGGATTAATTTCCTTGGCTAAAATGAAATTTTATTTTTACTGCAAAGACGCAAAGGGTTAAACAATAAGAACGCAAATCAAGTCATTGTGATTCATCGCGTTCTTTGCGAAATTTTCTTTGCGCCTTTGCGGTGAATTTTTAAATCATATTCCCTTACTTCACCATCTTCCCGTTCGCCATCAGGTGTACAATCTTAAAATCAGCATCCAGGATCAGTATATCAGCACCAAGATTTTCCCGGAAATATCCTTTGCCAGTCAGTTTCAAAATATCGGCCGGGTTCGATGTAGCAACCCGTAATGCAATTTCCAAAGGAATTCCATCTTCGGTAACGGCTTCTTTAATTTTCCTGAGAATAGAATCAGGCAAGCCCATTTCAATCCTGATCAGCTTGCCGGATTCCGGATCAAATCCCGAAAATGAGCCGCAGACATCCGAAGTAAATGTAATATGCTTGATTGGAACTCCGCTTTCGAGCAGAAGTTTTAAAGCCACAGAGGGCTTAATTTCTTCATCCATATAATAGGGATGCGAACTGGTAGTAATATCCAGATATCCTTTTTGCCATATTCCTTGGTATACTGTAAAATATAGTCGTTGCGGTTGCAATGTGTTGGAACAAACTGTTTGTATCCCATCCGGCTGTTTGCAACAATGTCATGTAAAGGGTGGAAAGGATCGCGGGCATCACCTATATGCATATTGATAATTCCGGCTTTGCCGCCAATCATTAGTATATGCAGAATTCAATCCAATCACTGTAATTCATGAGTTTGGTGTCTGTTCGTATCCCACATTTCCAAATATGGATAAAGATGGTAACCTGGAACATTGGGCATCAGACAGGGTTTGTAACTTATCCGTATGGAAATATGGCTTGTCTGCCATTAATGTGTCAGCCCTTCAGGGTATTAACAGAATAGCATCATACCCTAATCCTGAAACTGACTATATTCCCTTTGGAAAGGCGAACTCCCTCACTACAATGAAAATATATAATTCTCAGGGGGAAATGATGGCTGATTTTTCTGATGTTGTTGGACGATTAAATGTATCGAACCTGAAACGTGGTATGTATGTTGGTGAAATTAATGACGGAACAAAATCGTTCACACAAAAACTTGTGAAAAAATAATTCGGTAAGGGAATAGTTTATTGTGGTGCGAGTCCCACAACTTTCCTTTGGATACAACTCTTTTATTCTATTATCACAAAAAACAGGCTGCTTGGTTGAGCAGCCTGTTTTTTGGATATTTATCAGTGTGAAATAGTGACTTTCTTTATTGTAATTCCTTTATGTGAGTTAATCTTCAGGATATACAAACCGTTTTCCAAACGCGAAACATTAATATTGGTTAGTTTCGTTTCGTTAGCTGATTGGTATACCAGTCGTCCCTCAGCTGTATACAATTGTACCTGAGCATTTACAAAAGCTCCCGTTACTTTAATCTTATCGGTTGCAGGATTCGGAATGATAGTTACATCGGAATGTTCGCGATCAGCAATGTTGACCACAGGAGCGTTTAATACCTGCACTGAGTCGAGATAAATCCTGTACATATCCGTACAATTGAAATGGCAGAAAGTCAGATAAATACTTTGACCAATAAATGGTGTAAGGTCAACAGTTCTTTTATGCCAAAAAGGGGCTACATTATAAAAATCTTCCGCAACACAGGTTTCTTCCTTCACAATATCGGAAAAGTCCGCAACTTCCTTACCTGTAGTTGATACTGCAACTTTATAATGTTCCGCAAAGTTATTTGCATCTCCAACTTGTAGTGTGTACCGCAGTTGAACTGTTCCTGTAAGCCCGGTCAGGTTAATTTGCGGAGAGACAAGGTAATTCTCAGGTGTCAGCGGGCTGGGATCTATCCAGGATTCGGAAATAACAAAACTTTCCGTAAAACCTAAGGGATTATCCCAGGTATCAGCAAACCAGTTATAGGTATCACCATCCTGATCAATAGTTGCCCAGGAAGCAGGTATAACTCCTCTGTCAAAATACTCCTCAAAAATAGTGGTTTGGCAGAAAGCGAAAATACTGACTGACAATAAAAAGACTAAAAGCAGGGATTTTTTCACAAGTAAATTTTTTATCAGGTTTAAAAGTGGAATTGCGAAGTTACAGAATTTATGAAGGCACGATTGCCATGGCAGGGAACCTTTTGTATTGCTTATCGGGAAGATATCATATATCTAATGCCGCTTTAGGTGTAACGAACACCTTTTTCTTTGAAAACAATCTGCAACATCACAAATAGTTTTATCTCCTGTGCAGTACTGATTTTTGTAAAGCCCCATACCCTCAATATAATAATCTGATGATTCCAGCAAGGTGTGTTTTTAAAGTTGACATAATTTATCAAAATGTTAAAAAGCGGATAAGCAATTGATTATCAATAAATATATTAATTGTGAATTCGGAGTTTCGTAACTGATTAGTTCGTTCAAATTTTGGCTATCAATAACATGCCACAGATTTTACAGATAAAAAGTACGTGTTAATCCATAGATTTAAATTATTTAATCTGTAACAGCAGATTAAACCTGATACGTACAACACTTTTACCAAATGACCTCTAATTTCTTTTTTATTGAGGTTATCCAAAAATATTTCTTTTGCTTTGCAATAAATTATAGCCTAAATTTGTTACTTGTTTAACCAATAAAATTTTGAGCTATGGGAAAGTCTAAGGATAAAGAAAACAAAGAGGTTAAGAAACCTGCTGCCAAATCTTTAAAAGAAAAAAGACTTGAAAAAAAAGAGAAGAAAGCCGGTAAGGTATAATTCTCCTATATTGTTACACCTTCAACACTACTTGCACCCGGGGCTAATCTCTCCCCGGTTTTTTTATGCTGTAATTGAAACATCTTTATCCGTGTACAGAGTTTTTGTTCTCTAAAAAAACAAAAGATTAAAAAGATATGAGAACAAGGATTAACGATTTCTAATTTCAGATGTTTAATTTTGGCTCCAAAAATCACTGATTTTGGAAGTATTCAAGAATTCATCAGATTACAGATACTTCTTAAATCGCTATTCGTTAATCCTTGTTCTTAAATCAATAAACAGTATTAGTGACAATAATTGTCGCATTTATGCTTAGTTCTATAATCAATGAGAGTACGACACTTTACAATCCCTGTATTTATTCCGGAAGAAGCTTGCCCTAACCGCTGCGTTTTCTGCAACCAGCATCGTATTGCCGGGGCTGAATGTGCGCCTTCGGTTGATGAGGTAGTTGCTAAAGTCGACGAACACCTGCTAACTATACCTGATGGCAACGATGTGGAAATAGGATTTTTCGGAGGAAATTTCACAGGAATCCAGGTTGAAGAACAGAAAGCTTACCTAAATTCTGTTCAGCCCTATTTTGAATCAGGCCGGATAAATGGAATCCGGATTTCTACACGTCCGGATTATATCAGCACGGAAATTCTATTGATGCTGAAACAATACCATGTTTCAACTATTGAACTTGGAGCTCAATCATTGGATGAGGAAATACTAAAACTCTCTGGTCGTGGTCATAGCGCCGCACAGGTTCATAAGGCTTCGCAAATGATCAGGGAAAATGGATTCAGCCTTGGCTTACAGATGATGATCGGATTGCCGGGGGATACTGCTGAAAGGTCCATTTATACGGCAAAGGAAATTATCCGGCTTGGTGCCGAATGCACGCGTATTTACCCGACTTTGGTTATTAAAGAAACAGAACTTGAACAACTTTATCTCGAAGGGAAATATCAACCACTTTCGCAGGAAGAAGCCATTTCGAGGGTGGCTGATATTGTGCCTCTGTTTATTGAAGCTAACGTTAAAATCCTGCGTATCGGCCTCCATCCCTCCGAAGGACTGCTCGATAACACAAGTCTTGTAGCTGGCCCCTTTCATGTAGCCTTTGGGGAACTTGTTTTTTCGGAAATCTGGCGAAGGCTTCTATCTAATATGGTATTCGAAAACATGAAAAGGAATATCCTCACACTAACAGTTGCTGCGGGAATGCGTAATGCCGCTATCGGTCACAAGGCTATGAATAAAGCCATTCTTTTGGAAAGCTTCAGGAAAGTAGTATTTGAAGAAAGCGCTGAATTAAAAGGATTTGAATATCATGCTGATACTGCTTGACCGAAAAATGCCCGTAGCTGCCAAAAAAAAACTGACAGCCTTTGGCGATATTGTGGAATTTGCAAGCGAAGGCATCACATACGAGGCTATATCAGGGCATCCTGATATTTTTTTCTGTCCCACTCCTTCCGGGTTACTTGTTGCACCTAACCTGCCGGAAAAGTATTTTACAATTCTGAATCATTACAAAATCCATTATAGAAAAGGTTCCTTGCCTGTAGGGCAGGAATATCCAGAAACAGCGCGGTTTAATTCGCTGGTTACAGAAAAGTATATAATTCAAAATCCAGCCTGCAGCACCCCGGAAATCCAAAATCTAAATAAGGATCTTGAAATAATTCAAACAAAACAAGGGTATGTTCGCTGCAATCTGATCGCCTTGCCCAACGAAACTTTTATTACTTCTGATCGCGGAATTGAGAAATCACTGAAACCGCTCAACCTTGAAGTCCTTTTTGTTGATCCAGCTTATGTTCAACTTGAGGGATTTAAACAAGGCTTTTTCGGCGGTGCCTGTGGATTGAATGAAAATATGCTTTTTATTTGCGGAAGCACGAAATACTTTAAAGAACAAGCTATTATCCAGTCGTTCGCAGAGCGTGCCGGAGTATCAATTATTGAGTTGTACGATGGGCCGCCGGTAGATGTTGGAACGATGTTGTTTTTAATCACAAGGTGACTTCAATCCACCCCGTGATTAAAACATTACAATCACTCCCTTTCAACCCTTTTTTTCCGTTATTTTGCATTACCCAAACAATCCCTGAATTTTGATTCCTCACGATACCATATCGCAGATTTTTGATGCCGCCCGTGTGGAGGAAGTTGTCGCTGATTTCGTGGCACTGAAACGTCGCGGAGGCAATTTTACAGGTTTGTGCCCTTTTCATAATGAGCGAACACCTTCGTTTCATGTGTCGCCAACCAAGGGAATTTACAAATGCTTTGGATGCGGGAAAGCTGGCAATTCAGTGAATTTCGTGATGGAACACGAAAAATTTACCTACCCTGAAGCACTCCGTTACCTCGCAAAAAAATACAATATCGAAATACAGGAAGAAGCAGAAACCGCCGAACAGCTTGCTGAAAAATCAGCCCGCGAAGGATTGATGGCTATAGTTGATTTTGCAGCCAAATTCTTTGCCGATCAGCTTTTTAATACTGATGAAGGACTTTCCGTCGGCTTATCGTACTTCCATGGCCGAAGTTTCAGCGATGAGACTATCCGTGAATTCCAGTTGGGTTACAGTCCTGAAGTATGGGATTCCTTGAGCAAAGAAGCTCTTAAAAATGGCTTCAGCGCTGATATGCTCGAAAAATCAGGCCTGAGTATTAAAAAAGATGACCGCCTTTATGATCGCTTTCGTGGACGTGTGATGTTCCCCATTCACAGCCAGGCCGGGCGTGTAATTGGTTTTGGCGGACGTATTATGACTTCGGATAAAACCCGGCCGAAATACGTCAATTCCCCTGAAAGCGAGATTTACAACAAGAGTAAGGTTCTCTACGGAATTTCTTTCGCCAAACATGCCATTGCCGCCAACGACATGTGTTTCCTTGTCGAAGGATATACCGATGTAATTTCGATGTACCGCGCCGGGGTGCAGAATGTGGTTTCCTCTTCAGGCACTTCGCTTACCGTTGATCAGATCAGGCTGATAAAACGTTACACCCCCAATATCACTATACTTTACGATGGCGATCCTGCCGGAATAAAGGCTTCGTTTCGCGGAATTGATATGATCCTGGAACAGGGAATGAATGTGAAAGTCGTTCTGTTTCCAGATGGCGAAGATCCTGATTCATACGCACGAACTCGCCGTGGTGCCGAAGTACAGGAGTTTATCCAGCAGAATGCCAAGGATTTTATTCATTTCAAAATAGACCTGCTGCTAAGTGAAACCGGTCGTGATCCTTTAAAAAGGGTTGCAGTACTAAAAGATTTTATCGAGAGCATTTCGCTTATCCCCGATCAGCTTACACGCCTTGCATACGTAAAGGAAAGTGCCGACCGCATGCAGATGGACGAACGTGCTATTCTGAATGAACTTAACAAACTGCTCAGGAAGAAATTCACACAGAAATCCGGTGTCGCCCCTACAGAAGCCGAAGAACTCGACAACCTTTTTGCTCCGGAGCCAGCCGAACAGCAGCAGGAATCGTTTGATGAACTCAGTACTGATGATATAGAGCGGGAAATTATCCGTCAGTTGTTGCTTTTTGGTGATGTTGAAATAGAAACTAATTATCCGGACCCTGAAACCGGCGAACCAGTGAAAAATAAGGTAAAAGCTGCCAGCTTTATTATTAACGATATTACCGCAGATGAACTTGATTTCAGCAATGCGCAGTATCAGCAAATTTTTAATACCTGTGTAACTGAACTCAAGAACAACCCGGATATTGATTACCGCAAGCTTACCAACCATCCTGATAATACGATTTCAGGTCCGGTGATTGACCTTATTGCTACAAAATACACCTTCAGTCCAAACTGGGAAAAACGTAAAATACGTTTGTTGCAGGAGCATGAAGTTCTTGATTTTCTGATTCCGAATTCTATATTATCGTTTAAATCGAAACGTGTTCGTCAAATCCTGAAAGAGTTGCTCGAAAAGATTAAAACGGCTGAAACGGATGATATTTCCATCGATCTACAGAAACAGTTTATGAATGCCAAACGTATCGCCAATTTGATTGATGGCGGGCAATTGGGGAGGACGATTGTCTAATTCCCCTTTTATACAAATTCGCCGATTTTTTGAATTTCCATCTTTTAATCATACAACTGGAATTATTTATATCACCCCTTCGGGGTTTGTTTGAATAATGATTTTTTTGGCTAAAATCATTTCACCCCTTCGGGGTTAACTTTAAAACGATCAATCTACCATGAAATCTTTGAAATCTGTGGAATATATCTGTTTTCCAATTCTTCAATTGAACGGATTAGATACAATCCCTTAGTATTCTATAATGATAAAACTGTTTTAAACCCAAAGATGTGAGATAATACTGTGCTCAAGTGGTTTGCATAACAAAATGCCACCAATCAGAGACTTCGGGGTATTACTTGAAAACTAATTTTCACGCAGCAAACCTGCGTGGAACTAACCGCTAAGAGATTAGAAAATTTCTATCCTTCTAATCCCGAAGGGATGACATAATTCTGGAAATCCCGTTTTAAAAGGGATTTTAACCCGAAGGGGTGACATGATCATTTGGAAAATCAATCTATCCATTCAAACAGATATTTTTCATCATGTTCAATTTCAAGTTTTTCGAGGTATTCAAGATATTCAGCTTTAAAGGTTTGCTTCCTATGATGTTCTTCCTGGTTCAAAATATATTTATAAACATTATCAATATGCGAATGCGAATATGAAAAAGCGCCAAAACCTTCCTGCCAGAAGAACTTCTTTTTAGTCAGCTTTTTATCATTAATAAAATTAGTTGTGTTGTTTTTAACATCTCTTACCAGGTCCGAAAGACACATGGAAGGCTTTAATCCAATAAACAAATGAACATGGTCTTCCACACCGTTAACAATGATTGGCTTTTGTCCCTTCTCTTTGATTATTCCTGACATATATTTGAAAACCTCATCCCTCCATGGTTTCTGCAAAAGATTTTCCCGCCCTTTTACTGCAAATACAACCTGAATGTAAATTTGCGAAAATGTTCCAGCCATAATTTTAATGTTTTAGAATTTTACATTTACACATTATTAGAGTCATTTTAACCATTAAAGTAATATTCAAGATATGATAATAAAAATGCTTTTCCGAAATCAAATATCGGGAAAATTCATTTAATAAAACAAAAATCAGGCTAACAGTACAAAATGTATTGAAAGCCTGATTGATTTGTCAGCGGGTAAGGACGATTGTTTAATTCCCTTTCTTCAACACCACCTCCCTGTACTTTTTACTATTCCAGGTATTGATCATCGACCGGAATGCTTCGTATTTATCAACCGGAACCGTTGTATTCGTGATATTGATCTTCTTCACGATATGTAATTGCCTTCCTTCGGCCGAAATTGACATCTCAATACTGCCAGCATCGTTATTCAATTTGACTGAGGCGGCCGGCGAAGCTAATTCCATTCCTTCCGGAAGAGTTATAAAAAGATCATACGATTCAATGACAGTGAAAGGGATTTCAAGTGGTTCAACGCGGCTGCTCACCAGCTCAGTCATATGCCAGCTATCGGAACCGGTTGGCAAAGCAGGTAATTTCAAAAACACATGTCCTGCTTTTTCAGTGGCAAAAGACCCTGAAGTAGCCTGGAAGCTGAACGACGACAAATCAATATCTGTTTTACCTTTTACAATATCTGTCACTATTCCATTTCCAAATGCTCCTGAAACCATAGTTACAGCATGGGCTGTGTCCCTTTGCAATTTTAGCCATGGATTTAGTCTTCCTCCAAGTTCAAGGCTAAGTTTACCATTCAGGCTAAGATTTGCATCAAGTTCGAGGTTCCCTGAAAGTGAAAGCAGATTTCTAGGTTCGCCGATAACCTCCGAAGGTTGAATTTTACCAGGAACTAATGAAACTATCCTTTTCCCGGCCAGTGTATATCTGAGATCCTGTTGATCCGATTGGATTGGTGAAAGAAAAACCGGCTCCATTCCGGACAGGCTCACTTTAACCAGAAATCGTTCAAACAAAGAAGGATTTACTGTTTTTGGGGAATAAAATCTTTCTGCAACCACGGCAACAGGTTCAGCCTGGATATTCTGCGAACGGAGCATCCCAGTAAGCAAGACAGCTTTCTCAGCTTCGGTACCGCCATTGCTCAGCCATATAGCAGCAATATTTCTTAATTTAAAACCTGAGTTTTGCAAAGGCACCTGCCACGTATTCATTTCGTTAGCTGTTTTTTCCTGAAGTTTCAGAACTTTCAGCAAAGGCTTGTCAAGACCCAAAACAGACCTTGCAGATTCTTCCTTTACATTGGCTGAAACTTCGCATTTAAAAGCTTCCTGTGTAGCAAAACCTGCAATTGCATCTGCTGATTTTGCACTTGCCAGAAACACAATTCTGGGCCTGTTTTGCTGTTCCTTTGGCCTGAAATCTTCGCGCAAAGCAGCCGGCAAATCGCTAAGGGTCCAAGTGTAAGTAGTTTTGCTGCCATGTTTTGCAACAGATGGTTTTGACTGAATACTGAACTGCTCATAATTAAACGAAGATCCGGATGGAACATGTACAATAAAAGTAAGTTTCTTCACAGCTGAATTCATCAAAAGTTGTTCATTGCCCATAAGAGCTGGGGTATAACCTTTGGCAGTTGTCAGCGTATAATCAAAATCGATGGTCGCACCACGTTCAAGCGCTGTGTGAGTTACAACCATTTCGCGAAGGCGGTTCCATGCAGGAACATTGGCCGCGAAGCCTGGCAATAATTCGTTGTAAGCATTATCAGGAGTTGAAACCTGTTTCCCATCGGCCATTGTAGTTACCGAGCGGTTTATTTTCAGTTTTTGAAAAGCAGGATCGTACACGATAAAATCTTCGCCATACAGATTATGAAATGCATAATACGAGTTCAGGAGGAGTTTATGGCTATAATGATAGATCCAGCTACCATCCTTATTCAGTGTATATTCTTTGGTCTGTTCCTGATAAACAGCGTCAGATTTTTCATCCTGAGCTAATACTGTGAAGCCTGCAAAAAGGCCTACTGCAAGAAGCAATATTTTATGTATCATGGTGTAGCAATTATGAAACTATCAATGTGTTATGAAATATGATTTATGAGGTACGATTTACGATTTACGATTTACGAGGTACGATTTACGAGGTACGATTTACGATTTACGATTTACGATTTGCAAGGTGTGATTTACGATTTACGAGGTTCGATTTACGAGGTACGATTTACGAGGTACGATTTACGATTTACGATTTACGATTTGCAAGGTGTGATTTGCGATTTACGAGGTTCGATTTACGATTTGCAAGGTGTGATTTACGATTTACGAGGTTCGATTTACGATTTGCAAGGTGTGATTTACGATTTTCGAGGTGCGATATACGATTTACGAGGTACGATTTACGATTTTAGCCAAATACTTCCCCAATCGTACTTCGTCATTCGTAAATCGTAAATAATTATTTAACCTTAACTATCACTGGTTCAGCGGCCACCATATTCTGGTAAGCTACTGCTTTCCTGAACGAATCCCAGTCCTCGGGTTGATAGATCCGTTTCGGAAAGGATGCGCTGAAAGTGAATTTTAAAGTTGCATTTTCTCTCTTTATCATGCCCTGAAACTGCGCCCCACTGCCTTCACCTGATGCGGCTTCGGGTTTGTAAATAATTTCCTTTATTCCCGGTAAAGTGATATTTTCGGTCATTTCAACGGTATGAGATGTGCGGTCGCGAAAAGGGAATTTACGTTCTTCAAGACCTGTATCGAAACCAGTATGAGGCATTGCTCTTCTCATAAAACCGGATGCAAGCAGCGGGGTAAAAATCAGTTCATCACCTGCAACTGTGGCATATTCGGGAATTCTGATTTTGAAATGCATCAGTATCGGCCCTGCCAGGTAATTATACGGATCATCATAAGTTACTTTAACCAATTGCGCCAGCGGGGAAACACGAAGTACTTCTTTTTCGACATTGGCAGCCCAGTCGGCCATATAGGCACGCGTAAACATTCCCCGTATCGAAGCATCCGTTTGTCCTTCGGCTGTAACTTCATATTCACCTTCGAGTGTTCCGTCAGCTAAAATGTTAGTTTTTCCGGTCATTTTCAGGTAATGATTTTCCGGGTTTGAGATCGGTGTTTCACCCAGGTCAGCACCTTCGGGAACACCCATAAGGTAATTCTGTTGCTGCTCCGCACTCGACCAGAGTTCGCGGACAAAAGGAACCCAGGTTGGATCGAGCAACTTATATATCCCATCCTTCCGGCTTTTAACAACAGTAACACAATGATTAAACTGATCGGCGGGAATATAGTCGATCCGTGAACCGGCCATGGTCATTGCCGGATAAGCTTCGAAACCGGCAGCACGTAGCATGGTGATAAGCATTCCGGCCTTATCTTTACAAACACCGCAACGATCGGTAAAATTCATCTCGCCACTGTGAAGCGTATATCCTTCTCCTTTGCCCATACTAACGCCAAGGTAACGGATTTCGTCACCTGCCCAGTGAGTAAGTATGGTTATGGAATCATTTTCGTCGCGTGCGTTGCGTAACAATTCATTCACCTTTTTCCTGATGGCATCGTTGGCTTCAAAGCTTTTATAATCTTCGTTAACACCATAAAACCAGATACTCTTCGATTTCCAGTCGGGGCTGGTACTCATCAGCAATTTTGGAGCTACATCCGAAGCATCTACCGAGCGTGGCTCACCTTTGAAAGGAAGAATACTCTTCTTTGTAAATGTATATACAAACTTGTTGCCGTTCCGCCACATCTTGGATGTTACTTCTCCATTGTACACTTCGTACTGGAGTACTTTTGTATCAGGAACGTTAATCTGGTAAACCTTAACCAGAATCGGATCGTTGCTGTAGAATGGAACAATATCGTAGAAATGTCCTTTCATCGGAGGAATATATCTTTCATCATCTTCACTTCCACCCAGAAGCGCATATGTAAACCCTTTTCTGTACAAATAAACTTCAACCGCGTCACCCGGTTCCAATCGCCCGATTTCAATCATCTTTTCGCGGGCACCCCAGTAAATGGCACGGGCCGGCTGCGGATAATCCAAAACACGGGATGTGTCAATCGTCGTCTGCGTTCCATCTGTATGATAAACAGTAACTTTACGTATTTCAGACCAGGCAGAAAGCGGATCGTAATCGAATTTAATAACCGACAAACTTTTTGCACCATCGGGTGTCAGTACTTTGTATAAACGATGAATGTAATTGTGACTCAGGCCGGTTTCCATCATTTCAACATGGGTGCTGTCGAAAATAACCAGCACATTTGATCCCGGGAAAGTTTTTTTATCACCGGATTTTTTAATCAGATCATCATATTTGCCGGAAAATGCTGCCGACACCGCTATTAGAGAGAGCAAGATCAGCAAAGAAATTTGTTTCATAAATGGAGAGGTTTAAACTTTGAAATTGAAGGTATAAAGGTATTAATTGCTTTCATTACTAAATTAAAAATGAAATTCTTTTTCAGCATGATACTTAATCCAAAATAAAAACCCATTTGGTATTTACCAATATTAAAAACACACCAGGGCCTTTTCAGATCTAATTTGATGTACAAATTATACCACTGTCTTTTAGATCCCATTAATCACAGCTGCCGGGAAAACGAAACAAAGCAATAAAGTTGAATTTATTGCTTTGCTGATTTATTAATAACATTTACAGAATATATCCAGCCAGTTAATTGTTTTACAGCATATTAACAGAAGCAATGAACATCTCATCACACCATTTTTAAATCCTTAAACGGTATCAGTCTGCCTGCTTTGGTGTCCCAAAGTTTGAGGTGAACATATTTGAATCCTTTCAGGAATGGAATTGGTTTAATGCTGCTAAAAAGCTCGTTTTCACGGTGACATTTTTCAAGCCTGTAATTTGGAATCTTTGAACTCAGGTGGTGAATGTGATGAAACCCTATATTGCCCGAAAACCATTGCAAAATTCCCGGAAGTTTATAGTACGAGCTTCCATACAAGGCCACGGTCTTGAAATCCCAGTCCTGGCCTGTGTACCAATGCGTGCCATCGAACTGGTGCTGCAGGTAAAAAAGATAGACTCCGCCAATAGCGGCAAAATACATTACCGGCAACTGTATCAGCAAATAGGCCTTCCAGCCAATGGTGAGGCAAAGTATTGTAGCTAAAACAGCAATTCCTGCATTGGTCGCATAAACACTTAACTTCTCCTTTCCAGAAAAAGTCTTCCGTGTGAAACGGTTTCCAATAAGAAACATCAAGCCGGCGCCAAGTCCGAACATAATAAAGGCATTACGGAAAATGCGATAAGCCAGTTGCTTCCTTCTTGGCAGAGCGAGGTATTCGTCAACTGTGAGAGTCCACACATCCCCAATTCCACGCTTGTCAAGATTGCCAACAGTCCGGTGGTGGGTAAGATGAGAATTATGCCAGTGATGATAAGGTGTAAAAGTGAGCACCCCGATTATAAATCCTACCGTTTCGCTAAGTCTTTTGGAATTAAAAAAGGAGCCGTGTCCGCAATCGTGGAAGATAATAAACAACCTCACCAGGAAACCGGACGATATCAGAATCAACGGCAATGTTATCCAATAGCTGTAGGATAAACTAATAACCATCAGTACCCACACTATCACATAAGGTACGAAAGTGTTTATAATCTGCCACCAGCTATGCAGATTATCCCCGTTTCTGTAAGGTGCTATTATCTTTACCCAACGTTCTTCCGAGCTGGTATTTGATTTATTCTGTATTGACATTAAAATCCTTTTTACAGTATTAGTTTAATTAATTTATGATTTTGCACATCGAGTTGCAGTTTAACTATTTACACAATAAATCATGGCTTGTTTTTTATTGAAACCATGACATCTCAATGTAAATATTCCCCTGAACCAGGCAGATTCGTTTACTGAACTATAATCTTCCTGTAATAACTATCTTTCCCGCCAATAAGTCTCAAAAAATAAACTCCTTTTGGGAGATCAGCAATTTCGATACTGGAAGTGGATTGTTGCCGGAAAATTGATTTCGAAAAAATCCTTTTCCCCTGCTCAGTATAAATTCCCAGGTCATACGTTTTTACCGAAAGGGAATTATCCAGTCTCAGCTGAAAGCTCCCGTTTGAAGGATTTGGATAGATTGAAATGCCACTTTTAACGGTATTCTCTGCTATTCCTGTCGGAGCCAAAACAGTTATGGTTCCTTTCATGCCAAATCCGGCATGTGGTGTACAAACATAATAATGAATTCCTGCCGTAAGCTTATCAACCGGCACCGTGCCTCCGCCAAAAGGCAGAGAAAATCCGCCGGAAAGAGGAGCCGTCCCATTGGCATCCCATGTTGCCTGGCTTACTTCAACAGCGTTATGACTACTGCCAAGGCTAAAATTCACAATATCTCCAGCTGTTATGGTTGTTGTTGCCGGGGTGAATGCCGTTCCCGAATTGTTAATTGTAAAGGTAGTGCTGAAACCTGCAAATCCGTATGAAGCCAGCACGATAAAAAGTAGAGTTTTTTTCATTTTTTACGTTTTTAGTTTATGATTATCAGGCTTTAGCTTACCACTCATATCTAGTCAAGCTCAATTCCTCTGGGTTCAACGCAATCTTAAGCAAGTAATTATAGAATTTCACCAGATATTGATAATATGAGCAGCTAATACTAAATCTTTAAAGAAGATAAATGTAACAGCCAAACAGTGAAATTTGTTTACAGTATTATTCTGGTTAGTATTTAATCTGTTGAACATTTAAGAATTTAAATGAAAATAAATATGGTTACGATCACATTTCTAATCAAATGATTAATTCAATTAAAAAGCATTCACAGTCTCAATACATTTTATACTTTTGACATGTCAGATAACAATCAATTTCTATGAAAAAATTACTCCTTCCTATTCTGTTCCTTGTTGCGTCTTTTCAATCCTTTGCATCATTCGACGACTGGTTTGTAAACAAATCCCTGCGTGTCGATTACTTTCATACAGGCAATAGCACAAGTGAGATTTACTCAATTGACCAGGTGAAATCCGAACCTTTCTGGGGAGGCTCGCAGGTAACTCTTATCGACACATTAAACTACGGCGAGTATTATTTTAAAGCTTTTGATCTTCAGTCAAATACTTTAATCTATAGTCACGGATTTTGTGCGCTTTTTGATGAATGGCAATTTACCGAGGAGGCTAAACATACCAGCCGCACATTTACAGAAACCGCGGTAATGCCTTTCCCGAAAAACGATATCCGTATTGAGGTTTACAGCCGGAATTTTATGGGCGTTTATGAAAAGAAATTTGAATACACCATTGAGGTTAAGAATTATTTCATATCGACTGAAAGACAAATGGCTTTCCCGGTTTATGATGCTTTGATATCAGGCGATCCGGCTAAGAAAGTTGATATTGTGATTTTACCTGAAGGCTACTCTGCCGCTGAAATGAATAAGTTTAAAGCTGATTGCGATAAATTCACCGCCGGGCTTTTTACATTCGAACCTTACGCAAAAAACCGGGATAAATTTAATATCCGTGCAGTGCTGGCTCCATCAACTGAAAGTGGAACGGATGTTCCCGGCGACAAAGTCTGGAAAAACACCATCATGAACAGTTCCTTTTACACTTTCGATTCGGAACGTTATCTTATGACATACGATAATAAATCGGTCCGGAACCTGGCCGCAAATGCGCCTTATGACCAGATTTATATATTGGTGAACACCACAAAATATGGCGGTGGTGCCATTTATAATTTTTATAACTGTTCGGTGAACAGCAATGCGTCTTCAGCTAAAATATTTGTGCACGAATTCGGGCATGGATTTGCGGCACTAGCTGATGAATATGACGACGGATCAACATCTTTCAATGATATGTACCCGCTCAATCTCGAACCCTGGGAACCTAATATTACCACTTTGGTTAAATTCGAAACCAAGTGGAAAGGAATGCTTCCTGCAAATACACCTGTTCCAACACCGATTGAAAACGGCTCAGATATGAAATTAGGTGTTTACGAAGGTGGAGGATATGTGGCAAAAGGCGTTTACCGTCCTACTCCGGATTGCCTGATGCGTACATTCAGAGGAAATGAATTCTGCCCGGTATGCACTGCTGCTATTCAGAAAATGCTTGATTTCTATACAAAATAAGGGATGTCATTTTGATGGAAACCCAATCAATATGGATCGGATCTTAATTTGAAAGATCTCTCATAGATACTTTTTCCCTCTTCACAAAATAAAATGCCAGGGGGGAAAACAAAGTTTTAAAGCGTTGAATCCTTCTTACTTATATATATTCTAAATAGCAATAAAACTATACGTTATCCTTCGGAAATGAGGGGGGAATTGACTAATTTTGCAGCCCAAAATTTGAATTATTTATTCTTTTACGTGTTATCACGATAACAACACTTAATACAGGAGGGCATATGGCCATTACAAAATTAGAACAGATGTTTGATTTGTTGAAAAGCAAACCCAAGAAACGTATTTCCGTTGCTTTTGCAAACGACCCGCACACCATCGAGGCTGTATATTCAGCAGTTGAAAAAGGAATAGTCGACGCTACCCTTACCGGTAACGAAGCTTTCATCAAAGAAATTTGCCTGGAGCATCATATGGATGCATCCAAATTTGAAATCCTGAACGAGCCAAATGAATTAAAAGCTGCATCACTGGCGGTTAAACTTATCAATGACGGCAAAGCGGGCTTGCTTATGAAAGGCTCACTGAGTACGGATAAGTATATGCGCGCCATTTTGAATAAAGCCGCAGGAATCACCAACGAAGGAGCTGTTCTTTCGCATGTTACAGTAATGGAATTCCCTGCTTATCATAAACTGCTCACTATTGCTGATGTTGCAATTATTCCTCAGCCCGATCTGAAACAAAAAATAAAAATGGTCGCTTACCTGGTTGCTGTCGCAAAAGCCATTGGTGTTGAAAAGCCTAAAGTAGCCGCGATTGCAGCTACGGAGCAAATGCTTGCTGGCATGCCGGCTTGTGTTGAAGGTGCAATTCTTGCTAAAATGAGTGATCGCGGACAAATTCCTGGTTGCGTTGTTGATGGGCCTCTTTCGCTTGATGCCGCCATTGATATGGAATCCGTCCAGATCAAGAAAGTAACAGGCCCGGTAGCTGGTGATGCTGATTGTTTGCTTTTCCCGAATATCGAATCAGGCAATGTATTCTTCAAAGGCGGCACAAAATTAGCCGGTGCTGAACTGGCTGCTTATGTTGCCGGTGCACGTGTTCCTTGTGTACTTACTTCGCGCGGCGACAGTGCGCTGACGAAAACGTATTCGATTGCGCTGGCTGCATTGATGGCGTAAGTTTCCTTGGTTTTACTGCAAATTGATTACTTATAAAGTGAAAAGTTAATAGAAAATAGTTAATAGAAAATGGTGAGAACCCAAAGTTTGAATAACACTGCTCATTGCCTCTATTAACCATTTTCCATTTTCTATTAACCATTAACTACTTCAAATATGGAAGACTTTCGCATACTGGCCATCAATCCGGGTTCAACTTCAACAAAAATTGCGGTTTATCAGAATATGAACCCGGTCTTTGTTAAGAATATTACGCATCCCAGTGAGGTCCTCGCACAGTTTGAACATGTGGCTGATCAATTCCATTTTCGCAAGGAAATCATATACAAAGAACTGGAAGAAGCCGATATACAGCTTGACAAAATTCAGGCTGTTGTTGGTCGTGGCGGAATGCTAAAACCCATTTGTTCAGGCGTATACCTGGTGAATGAAGCCATGAAATCGGACCTTTTTGATCATCCTATAAAAGAACATGCCAGTAACCTTGGCGGATTAATAGCTGACGATATTGCCCGCTCATTACCCGATGCCAAAGCTTATATTGCCGATCCTGTTGTTGTTGACGAATTGGATGAGATTGCCCGGGTTTCCGGGCATCCGCTTTTTAAACGTATTTCGATTTTCCACGCACTTAACCAGAAATCCATAGCTCGTCAGCATGCAAAAAGCATCATGAAAAACTATGAAGATATGAACCTGATCATTGTTCATATGGGAGGGGGCATCACAATTGGCGCACATCACAAAGGACGGGTTATAGACGTAAACCAGGGACTCGACGGCGAAGGTCCTTTTTCGCCAGAGCGTAGCGGTACTTTACCTACCGGCGACCTGGTGCGATTCTGCTTCAGCGGACAATACGAGGAAAAAGAAGTGATTAAAATGGTTGTCGGCAATGGTGGAATAGTGGCTCACCTTGGCACCAACAGCGCTTACGAAGCCGAACAACGTGCTCATGCGGGCGATGAACAGGCCAAATTTATTCTCGAAGCACTGGCCTACCAGGTAGCCAAAAGTATCGGTTCCATGGTTCCTGTGCTTAAAGGTGAAGTAGACGCTATTCTCCTTACCGGGGGAGTCGCGCACAGCAAATGGATCACCAACCTGATAATAGAAAGAGTTTATAAATTTGCACCTGTTTATATTTATCCCGGTGAGGACGAAATGCGCGCTTTAGCTATGAATGGATTAATGGTGCTGAAAGGTGAGGTGGAAGTGAAGGAATACAGATAAAAGATATATTCCCTATAAAAGATCAGTAAAAACTCTGATATATAAACATTAGAAAACCTGGCAGATTAATTATTTGCCAGGTTTTCTGTTTAAAGTAGTGACTAATAAGAAAGGATTATTTTGTAACAATAATCTTTATTACCTGTGGTGGTTTATTATTGTCAGATGTGATAGTCACATGATAAATTCCATTATTTATCCCTTCTAGCGAAATCCTGGCAGCAGGCATCCCGCCAAAATTCACCTGTTTTACAAGTACGATCCGTCCCAAAGCATCACTTAGATGAATATCGGCTTTCTCTGCATTGTTTCCATTTTGAAGAATATACACCTCGGTGGTAGCAGGATTTGGAGATACTGAAAAATATTTCTTGTCCAATTCATTTATACCCGTCAAACAGGGATAACTATACGCTGTACCCGGTGATCCATCAGGACATCCGGCGAACCAGTTTAATCCATCGCACATATAACCAACTTCATCAGCAAGCTCAAGAGTATATCCTTGTCCATCAGGAGTCTTAGGCCATGGGGGATCATCATTGTATATTACTGAGAACCGAAGTTTCCCGGTTTTATCAAATAGCCTGATAGCTTCTCCTGATCCGCTTAATCCGAAATTGAACGGGCCGGCTTTGTTTATAGTATAAGGAAATGTTGATTCAAATTTTGCTTTATCTCCGTATAATACCAAATACTCACCTGGCGGAATTATGGTTCCTGTTGGAATCGAAAACAAATGCAGGTTTTCGCTGTCACTGAATTTCCATCCTGATACGTCAATTGAGTTTGATCCGTGATTAAATAACTCAACCCAATCGCCAGCATCGGCAGAGACTGCAGAATTATAGTTGATTTCTGAAAACAGAACATTGTCGTCACAAGCATGGTAGGCTTCACCAGGAGAACCTCCCATGCACCCGGCAAACCAACTGGCAGGATCGTTAAAATTCGAACTTCCTTGACGCAATTCAAGTGTTCTTCCCATTCCATCAGCTGTTTCAAGACCTGCTATAGAGTCGTAGTAAACAAAAGAAACAATAGTATCACTATGGAGATCAAGCAATTTGATATTATCCTGTTTGTTGCTTAATCCGAATCCCAATGGTCCCATGCAAGCTATGCCCGGATAACTGCTTTTAAAAAGGCTGGTATCTTCTGCAATTACCATATAACCATCTATCGGCAAGGTTGTACCTGTGGGAAAAGTGAAATCGTTATAAAATTTTGAATCAGTCAGATGCCAGTCAGATAAATCAACCGAAATATTGCCGTAATTATGAACCTCAAGCCAATCTCCTGAATTCCGCGTGGAATCACTGTGGTAATTCACTTCTGATATTTCAGCAGTAGGCAGAGCATTCCATCCTGTAAAAACAGCCTGAAAAGTATCGGAATGATCAAGATTGATGGTGAGGCTCCGACTTGTATCTGAAGTCAGATAAGTATTTGATAACCAATATAAAAACTTGAATCCGGGTTTTGCTATTGCAGTAATAGTGATTGGGTTACCATTAAAATAAGTACCTGTCCAGGGAAAAACTCCGGGATAAATAGTATTTATCTTTATTTCGCCTGAATTTTGCGGAGATACTGCTAAGGTAACCGGGATAAGTCCATTCAGGCTAAAAGTAGTATTTATGTGCTTACGGGCATAATTGGGGCGGCTACTAATGAAGGACTTCATAGAATTAATGTTACCCAACCACTGCGAACTATTTGAAACATTATCCCAACGCTTCGCAGCAAAAGGAAACTCTTCAGCTATAGAATCAGCCATCAGCTTTATCTGTGAATTTATGCTGGAAGGCAGAAAAATAGTATTGATCAGGTCAGCATACCTGTTAATAAAGTGTTTTTTGAATTCAGCGTTTCCCAGGAATTGGCGAAAAATATCCGAATGCGGCGTTTGTGAAACAGGATTGATTGTGCTGGCAAGTTTGTTCCTATCAGCATTCTTATCATAAAGTCCTAACCCAAAATCAACATCCCAGAGCATATAATTCCATTTTGCTCCGGCTTTACGCTGCCGCCATAATTTAACATTGTTTGTCCAATCGCCAATCCAGTCATCATTTATATAGTATGTCTCCGCTATAAAATAATCGACATAACCTGGCATATCCCACATCGCACTGGCTACTTCATAATTTAGCTTAACTGACATGTCGTTAGTTTTAATATAGTTAACCATCTGCCAGAACGCCTTGTCATCTCCATCAGATACCTCTCCGTCATTCACAATCACATCAAGGCTGTCAGCATTAACGCCATGATTCTCCTCAATAAAATCCTTATTATTGCGTTCCCTGATATTGTAAATCCCCCAATATTGTCCATTGAGATATACAACTGAAGGCGCATAAGCCATATAATCAACTGATGTATTTTTCATAATGCGTTGCATCAACGCATCGCGTATATGGGTGTTCATCCAGTCGTTACCAGCATTCCGGAGAATAAAGCTTTTAAAATCGGAAATGGGTTTATCGCCGAATAACTTATATTTGATTTCTGAACTATCGAAATAGCCTTGCGTTTTAACATTAAAGCTTTTCTGAACACAAGCCTGCGACCATCCTCCATGAATGCTGATTCCGGCATCAAATGCGAATTGTTCCGGCCCCATCGGACTGAAATATTCAATGTGGGCATCTCTATCCCAGTCTTGCCAGAAATTAGCGCCAAAATACGGATAGGTAGTTTCCGCATTAGGACCTGTAGCGTAAATACCCGTGTAGTAATCCCACAAATTATCAGGGTCTGTTGTCACCGAGACAACAGGTAGTTTATAGCTTCGGGATCCAATTATATAAGTAATTGTCAGAATCTTTCCCGGCAAAAATCCGGTAGGGCCAAAACAACGGGCTCTCAGAACAACAGAAGTGTCTATTGAAATGGGTTGGGTATAAATCAGATCTGATTCTTCAGGAGTTTTCCCATCAAGCGTATAATGTATATCACTTCCCGGATTCGGACTACTCAGTGAAACCTTCTGCCCTATTTTATAAAACCCGGGAGCAATATCTGCATTCGGGCGCTCAGTATAACCTGAATAAAACAATGAACTATTATTGGTTTTACGAGGAGTCGGAGATTTTACAATACTCCAGCCTGAAGATCCATCAGGTATACGACACTGAGAGTAGTCAATATCATTAAATGAAATATTCTGTTTATCTGCTACAGTGCCTGACGGGAAAGTCAGAAAAACGGGTTCACCACTCTTAAGTTTGAAATTTGAATGAAGATTGCCGCTCATATTTTGTGGAAACCACACAGGAACTGGTTTGAAGACCTTTTGATTGCTTTTGATTCCGAATGAAAGAAAAGGAATTGACGACAAATCGGAAGATTCCTTATAGGCATTATGAACCTCTACGGACAAAACGTTGGTACCATTAATCAACAATGTTTTCAGCAGTGCCGTGTCAACAGCAAAATGAGCAGGTGTTCCACCCTGATACATTGCAGCCTCATGATCAGTAATTGAGAACGCGCTGAAAGCAGGAAGAATCCCATTCATATTAGCTCGGGCAATTTCAGTTCCGTTCAGGTAAGCTATAAATCCATCATCAAAATCCATGCTTAACAAAGAAGGTCCTATCTGCGAAACATCTGAAACAGGAAACTCTCTTCGCATGAATATGGAAATAGCTGGCGCGATAACTGTAGCATCATCATTATCCCCGTAACCAATTCCCCCGGGACCTGAAAGCCATGCAGAAGCATCGAATCCTTGTTGGTTCCAGCCTGAAGGTGGATTTTGCGTCCCAACAAAATATCGCCATTCGTCCTGAGCAAAAACAGCTGTTTCCCAATGATTAAAAGCCGGTTTTCTGTTTTTACCTGAGGCAAAAACCAGGATATAATCCTTAGGTCCAATTGTTACTGCCGGAAATCTCCATTTGAACAAGTTGGCTGGATCATCCGAAAGTCCATAATTATAGAGGTTAACAGCACTATTTCCGGAATTGTAAAATTCAATCCAGTCTTCAAAATCGCCGTCTTCATCAGCAAGAGTTTGCTTATTAGATGTTTGCACCTCATTAATTACTATTTGAGAGAATGCCGAAAATTTGATCATGAGAAGAATCAGGAATACGAGTATGTAATTTTTCATCTGTTATTAATTTGTTTTTTAAAGGTCAGATGGAATTATTAACGGCTTAATTGATTTCAAAGGTGTTAATGAAATCGCTTCGCTAGGTTACTCACATCTTACTCATTTTTATTTAGGGTCTGCTGTTAAACTCAGAGTCGCAAATCAATGAAAACCCTTTTGGTTGGCAGTATCTGGAGACGTGAAATCATAGCATGCTGAAAAATGAGCACACGATTGATTAAAGCTGTTGCTATCTCCATAGCTGTTA